>DASSPT010000103.1:0-15026 GCA_035699465.1 Gemmatimonadota bacterium
CACGACGTACCTCGTCGAGCGCGATCCGCCGCGGGTAGGATTCGACATCCCGTACATCCCCCCGATCGACGCGCTCGTCCACCCTCTGCTCACCATCGGGATCTCCGTGCTGGCCCGCTGGCGCGGCGACGTCACGCTGCATGCAGGCGCCTTCGAGACGGAGGCCGGTGCCTGGGGGTTCTTCGGAGCGAGAGAAGCGGGCAAGAGCTCGATGCTGGCTTCGCTGGGCGAGCGCGGCTACCCGGTCGTCGCGGACGATCTGCTGGCCGTGCAGGACGGACTCGTCTGGGCGGGTCCCAGCTGCGTGGACCTGCGAGCCGACACCGCGGCGCGATTTTCCGGCGCCGGCTACATGGGGATCGTGGGCGGCAGGCCTCGCTGGCGGCTCCCCACCTCCGCCGGCAGCTCCCGAGTTCCCCTTCGCGGCTTCTTCGTGCTCGACTGGCACGAGGATCCCGGGATCGCCGTGGAGCCGCTGAACACGCAGGAGCGACTACAGTGGATCTATCGACAGGAGTACATCCGCCTGGTGGGCTTCGCCGACCCCGCCAAGATGGTGTCGCTCGTCGCTCTCCCGGCCTGGCGCCTGAGACGACCGCGGGATTGGGGAGCGACCGGGGAGGCCGTGGATCGCGTCGTCGAAACGACACGCGAATGGACTACTCGACCGGTTCACTCGTGAGAGTGACGCGCGCGAAGCGACGCTTCCCGACCTGGATCACCGCCGTGCGGCCGGACTCGAGCAGCAGTCCTGGATCCGCGACCCGCTCGCCGTCGAGCGACACCCCGCCCTGCTCCACCAACCGGCGCCCTTCCGACGTCGAGGACGCCAGGCCGGCCGCGCGCAGCACCCACGGAAGCGGGGCGACGTCTCCGTCCAGCGAGACCGTCACATCCCGGATCTCCTCGGGGAGGTCGTGCCGCACGAACAGCCGCTCGAAGTGCGCCGCGGCCGCGCCCGCCGCGTCTGCGCCGTGATACTCGGCCACGAGCGCGTGGGCGAGGCGTCGCTTCCAGTCGCGCGGATTGTCGCCCGCGGCTAGCCCCTCCGCGACGGCGGCGACGTCGAGGTCCGTCGAATCGAGTCCCAGCCGCCAGTACTTGGCGATCAGCTCGTCGGGGATCGACATCGTCTTGCCGTACATCTCCTCGGGAGGATCGGTGAGCGCGATCCAGTTGTCGTACGACTTCGACATCTTCTGCCGGCCGTCGGTCCCCTCGAGCAGCGGCAGGGTGAGGATCACCTGCGGCTCGACGCCGTACTCACGCTGGATGTCGCGCGCGACCAGGAGGTTGAACCGCTGGTCGGTGCCGCCGAGCTCGACGTCGGCTGCCAGGGCCACCGAGTCGTAGCCCTGCGCGAGCGGGTACAGAAGCTCGTGGATCGAGATCGGGGAGCCGCTCGCGTAGCGGGCCTGGAAGTCGTCCCGCTCGAGCATCCGCGCCACGGTATAGCGGGAAGCCAGCCGTAACACCTCTTCGAATCCCATGGGAGACAGCCACTCGGAATTGTGGCGGATCACCGTTCGCTCCTCGTCCAGGATGCGGAACACCTGGTCCGCGAACGTACGGGCGTTGGCATCGACCTCTTCGCGCGACAGCGGCGGTCGCGTGGCCGAGCGGCCGGACGGATCGCCGATGAGAGCGGTGAAGTCTCCGACGACGAAGGCGACCGTGTGCCCCAGGCGCTGAAAATCGCGCAGCTTCCGGAGCGTGATCGTGTGGCCGATGTGGAGATCCGGACGGGTCGGATCGAAGCCCAGCTTGACGATCAGCGGTGTCGCGGTGGCGCGCGAGCGCTCGAGCTTTGCCAGCAGCTCCTCTTCGGGGAGGAGGTCCACCGCATGCCGGCGGATGACTGCCATCTGCTCGGCGACCGGAGGAAAGTCGGGATCGGGGGGCATCGCGGCCGCAATCTAGCACGCGGCCGCCGGGGATCACCAAGCCCCCGGCGGCCGCTGCCGCGATCGTCAGGCGCGGCGCGCTAGGGCCGTTCGGCCTCGTCCCCGCAGACCCATTCCATCGCCCCGGGAGCGGCCGAAGGCGAGAGACTGCCCGTGAAGGTGGTCGAGCTGTCCGTGTCCGGGGCACTGTTGCCCGGCGTCCGGTTGTACAGGAAGCGCGCGGCCTGCTGGTCGAAGGCGCTCAGGTCGGTCTTGCTGCCGATCGACGGCTCCATGAAGCTCGGCGTCCCGCTCGTCATGTGGCCCATGCCCATCGCGTGCCCCAGCTCGTGTCCGAGGATCCCCGTCCGCTTGGAGGCTCCCCCGGAGCCCGAGTACCGGAGGTACCGGAGCCAGACGGCTGCGCCGGCGATCGTCCCGCCACTGGCGCGGGACACGCGCGCATAGCCGATCGCGGTCGAGCTGTTGCCGTAGTCCGAGCTGTTCTCGCTGAAGTGGATGACGATCGTGCCCCCGGTGAAGTCCCGGGGCGGGTTCGAGGTTACGATCACGGACTCCGGGCTGATCACCGAGCCCGTCCATTTCGACACGAACGCCGCGGCCTGGCTCTGCACCTCCGCGATCCACCGATCGAGCTCGTCGCCGCCTTCGAAACCTTCCGGGCGCGCATCGACGTACACCGTGGGCCGCGACGTCCAGCGGACCGTATACGAGCCCCAGTCGTCGCGCGCGACGTCGTTGTACGCGGCCATGTTGAAGGTGCTCGGCACCACCCGCCACTGGCTGTCCCCGGTCCTGGCATACGTCAGCCGGCGATACACGCCATACCCGGCCAACGTCAGCGACTGCAGCGTGGTCGTGGGCGCACCCGTGATCGTGAAGCTGCCTGCGGCGTCGGTCCGGGCGGTGAGCCCGGCGAACTGCACTTCGATGCCCGCGAGTGCCTGGCCGCTGAACTGGTCGAGCAGGGTTCCCGACAGGAGCACGGAAGGCGGCGGGTCCTGCGGCTCCTCCGGGGCCGGCGGATCCGCGGGATCGTCCGGCGCGGGGGGAGGCGCCGGCTCCTCCGGGGCGGGCACCGTCATCGTCACCGCCTCGGTGGCCGCACCGGCGGCTCCGGCGGAGACGACCACGCTCGTCGTGTACGTCCCCGGGGTCATGCCACCCCGGGCCGCGGAGAGCGCGAGCGTCTTGCTCGACCGGGCGGCGAGCGATCCGGACGTGGAACCTAGGGCGAGCCAGCCGGCGCTCTCGCTCGCCGTCCAGGTCAGCGGGCTGTCCCCGGTATTCGCAAGCGTCACCGATGCGCTCGTCTCGGTCGCTCCGAAGTCGACCTGGAGCGGGGCGACCTCCAGGTTGGCGGGTTGGCTGGCGGCGGGCACGGTGACGGACACCGACACGGCTTCCGACCCGGCTCCCCGGGCGGCGGAGATCTGGATCGCGGTCGAGTACGTCCCCGGCGCCAGGCTCCCGCGCTGCGCCGAGACCGAGACGGTGCGCGTGGCGCCCGCGAACATCGTCCCCGAGCTGGCGCCGAGCGACAGCCATCCCGCGTTCTCGCTCGCGCTCCACTCGATCGCCCGGGTGCCCGAGTTGACCAGCGTGAACGACGAGGTCGACCCATCGGATCCGAAGTCGATGCGCGTGGGAGAGACTTCGAGCTTGGAGGGCTTCGCGGCGTCCGATTCGACATCGGTGGGGGCGGAGGAGGTGCACGCGGCCATGGCCATCGCGCAGAGAGCGGCAAGCGCAGCAGGTCGAACCCGCACGGATATGGATTGCACGGCGAATCTCCAGCGGGGGATGTGTTGTCGGGGTGGGGCCCGGGGACGTGCTGGGCTCCGCGTACTGGATTTCCGTGCGGTGCAATGAACATGCCGTCTTCGAAAACGGAGCCGCTCGGGGAAAAATCGATGAAATTGGGAACCCGGCTTCCCCACTGACGGCAGGCCGCTACCACTCCCGCGCGTTCCCTCCAAGGCGCGGTTTGCGAATCGCCACGCCCCCGGTCGAGCGGGTATATTGGGTCGAATGGGAAGCCCTCCCAACCCCTCCCGTTTCTGGCGCGGCTCCAACATCCTGGCGCTGGTCGGGATCTTCAGCGTCTGCATGGGAGTCGGCGCCTTCCTCGGCGTATACGAGAAATACCGTGCCGACCTGCCCTCGATCGCCCGCCTCGAGGAATGGCAGCCGAGCCTCGTGACGAAGGTCTTCGCAGCCGACGGATCGCTGATCGCGGAGTTCGCCAGCGAGCGCCGCGAGATCATCCCGCTGGAGCGCGTTCCTCCGCAGTTCATCCGCGCGGTCCTGGCGACCGAGGATCGCGCGTTCTTCAAGCACGACGGGATCAACCTCCGGCGGCTGGCGAGCGCGGCGTGGCACAACCTCGTGACCGGCAGCCGCGGGCAGGGCGGCTCCACGATCACGATGCAGCTCTCGCGGAACCTGTTCCTGACGCCCGAGAAGCGGTTCGTGCGGAAGTTCAAGGAGATGATCCTGGCGCACGAGATCGAGAAGATGTACCCCAAGGACAGAATCCTCGAGATGTACGTCAACCAGGTGTACTTCGGAAGCGGCGCGTACGGGATCGAGTCGGCCGCGCAGATGTACTTCGGCAAGCCCGCCACCGACCTGACCCTGCCCGAGGCGGCGCTCCTGGCGGGAATCGTCCAGGCACCATCGCGGCAGAGCCCGCGCGTCAGCCTCCAGGCCGCGCTCGACCGCCGCGCCACCGTGCTCCAGAACCTCGTCGAGGTGAACGCCATCGAGGAGGACGCCGCGAGGCGGGCGTCGGCCACCGAGATCGAGCTCGTTCCCCGGCGGATCGTGGAGGGCGCGGACAGCTACTTCACGGAGTACGTGCGCCGCCAGCTCGAGCAGCAGCTCGGGACGGACGCCGTGTGGCAGGGCGGCTACCGCATCTTCACCACCCTGGACCCGAAGCTCCAGCAGACGGCCGAGGAGGCCGTCGCCTCGCACCTCGACGCGATCGAGAGGACGCTGGCGGGGGACAAGCCGCGGCGCGCGGACTGGCAGGCCGCCCGCGAGGCGGCGTTCGCGGCCGGGGACAGCTCCGCGTTCCTCGAGCCGGACGGCGGCCCCGTGACCCCGTACCTGCAGGGCATCCTGGTATCGGTCGACCTCGAGACCGGCGGGATCGTGGCCATGGTCGGGGGCCGTTCGTTCCAGGAGTCCAAGTTCAATCGCGCGACCCAGTCGCTGCGCCAACCGGGCTCGGTGTTCAAGCCGTTCGTCTACACGGCGGCAGTCCGGAACGGCTTCCCGGTCTCCTACGTGGTGGACGACAGGCCGCTCTCCATGCCCATGGGCAACGGCGAGACGTGGACGCCGGAGAACTTCGACCGCCGCTTCCGCGGACCCGTCACGCTGCGGCACGCGCTCACGAACTCGATCAACGTGCCTACCGTGCGCCTCATGTTCGACGTCGGGATCCAGGCCGTGATCGACTACGCGCGGGACGCCGGAATCACGTCGGAGCTGCCCCCCTACGGCTCGCTGGCGCTCGGGGCGGCCGACCTCAACCCGATGGAGGTGCTCCGCGCCTACACCGTCTATCCGACGTACGGGACCCGAATCACCCCCATCGCGATCACGCGGATCGAGGACCGGAACGGAAACGTCATCCGCGCCTATACGCCCGCACGCACGCGCATCCTGACCGAGCAGGAAGCGTACATCGTGACGACGATCCTGGAGGACGTGGTGGACAAGGGAACCGGCCGCTACGGCGTCCGGGGGCAGGGCTTCGAATGGCCGGCGGCCGGCAAGACCGGGACGACGAACGAGTCGACGGACGCGTGGTTCGTCGGCTTCACGCCGGAGTACATCACGCTGACCTGGGTCGGGTTCGATCGGAAGCAGCGGATCCGGTACAACGGCACGGGCGGCGTGCTCGCGGCCCCCGTGTGGACCGACTTCATGAAGGTCGCGCACGAAGGGCTCGAGATCCCCGAGGAGGGCTTCCCCGAGCCGCCGGGTCTCGAGCACGTGAACGTCACGACCCGCACCGGCATGCTCGCCGCGGGATTCTGCGGGATGGCCGCCTACACGGAGATCATGATCCCGGGGACCGAGCCCGAGCATTACTGCAACGCACCGCGACAGGACGCCGGTGTACCACTCCTCGAAGGGCCGCTCGACGGAGAGAGCCGCCGCGGCCGCGGCGGAGACGAGCAGCCCCCCCAGGTCGACGACGATTTCCTCTTCTGAGTCGGGGGAATCGACGGCCGTGCGGGCGCGCCTCGGTCTCGGCCTCCTTTCCCTGGTTCCCGCCATCCTGTTGTCGATCGTCGCTGCGGCGCAGGTCCGGCTGACCCGGACCGAGCAACTCACGCCCTGGAAGGGCGGAGGCTTCGGGATGTTCTCCACGACGGACGACGGTGTGGGCCGTCCGATGGGGATCCGGATCATGGGCCCGGGTGGGGATCGCGAGATCGCAGTGCCCGAGCCCCTCGCCGCCCAGGCCTACCGTGCATCTCTGCTTCCCTCCCGCCGCCGCCTGTCGCGGCTGGGCCATGACGTCGCCGACCTGGCGACCGCCCGGGGGGCCGAGGTGACGCACGTTCGCATCGCCGTCTGGCGGATGTCCTACGACCCGCGATCCCTCGCCGCCGAGCCCGTCGTGGTGCGGGATCTCGTCGTCGACACTCGCGGACGCGAGCGCTGATCCCACTCTTCCGACCGCGCGCTCCGGAGGCGGTATCCGGCGCTCTGCTGGGGTTGCAGCTCACGGCGGTCGTGATCCTCCTTCAGCCCGTATCCATCTGGTACGTCCGGCCCGTCCTTCTGTCCCTCGCCATTCTGGGGCTGCTGTTTCCCGCGGTCCTGCGCATTCCCGCGCTGTGGGGAATGCTCACGCTGCTGTTCCTGGGGTGGGTGATCCGGGAATGGCCCACGGGAGACAATCATCACTACCTGTTCGCGTACTGGGCGCTGGCGATCTTCGTGGCGCTTTGCGTCCCGCGACCCGACCGCATGCTGGCCGCGTCCGCGCGCTGGCTGGTGGTGGCGGTCTTTCTGTGGGCGACGCTATGGAAAGCGGTCTTGTCGCCCGACTACATGGACGGCCGGTTCTATCGGGTTCGGCTCATGACCGACCAGCGGTTCGCGTCCACCGTCCGGCTCGTCGGGGGCCTCTCGGAGGCGCAGCTCGAGAGCTCGCGGGTCTACCTGGAGCCTCCGCCGTTCGGCGAGCCGAGCGCCGCAGCGCCTATGCTGGTCGAGCCGCCGGCCGTCATTCGACTGGCCACCTTTCTGACGTGGGCGACCGTGCTTCTCGAAGGCCTGGTGGCGGTCGTCTTCCTTCTCCCCTGGGGACGCCGCACGCTGGCCGTCCGGCACATCACGCTCCTGGGATTCTGCGCGACCGCCTACGCGATCGCGCCGGTAGCCGGCTTCGGCTGGCTGCTCTGTGCGATGGGGGTCAGCCAGGTCCCGCACGACCGACGCCTCCTGCGCGTAGCCTACGTCGTGGTCTTCCTGCTGCTCCGATTCTACATGGACGTCCCGTGGGGCCGCCTGATGCTCGATATGGGGGCGCGGGTCGTGGGGTGACGCCTCGCCCCCGATATCGATGTCGCGGTAGTTACGGGGCTGCCACGTCTTCGCCCGCGGTGCACATCCATTCCATGGCGATCGGCGCGGCCGAGGGAACGAGGGCTCCCAGGAAGCTCCCCGAGCTGTCCGTGTCGGGCGAAGTGTTGTTGGGCGAGCGCGTGTAGAGGAACGACGCCACCTGGCGGTCGAAATCGTTCAGGTCGGTGCTGCTGCCGACCGACGGCTGCATGAAGCTCGCCGTGCCTCCGTTCATGTGCGCCAGGCCCATGGCGTGGCCGAGCTCGTGGCCCAGGATGCCCTTGCGTTTGGCGGCGCCGGAGGTGCCCGGGTACCGTGCATATCGGAGCCACACGGCCGCTCCTCGGATGGTCCGGTCGGACAGCCACGTCAACCGTGCGTATCCGATCGCGCTCGAGCTGCCGCCGTAGTCCGAGGAGTTCTCGCTGATGTGGATGACGATCGTCCCGGCCGTGAAGTCGCTGGGCGGACTGGACGTCACGATCACCGCCGCCGGCTGGACGACGGTCCCCGACCACTTGGAGACGAACTCGGCGGCCTGCACCTTGATCTGAGAGGTCCACGTCGACATCTCGGAGCTGGAGAAGCCCTCGGGTCTGCTGTCCACGTAGACGGTGGGAGGGGCCACCCATCGCACGGTGCTGGTCCCCAGCTCCTGGCGCGCGACGTCATTGAATGCCGTCATGTTGAAACCCGACGGCACCACCCGCCACTTGGAATCCCCCGTCCGGGCGAACGTCACCCGCTTGTAGATGCCGGACCCCGAGAGGGTCAGTTGCTGCAGGCTGCTGGTCGGCGAGCCCGAGATCGTGAACATACCGGACGAGTTGGTCGTCGCCGACTTGCCGGCGTATTGCACCGTGATGCCCGACAACGCGCTGCCCGTGAACTGGTTGACGAGCTGGCCGGCGAGGAGGACGGTTCCCGAGGACCCGGGGACGGTCATGGTCGTCGTCACCGTAACCGACCCCGCCGTGCCGGCGGAAAAATTCACGTTCGTGGAATACGTCCCCGCGGTCGTACCGGAGCGGCTGACCGAGATCGAGACCGTCTTCTGCGAGTTGGCGGCGATCGTGCCCGACATCGCATTGAGGGCCAGCCAGCCGACGCCCTCGGTGGCCGTCCAGGACACCGACTGGCTTCCGGTGTTCTTGAGCGTCACGGAAAGACTCGTCGCCGTGCTTCCGAAATCGAGCTGGACCGGAGTGACCGCGAAGGTCGCAGTTCCGGACGCCGCCACGCTCATCTTCACGCTGACGGCCTCCGTTCCGCCTTCGGAGGAGATCGTCACCCCTGTGGTATACGCTCCCGCCGCCAGGCCGGCGCGCTGCACGTTGAGAGAGATCTGCTTGGGGGAATCTCTGTTGATGGTGCCGGAGCTCGTTCCGAGCGACAGCCAGCTCGCACTCTCGGTCGCCGTCCAGGCAAGCGACCGGTTGGAGCTCGACTTGAGGGTGATCGAAGCCGACGTGGAACTGGTTCCCAGGTCGATCTGAAGCGGCGCGGCCTCGAGCCACGACGCGTTGCCGGCCGCTTCGAAGGTGGAGTCGATTTCGACGGGAGAGGAATTGCAGGCTGCGGCGATCGCCGCGCACACCAAGACGACTATGGCCGCGCCGAGGGCGCGGCTGACGGATGATTTCACGTAGGAGTCTCCCCGCGTGAGAGTCAAGCGATGGGGCATTACGAATGAACTGTTATGCAGGCACCATAGGGAAATCACCGCGCGAATGCAAACTCGAAAATGCGTGATGCTCTCCGGCGCGGCACCTGATCACACAGTTGATGAGAATTGAACGATTCCGGCAGACTTACAATTGCGCGGAAATCGCGCGGGACCATCGCTTGTTGCGCGCGGCCTGCGTCGCGGTCTTCCTGCCAATTCCGAATTCCAGATGGATGACCCGAGGGCCTCGTGAGCGGGGTTACCCCCGGCGCACTGGTGCCCTCGAGGTTGTCCCGGGCGAGGCCCTGCCGGCCAGCAGCGAAACGATCGCCGGCAGGATCGGGAGGTGAAAGAGGCGGTCGACGGTCGCGCCGAGCGCGAAGGCGGCAATCCCCAGAGCCGCCACGGTCGAGACGTCCGTCGGATGTCGGGCGAGCACAAAGATCGACCATCCAATGAGCGCCATCAGCAGGCAGAGCCCGACGAAGCCCGTTTCTGCAGCCGTCTGCAGAAACTCGTTGTGGACCCAGCGACCGTCCGGGTCGCTCCCGAAGAAGCTCTTCTCCTGAAAGCCCCCGGGGCCCACACCGATCAAGGAGTTACCAGAGAACATACGATAGCCGTCCGCCCACAGGTTCGCCCGACCGAACAGGCCGCTGGCTGTGCGCATATCCCGCTTGGCAGCAACCTCGGTCGTGTAGTGCCGCGCGACCAGAAATGAGAGGACGACGCACGTGACCAGGACCACGCTCACCGCCGCGAGGGCTACCCGGTGACCCCGTCGGGCGGCGACGATCCAGACGGCCGGCACGAAAAGGACGGACGAGAGCATCGCGCCTCGGGCGTGGGACAGGACAGGCACGACGAGGAACAGCGCGATGCACGATATCAGACCGAGCGTGAGCGCTGACGTCAGCGTCTGTGGACGTGTCGAGCGCGACCCTCGCCTAGGGGAGCGGTTCGCGGCAACGGCCATGAGCGCCGCGAAGGAGGAGATGGCGAAGAACGATCCGTTCGCGTTCGAGTACCCTAGAAATGCGCCCGACGAGAGGGAGAGAACGGGATGCGGCATGGCCAGGACCAGGACCACGACCCCGAGCGCGACGACGGCGAGAGGGGCCGTCAAGCGACCTACATGGGTGCGCGTCGAATAGCCTAAGGCCCAGGAGCCCGCGGCAAGGAGAAGGACCGCCACCGTGCTCCAGGGAGAGCGCCCATTCACCAGACCGCTGAGGAGAATCCAGCCAGCGAGGGCCGCGACGAGCCCGAGTCCCGTTCGGTGGAGCGGCGAGATTCGGAGAGCCGCTCTAGGACTCGGTGTGCTGGACGCTGTCATTCCGCAGCTCTCTCGTGACGATGGGCTTGAGCTCGATGGGATCATCCGACCACACGGCGAGCTCCGAGAGGCGTTGTGCCGCCGCCGCCGCTTCGTCTTCGGTCCGCGCGTGGACGAGGCACCAAGCATCGCCCGCCGCGACCTCCTCGCCGGGCCGGCGCAGGAGCTCGAACCCCACCGCGCGATCGATCTGTGCGCCCTTGGACCGCCGGCCTCCGCCCAGATCGATGAGCGCGTAGCCGACCTCTCGCGCCGGTAGCCTGGCCAGCCAGCCTGCGGCGGGGGCCGGAACGTCGCGCCGGCAGGGCGCGGACGGCAGCAGCGACGGGTCGTCGACCACCCTGGGATCGCCTCCCTGGGCCTCGACGTTGGCGCGGAACAGCTCCAGCGCGCGCCCGCTCGCGAGCGCCTCTTCGACGCGGGCCGCGGCCTCGGATCCGTCCGCCAGTCCGCCCAGCACGAGCATGCGCTCGGCCAGCGCGGTCACGAGGTCCCGGAGGCGCTCGTCGACAGGGTCGCCGCGAAGCAGGGCGATCGACTCCCGGATCTCCAGGGAATGCCCGATCGTGCGGCCGAGCGGAATGTCCATGCGCGTCATGAGCGCTTCGACGCGCACGTCGAACTCGGCTCCGATCCGGATCATGCTCCTCGCCAGGACCTCGGCGTCCTCGTAGGCGACCATGAAGGCGCCGTCGCCCCACTTCACGTCGGACGCCAAGGCCGACACGCCCTCGGCGATCTTCTTCGACAGGATGCTCGCCGTGATGAGCGGGATCGACTCGACCGTGGCGGTCACGTCGCGGAGCGCGTAGACCTCGCGATCCAGCGGCGCGAACGTGCCCGTCTGTCCCCCCATCCCGTACCCCACCTCCCGCAGCAACCGCGCGAAGTCCTCTCGCGTCAGCTGGACCCGGTACCCCGGGATCGACTCCAGCTTGTCGAGCGTGCCCCCGGTATGGCCGAGGCCGCGTCCAGAGACCATGGGGACCTTGAGGCCGCAGGCAGCGGCCAGGGGGGCGAGTGGTATGGAGACCTTGTCCCCCACGCCTCCCGTCGAGTGCTTGTCCACCACCGGCCCGTCCACATCCTCCCAGGACCACGTCTCGCCGGACTCGACCATGATACGGGTGAGAACGCTGGTCTCCTCCGAATCCATCCCCTGGAAGTAGACGGCCATCAACAGCGCCGAGACGTGATAGTCGGCGATCTCTCCGGCCAGATAGGCGGAAAAAAAGGCGGCCCACTCGTCGCGTGAGAGTGAGCCGCCGTCGCGTTTCTTGCGGATGATCGAGACTGGATTCAGAGCTGACCGCTCACGCCATCCGCTGCCCGCCCGACGCCATCCGTTCCGCTATGTCGCCGATGACCGGAAGCTTCCACTTCTCGCCGGAGTAGCCCTTGATCAGCAGCACCACCCAGAGGACGAACACCGCCAGTCCGAGCAGCATGGTCAGCAGGGAGAAGATGCTTCCCAGCGAGAGGGAAATCGAGAGGATGACGAACTGCAGGATCGTGAGGACGATCCACATGACGATCATCGAGCCGCTGAAGAGGATCGACTGGGCCGCGTGGAATCGCACCACTTCGTTGCTCTTCTCGATGAGGAAGAAGATGAGCCCTGTGATGATCCCCAGGATGTAGCACAGCAGACCCGCCAGCTTCGGGTCGAGCCCCGTGGAGCTCTGGCCCGCGGCCGACGGCCGCTGCCCTGGCGGCGGTGGGGGTTGCGGTACGTTCTGATCGTTCAAGGCTCCTCCTTGACCCTGGTGGCCCATGCGTCCGGGGTTGGATCCGTCGGCCCATAGGGTAAGATGGCGCCGAGCCGGGCACAAGTCGGGGGAGGTCGTGTATCATGCTTCCCATCCGGCAACGATTGACTTCCTAACCCTCGTGCGGAGGTCCCATGGCTCGAGCGCTTCCGATCCTGCTGATTGCCGGCACCCTCATCTCCCTTCTTCCTTCCGACTCGCGTTCGCAGGATCTTCAAATCATGGCCTACGGCGTGCGCGCCGGGGCGACCCTGGACGACGACCTCACGCAGCTGCTGATCGGCGGCCAGGTGGACGCGGGAAGGTTGGCCGAGAACGTCAGGTTGCAGCCGTTCTTCACCCTGGGTCTGGGCGACGACGCGCTTTCGTTCATGCTCGCCGGCGAGCTGCATTACCTGTTCCCCGTCGACCCCGCCCGCTCGCGCGTGGAGCCCTACGCCGGTGCCGGTCTCGGTCTCAGTCACGTCAACTACGATCGCGTCGGACGCGACGACGACTCCACCGAGATCGCGCTCCTTCTCGCCGGAGGGGTAGACGTTCCCGTGCAGCGCTGGTGGGGCTGGTTCGGCGAGGTCCGCTTCCAGATCGCCGACGAGTCTCTGTTCCGCATCGAAGGCGGCCTGAACTGGCAGTACTAGAGGCGGATGCCTCGCGATCGGTGAGGCGCCTCGCTAGGTGCGCTACGGGGTGGGTTGGGTCGGTTGGAATAGCGAGGCCCGAACCAATTGCGCCTGGGACGAGGGCGACCTGAGTTCGCGGATCTCGACGTGCTGGACGCGGCTCTCGCGCACCTGGCCGCGCGCCTCACGCTCCACTCCGTCGCGCTGGACCGAGAACTCGATCGGCGCTCCCGTGCGGGCTCCCGCGATGTAGGTGTCGAGCGCGTAGCGGGTCGCGACGACCTCGTGGGGCGCGATCGGCGTTCCGTTGATCGCGAGGATCCGGTCGCCGACACGCAGGCCCGCCGAGGCGGCCGTCCCCCCCGCGTCTACCGACGCGACGACGAACGCTCGGTCCGGGTCCGCTTCGAGCCGCGCGCCGAGCGTCCGCCTCCGCTCGGCCCGCTCCACCATCCGGAGCCCCGCTCGCTCCATCCCTTCGTCCAGCGACAACGTGCCGGCGCCTCCGAGAGCCGCCAGCGTAGCCGGTTCGACCCCCAGTGCGGCGGCGGCCCTGGTCCACGATTCCGGGTCCGATCCGTATCCCCCCGCCGGTGTCGATTTCTGCAGGTAGTAGAGGAGTTGATCGAGGCCCTGCAGGCCGCGAGTCTCGTCGCGGATGGCGATGTCCAGGAGGAGCGCAGCCAGCGCGCCACCGGCCACGAGGCGCGCCATCGCGCGATCGTCGCCGCCGCGCAGGACGGGGCCCGCGAGCTCGACGGGTACGATCCCGTCGCCGCCGCCCAGCTCGCGCCACAACGTCGCCAGCGCCGCCATCTGCTCGTAGAACCGCTCGCGCGAAGCTCCGCCGCTTCGCCGAACGGGAAGCAGACGCGCGTAGTACTCCGCCACCCCCTCGACCAGCCACAGATCCTCCACGCGGGGCGCCCGCGACCAGTCGGGACGCGCCAGATCCCGCGGACCGAATCCGCCGGGAAACCACGCATGGAGGTACTGGTGGAGCAGCATCGTCTGCATGCCGCTCTCCCGCACCTTGCGGCTGTCCATCTCGGGGAGGAAGATCGCGGAACCGGCGCCATGCCCCGTGCCGCCGATCCCCGACACGTCCGGAGGCACGAAGTGGATCGCGATCATGTACCGGTCGTACATCGGCTCGCCGTAGAAATCGGAGCCCAGACCGATCGTCTCGTCGACGAGCGCGAGGAGGGAATCCGGCGAGAAGTCGGCGGGCGCTCCCTGCACGGTCACCTGATGCGGGCGCCCGCGCTGGAACAATTTGTAGTCCAGGAAGCGGTCGCCGATCACGAACGGGGTGCCCGGCACCGCGCCGTAGTCCGGCGCCGAGAAGCGGTTGGGGCCCTCGCTCTGCATCGGGGCCGCCGCGCGCCAGCCGTTGGGAAGGTCGAACGAGATCCTGACCGGCCGGGCCTCGAATCCTTCCAGGTATCCGAACAGGCCCGCACCGAGCGCATAGCCGGAGTGGAGATCGAGCCGGGTGCGGAAGGGCAGCGGCTCGGAGGGCGGGTCGGGGACGATCTGGTACGCGACGCTCAGGTACTGCGCGCCTTCGGGGTACAGACGCCAGCGCGTGGCGCTGATGCGCCGCGTCGACACGGGATCGCCGCGGCCGTCCTGTACCGAGAAGCTCTCCGCCTGCACCTGGCTGGAGAGGGGGCCGTACTGTCCGGGCACCCAGGTGGGAAGGGCGAAGTCCACCGAATCCCGGCCGATCCGGTCCGTGGTCAGGGAGATGTCGTAGCGCATCCCTCCCGACACCTGCACGCGCACGAAGTAGTTGACCGGCTGGCGAGCCGTATCGGAGGGGCCGGTCTCGGGCGGCCGGCGAGGCCCGCAAGCGGCGCCGAAGCCCGCGAGCAGGGCCACGAGGAGGGGTCCGTATCTGCGGAATGTCATGCGCGCGCCCGCAAGATACCGGTAGTCGCGCCCCTCGCCGTCCACTGACTGACAGGCGGGCAGGGAGCCGGAAAAGCGGCCCGTTCGAGCCCCGAAAGAGCTTCCCCTCGTGCGGGCCCGAATGGTGTATCGAAACGATACAGCCATCCAGAAATGGCGGTAGATTTGACTACATCAATATCGCCCCAATGAGATTCCCGTATCGACCACATGGGTGGTGAC
>DASSPT010000104.1:0-11609 GCA_035699465.1 Gemmatimonadota bacterium
CGGCGTGTCGCTGCGGAACACGCGGCCCGGACAGACGACCCGGACCGGCGGCTCCTGCGATTCCATCACTCGGATCTGGACCGGCGAGGTGTGGGTGCGGAGGAGCCTATCCATCCCCGCGACGTAGATCGTGTCCATCTCTTCGCGCGCGGGATGGCCAGGGGGGATGTTCAGCGCCTCGAAGTTGTGCCAGGGAGTCTCGACCTCGGGGCCGGTGGCGACGGAGAACCCCATCCGCCGGAAGACATCGAGCAGATCGTCGGTGACGATCGAGAGCGGATGGCGGGTTCCCTGGCCGCGCCGACGGCCCGGTAACGTGACGTCCAGCGCTTCCTCCGCCAGCCGCCGGGTCAGCTCGCCGCCTGCGAGCTCCTCCTCGCGTGCCGCAACGGCGCGTTCGAGGGCGGCCTTCACTTCGTTGACGAGCTCACCCGCCTTGGGCCGCGCGCCGGGCTCGAGCCCGCCGATCGCCTTCGCCTCCGCGGTGATGGCGCCTTTCTTGCCCAGCGTCCGGACGCGGATCTCCTCGACGTCCGCCGGCCCCGAAGCGGCATCCAGCTGCCGTTCCACCTCGCGGCGGAGCTCCTCGAGCCGCTCGCGGAGCGCTTCGATCAACGGGTCCTCGGATGTTGAAAATGGCCGATTTCCGCGTTCCACTCCTCGTGTCTTCCGGCGGCGTACGGATCGTACGTCTCGGAATCCTCTCGTCGTGCGCCTCGAAATCGACTCATTTTGAACATCCTTCTGTTACCAGGACGCTCAAGTGCGGACTGCTAGAGTTGCGCCTTCGCCGTCGCGGCCAGCTCCGCGAACCCGTCGGGATCGTTGATCGCGAGCTCGGCCAGGAGCTTCCGGTCGATGTCGATCTCGGCCGCCTTCAGTCCGTGCATGAAGCGCGAGTACGAGAGCCCGTGCTCGCGGGCAGCGGCGTTGATGCGCGTGATCCACAGCTTGCGGAACTGCCGCTTCTTGTCGCGACGATCGCGATAGGCGTACTGGAGCGCGCGCTCCAGCGTCTCCTTGGCGGGCATGTACAGCTTCGAGCGCGAGCCACGGTAGCCGCGAGCCGCCTTTAGAATCTTCTTGCGGCGCTTGGTGCGCTGAACGTTGTTCGATGCGCGGGGCATGGGTATTCCTCCTGTTCTGCCGTTCGCCCTACGAGGACAGGAGCCGGTTCACGCGGCCCTCGTCGGCTTTGTGCACGTATGTGGCCTTGCGCAGCGCCCGCTTCCGCTTGCCCGCCTTCTTCGTCAGGATGTGGCGCAGGAACGCCTTCTTGCGCTTGATCTTCCCGTTCGCCGTCTTCTTGAATCGCTTCGCGGCGCCGCGGTTGGTCTTCATCTTCGGCATGCCGTCCTCCGTGATGCTGGGTTCCCGCGCTTACTTCCGCGTGTTGGGCGCGAGGATCAGAAACATGTTGCGGCCTTCCAGCCGGGCCTGCTGCTCGACCACGGCCAGGTCGCCGATCTCCTCGACGACGTCGTCGAGCACTTCCTTGCCGTTCTCGGTATGCGCCATCTCGCGGCCGCGAAACATGATCGTGACCTTGACCTTGTCCCGCTCCGAAAGGAAACGCTTGATGTGGCGCGTCTTGAACTCGAAATCGTGCTCTTCGATGTTCGGCCGCATCTTGATCTCTTTCATCTGCGTGACGTGCTGCTTGCGCTTGGCCTCACGCTCGGCCTTGGCCTGCTCGTACTTGTACCGGCCGTAGTCCATGATCCGGCAGACGGGCGGCCGCGCGTTGGGCGCGACCTCTACGAGATCCATGCCCTTCTCGCGCGCGGCGGACATGGCCTGGTCTACGGGAACGACCCCGAGCTGGGCGCCGTCT
Source organism: Gemmatimonadota bacterium (assembly GCA_035699465.1). Lineage (GTDB taxonomy): Bacteria > Gemmatimonadota > Gemmatimonadetes > JACCXV01 > JAHWKZ01 > JAICNR01. Next base: position 1,835 of record DASSPT010000104.1, read on the forward strand.
GTATCGATGAGTCGGACCGGTGAAAGGCGGATCTGCTCGTTGACCCGCGGCTCGTTGCTGGCTATGTACGACCTCCTGGTCGAGTGTTCGGGCCGCCGCGCGGCCCCCGTTGCGGCGGCCCAAAAACGAAGCGGGCCGCCTGTTGAACGCAGGAGCCCGCCGCCGAATGCGCGCCGCGCCGCCCCGCATCGGGATCGCGGGTAGGCGTCGCGTGTCGGTACCCGCGGACAGCCGTGGCGTCGAAAAGCGCGGCGTCCGTCAGGCGAGAAGCCGGGGGCCTCTGCTTATCTGTGCCTTCGCGCGAACGATCTGCGCGAAGGGCCATCAAGCTACCGCCTCCGGAGGCGGGGGTCAACGCATCTCGATCAGCTCGATCTCCATCCCGTCCGGATCGCGGATGAAGGCGATCATGGAGCCCCCCGCCGACACGCGGTAAGGGCCGCGGCTGAACTCGACGCCCTCCTTCGCCAGCTCTCGGCGCGCGGCCTCGAGGTCCGGCACACCGAGTGCGAAGTGCCCGAATTGGTTCCCCAGCTCGTAGTCTCGCCCGTCGTGGTTGTAGGTGAGCTCGATCGCGTGGTGACCCACCTCGTCGGTAAGGAACACGAGCGTGGCGTCGGCCTTCTCCAGCACCCGGCGGCGCTGCTCGCGCAGCCCCAGCACCTCAGTGTAGAAGCGCACGCTCCGGTCCAGGTCCTTCACCCGCACCATCGTGTGGAGCAGGCTCGGCTTCATGCGGTACCTCTCCTCATGAAGTGCATCGATATATGGCCCAAGGTCTTGCGTCGTTCATTACTGTCGATCACCCGCGATGTCCCTCGCCGGCGGCCTCGTTTCGCGCCACTCCCGGACGACCGCCGCCGCGTCCTCGCCTTCCACCGCCACACGGTAGTTGAGCTCCCGCATCGCAGCGTCGTCGAGAGATCCCTCCAGGCTCTGAATCGCCTCCCACGCGGCCGGCACGCGCTCCAGCGTTTCGCGCCGGATGACCGGGGCGGCCTGATACGGCGGGAAGTAGCGCCCGTCGTCCCGCAGGACGACCAGATCGAGCCCCGCGATCTGCCCGTCGGTCGAGTTGGCGACCGCCACGTCGATCTCTCCCTCTTCCAGGGCGCGGTACATGAGCCCCAGCTCCATCTGCCGGACCTCGCCGAACTCGAACCCGTATTCCGCCGCGAGACCCCGATAGCCGTCTTCCCGGGCCATGAACTCGGGGCCGAATCCCGCCGTGAGGCCGTCGGCCGCGCGAGCGAGATCGGAGATCGTCGCCAGGCCGAGGGAGTCGGCGTCCGCGGCGCGCACGACGAGCGCGAAGGTGTTCTCGAACCCCAGCGGTGGCCCCCACGCCAGGTCCCATCGCTCCGCGTACTCGCTCTCCACCGCCAGCAGAACGGAGTCCGGATCCGAGATCGGCGGGCGCTCGAGGATCGCCGTGTACGCCGTGCCCGTGTACTCGACATATACGTCGGCCTCGCCGCCGACGAGAGCGTTGTGGCAGACGAACGTTCCCCCCAGGTGGAACCGGCGCTCGACCGGCACGCCGCGCGCCTCCAGCTCCTGCGCCAGAAGCTCGCCGAGGATGTCCTGCTCGGTGAAGTTCTTGGAGGCCACGACGACCGGGGCTTCGCCCCCGCAGGCGCAGATCAGCGTGGCGATCACGAGCGCCGCCGACACGCGCTCGGACACCCTGGCGGTGCCATCACTCACGCTCACCAACCCAGTGGTACGTGCTGACGCATGGATCGCTCCCGTACAGCTCGACGATGATAGGATCGAAGTAAATGGTCGCGTGCGATTCGCTCGCGGTAAGCAAGGCGCCCTCGAACCTGCCGCGGATGGTGATCATGTCACGAAAAGCCCCCGGAGACTCGATAACGTCGCGCAGCTCGAACGTTCCATCGGATTCCAGAGAACTGGAGTTCCATGGGTGAGTCGGAGTGGTCTCGAGCTCGCCGTCGTGGACGCGAAAGGTGATCTCGAGCGGGGTCGGCGCCGGGTCAAACAGGAGATCGCATCCCGGATCGAGCCCTGCCGTTCGCTGAATGTGCCAGGTGCCGTCGATGGCCAGCGCAGGGGCCACCATCGACGATCCGTCGGAGCAGCCCCCCGACAGCGCGTAGAGCAGCGCCGCAAAGGCGTTCGGCGATGCCATCCGGGGCGTGCTCATCACGTGGGGCGTGCGGAGGTCGGCGCGCCGGGCGCGCCCGGCGGGGTGAGCCGGCGCGCGAGCCAGCCGAGGGCGCCGTCGGCCGCCAGCGCGAGGAGCGCGGCGGGGACGGCTCCTGCGAGGATCACGGTATCGTCTACCATGGCGAGTCCCTGGAAGATGTAGACCCCCAGCCCGCCGGCGCCAATCGCGGCGGCGATCGTCGCGATGCCGATCGAGATCACGGTCGCCACACGCACTCCGGCGACGATCACGCCCGCCGCGAGCGGCAGCTCGACCTTGGCGAGGAGCTGCCGGTCCGTCATCCCCATCCCGCGGCCGGCCTCGGCGAGCGCCGGATCCACGCCCCGGATCCCGGCGTGGGTGTTGCGGACGATCGGTAGAAGGGCGTACAGCGTGAGCGCGACGATCGCCGTCGAGGCGCCGATGCCACCAACGAAGGGGACGGGGATCAGGAACCCGAACAGCGCGAGGCTGGGCACGGTCTGGAGCACGTTGGCCGTCCCCAGGACGCCGCGCTCGACCCGCCGGTCACGCGTCGCGAGGATCCCGAGCGGGACGCCGATCGCCACCGCCGCGCCGACCGCGATGGCCACCAGCACGACGTGCTCGCCGAGGAGAGCGGCGACCTGTCCGCGGTGCGCCGAGAGATACCCCAGGAGTTCACCCATCTCGCGCCGCCTTTTCGCCGCCTGGAGGCGTGATCGTGGGATCGAGCGTGGCGGCGAGAGCCCGCGCGGCCGGGTGATCGGCTGCGAGCAGGCTCTCCGCGGGCTCCAGGGCAACGATCCTTCCGCCGTCCATGACCCCCACCCGGTCACCGAGGGCGAGCGCCTCCCGCAGATCGTGGGTTACGAAGAGCGCTCCCTTGCCGAGCCGCCGAACGAGAGCGCGGAACTCGCGCTGGAGTTCGATCCGGGTGATCGGGTCCAGCGCGCCGAATGGCTCGTCGAGAAGGAGGAGCGGCGGGTCCGCGGCGAGGGCCCGTGCGACCCCCACCCTCTGGCGCTGTCCACCCGAGAGCTGGTGCGGCCGGCGCTCCGCGTACTCCGAGGCCGGCAGGCCGACCATGGCGAGGAGCTCGTCGACGCGGACGCCGATCCGCTCGGGCGGCCAGCCGAGGAGCTCCGGCACGAGCCCGACGTTCCGGCGCACGCTCATGTGCGGGAAGAGGCCCACCTCCTGGATGACCCATCCCGTCCGGCGCCGGAGCTCGACCGCATTCCAGCGGCTGGTGGGTCGGCCTTCGACTTCCACGGTGCCCACCGTGGGGTCGAGAAGCCGGTTGACGAGCTTGAGCGCCGTCGTCTTTCCCGCACCCGACCGCCCGACGAGGACGACCGTCTCGCTGGTCCCCACGGAAAACGACAGATCGCGGACGAGCCAGTGTCCGTTCGGGAGCGCGTACCCCGCGCCGTGGAACACCACCGCGGCGGTCACGATCCTCCGCTCGAGGGTCTTCCCGGCTTGGCCGCGCCGCTCACCCGGCTAATATAGGCTGCGATGGAGATCGATATGCGCACGATCGACGAGCGCCTGGAGAGGATCGGCTCGCAGATCCCCGCCCATCACGGCGGGGAGCGCTGGAGCGTCCATCTCGATGAGGCCACCGCATCCGACGACGCCTTCGCGCACTCCGTCGCACGCGGGCTGTCGGACCATCCCCGGTGGGTCCACTGCCGGTATCTCTACGACGACGAGGGCAGCCGGATCTTCTCGAAGATCACCGAGCAGCCCGAGTACTACCCGACGCGCGCCGAGAGCGGGATCCTGGCCGCCAGGTCCGACGAGATCCGGGCGCTCGCCGGCGCGGTCCCCATCGTCGAGCTGGGCGCGGGTGCGGCCACCAAGACCCGCCACCTGCTGGACGCCTGGTCCCGGGTGTGGGATGGCGTCGAGGTCCGCTACGTGCCGATCGACATCGACCCCTCCGTCCTCACGCGCGCGGCACGCGCGCTCGCGGACGCCTACGACCACCTCCAGGTCACCGGTCTCGCCACCTCCTACGAGCGCGGCCTCGACGCGGTGCGCGGGCTGTCGCCCATGTGTCTCGTCTTCCTCGGCTCCACGATCGGCAACCTCAACCCCGACGAGACCGACGCCTTCCTCGCGCGCCTCTCGCGCGCGCTCGCTCCCGACGACTCCTTCCTCCTGGGCCTCGACCTCGTAAAGGACGTCCACGTTCTCGAGGCCGCGTACGACGACGAGGCCGGCTGGAGCCGGCGCTTCACACAGAACCTGTTCACGCGGATGAACCGCGAGCTCGGCACGGCGATCGACGTCGATGGGATCGACCACGTCGCCTACTGGAACGACCGGCTCGAGAGGATCGAGATCTACGCCCGCTTCCGGGCCGAAGCCTTCGTCGACCTGCCGGCGATCGCCCGCTCGTTCCGCATCGCCCCCGGCGAGATGGTGCTCACCGAGATCAGCCGCAAGTTCCGAATCCAGGGGATCGCCGCGGACCTCGCCCGATTCGGCTTCGCTCTGGAGAGGGAGTTCACCGACGACGGCGGCAGGTTCGCGCTCCTGCTCTGCCGCCGGATCCGCTCATCGCGGGGTCCGGATCTGGCGGGCCGCCTGACGGGCGAGCTCCAGATCACGCGCCTCCAGACACTCGACATCGTCGAGGCCCTCTCCGACGAGGAGCTCGAGCGGCAGGTGACGCCGATCCTCTCGCCGATCGCGTGGGATCTCGGGCACATGGCCGAGTTCGAGGAGCTGTGGCTGGTCCACACGATCGACCGCCTCCTGGAAGGCGGGGCACCCGCTGCACCGGCGCGGAACGGTGGGGCGGCCGTGGAGGGGCTCGCGCCCGTCTACGACGCCATCCTGACCCCGCGCTCCGAGCGCGGGGCGCTCGATCTTCCCGATCGCACCCTGCTCCTCCGACGCCTTCGCCAGGTCCGGCGCGCCGCGCTCGCGCGGCTCCAGCGAGTCGATCTCTACGCCGAAGATCCCCTCCTCGCGGACGGCTTCGTCTACCGCATGCTGTCGCAGCACGAGGCCCAGCACCAGGAAACCATGCTCCAGGCGATCGCGCTCATGAACGAGGCGCCCTTCGAGCCCGCGCATCGCCTCGCCGCGCCGCGCGCGAAACTCCCCCCCGACACGGCCATGGTCGTCGTGCCCGGGGGTCGCTTCCAGGCGGGCGCGACGGCCGCGCCCGGGGCCTACGACAACGAGCGTCTCGCCCACTGGGTGGATCTCCCGGAGTTCTGGATCGACACCGCGCCCGTCACGGTCGGCGAATGGCTCGCGTTCATGGAGGACGGCGGATACGAGCGGCGCGAGGCGTGGTCGCGGCAGGGATGGGAATGGCGGACGGCCGAGCGATGCGATCACCCGCTGGGGTGGAAGCGCGGCGAAGAGGGATGGCTGGACGTCCAGTTCGGGCACGTCGAGCCGCTCGTCCTCACGCGACCCGTCCAGCACGTCTCATGGTACGAGGCGGACGCGTTCGCTCGCTGGGCGGGCAAGCGGTTGCCGACCGAGCACGAGTGGGAGAAGGCGGCCGCGTGGGACCCGGAGCTCCGGATCGCGCGCGTCTGGCCCTGGGGCGAAGCGCCGCCGGCCACGGATCTCGCCAATCTCGGCGCGCGCACCTACGCCCCGGCGCCCGTCGGCGCGTATCCCCGCGGTCGGTCCTTCTACGGGTGCCACCAGATGATCGGCGACGTCTGGGAGTGGACGTCGAGCGAGTTCCTTCCCTACCCGGGATTCGCTCCGTTTCCGTATCCCGAGTACTCCGAAGTCCATTTCGGAAAGGGATACCGCGTCCTTCGCGGCGGCTCGTGGGCCACGGCGCCGATCGTCGCGAGGAACTCGTTCCGGAACTGGGACCTCCCCGAGCGCCGGCAGATCTTCGCAGGGTTTCGCTGCGCGCGCGACGCGTGACGCCAGGCGAGCTGGTCGACCGCCTCTCCGCGCTGCCCGTGGCGATCGACGGCCTCCGCGTCGAGCGCGGCGCGCTCGTTGTCGAAGGCTACTACGATGAGGCGAGGCCGACCGGGTTCGCGGTCCTTCGCGGGCACGGCCTCACCGGCCGCGGGGAATGCGTGGCCTGGACTCCCGCCGAGCAGGCGGAGTTCGCCGCGGCCTGCGATCGGCTCGACCTCCCCCGGCGCTCGACGGTGGGAGAGACAGCGGGGCTCCTCGCCCGCGACCTGGACGATCCCTACCACAGAGCGGCCGTAGAGGGCGCGGCGATCGATCTCGCGCTCCGCCAGGCGAACACGAACCCGTTCGCGCTGGCCGGTCTATCCGCCCGTCCGGTCGCCTTCTGCCGGTCGATCGGCGTCGCCGACGATCCCCAGGCGGCGATCGTCCCGGTCCTCGAAGGCGACCCGGACGCGCGGATCAAGATCGATGTGCCGGACGAGGGGTGGCCGCCGACTGCGTGGGAGATCCTCGCCGACACCGGGCGGATCGTCGTCCTCGACTTCAAGCGCGGCTCCGATCTCGACCAGGTGCGCCTCGCGCACGCCGCGATGCCACGGGCCTGGCTGGAGGACCCGCCGGTCGAGGCGGTCACCCTCGACCCGCGCGGGAGCTGGCGGGAGAGAGTCGCGCTCGACGGCTACATCCTCGCCGCCGTCGATCTCGACGATCCCGAGATCCCCCCGGCGGCCGTCAACGTGAAGGCACCCCGCCTGGGTGGGTGGATCGAGGCGCTGCGTTGCCTGGAGGAGTGCCGCCGCCGGAGCCTTCACGCCTACGTGGGAGGGATGTTCGAGGTCGGGCCGGGGCGTCGCCAGGCCCGCGTCCTGGCATCCATGTTCACGCCGGATGCGTGGAACGACCTGGCGCCGTTCGCGGACGACGCCGCAGCTTCCATCCCTTCCCCAATCCCTCAGAGCGACGGTTACGCCGGGTTCGCGGAAGACGTTCCCGAAGAGATCGCCGGGTAGAGGATTCTCATCGCAATCCCAGCCGCTCCAGGACCTTCTCGTAGCGGGGATCAGAACGTAGCGGGGCGAACAGCGGATCCGTGGTGATCTGAAACGGGGTACCGCTTCGCTCGCCGAGGAGCTGGTCGATCAGGGCGAACGCCTCGTCCGTCCTTCCGAGCTGGGCGCATGCCATCGACATGTCGAACACACGTCCCCAGACCTCGGGCCGCGACCGAAGTCCTTCGAGATACGCCTCCCAGAACCCGCGCCTCCCACCCGTCGCATGGCCCTGCCGAGCTTCGGCCACGAGATCGAGCGGAAGCGTCTCGGGATTGAGTCGGGAGACGGTCTCCCACTCGATGAGGGCATCCTCGTAGCGCCGCTGACAGAGGTACGTGAAGGAGAGATTGTAGTGGGCGGTGACGTAGCCTGGGTCCATCTCGATCGCCTTCTTGTAGACGTCGATCGCCTCGTCGAACCGGCAGTCGAAATTGAGGGCCACTCCCATCCCTACGTGAATCGGCAACGACACCGGATCCAGCTCGAGGGCGCGACGAAGGGCCGCCAACGCCGCCTCCGTCCGACCGCGCCAGGACAGGAAGTTGCCGTACCAGTGAAACGCGGTCGCGTACCCTGGCGCGAGCTCGAGCGCGCTGCGGAATTCACGCTCCGCTTCCTCCCACCTCCAATCATTCTCGGCCGCGACGCCGAGGGCCGCGTGCGCCTGCCCGAGCCCGGGATCGAGCGCCAGCGCCCGCCCTGCGGCCGAACGCGCTTCGGCGCACGCTTCCGGCGTTGGCGTCGCGCTGTAGCTCGGCAGGATCGCATACGCGTCAGCCAACCCTGCCCAGGCCTGCGCGAATCCGGGGTCTTCCGCCACTGCCTTCCGGAACCAGTCGATCGCCTGCCGGAGCGATGCCTCCGTCCGCCGGCTGAGGAAATGACGTCCCTTGAGGTACGACTTGTAGGCCTCCACGCTCTCCGTGGGCCGCTCCGCGAGCCGAGCCTGCTCCTTCGGCGTCAGCCGCACGCGCAGCGCCTCGACGATTCGCTCGGCGACGTCGGTCTGAATCGCGAAGATGTCCTCGAGGTCCCGGTCATAGCGGTCGGCCCACAAGTGCTCGTCGGTTGCAGCGTCGATCAGCTGTGCCGAGATCCGCACGCGCTGGCCGGCCTGCCGCACGCTTCCTTCCAGGATCGAGCCGACACCGAGCTCCTCACCGATCTGCCGTATCGATTTGTCGCTCCCCTTGTAGCGCATGATCGAGGTCCGGCTGATCACCTTGAGGCCTGCTACGCGGGTCAGGAGGGTGAGGATCTCCTCCGTGACTCCGTCAGAGAAATACTCGTTCTCGGCGCTCGCGCTCATGTTCGCGAACGGCAGGACCGCCACCGACTGCTTGTGGGGAGCGGTTTCCGCTTGCGCCCTGGCCGCGGGACGCGGAGGCATGGCGGCGCGGGCCGAAGGTTCCAATCGCACCCCGTACAATCCGACCGGCGTGGCGACGCCTTTCAGCGCGTGCTCGCCACGCGATTCGAACTGGAACTCCTTACGCTGGTGCAGCTGCCGCCACACATCCTCGCTCACCCACACCTGACCCGGCGCGGCCGCGGCCTGGATGCGGGAGGCGATATTGACTCCGTCGCCGTAGACGTCGCCGTCCATGGCAGTCAGGATGTCGCCCACGTGTACGCCGACACGCAGGTCGACCGACTCCAGGCCCTGCGAGCGGGCGCCCGCAGCGAAGCGATCCATGAGATCGATCGCCGAACGCACCGCCTCATGGGTGCTCGGAAATTCTGCCAGAACCGCGTCGCCGATGAATTTGACGATGCGACCGCCACGCTCTGCGACGGCCTCACGCGCCACGTGCTGGAGCAGCTCGACCCCCGCGACCGCCTCGCCCTCGTTCCTCGAGGACAGCTCGGTGTACCCCACGATGTCCGCGAAGCAGACAGCTGCCAGGCGATAGGTTCGCTGGGTCATGGAAGTCCCATCTACCGATGATGCAGGCGATCCCGCCCGGCCACAAGAAGGAGCTTACGCTACGCTTCGCCCTCCTTCGCTCCAGCGCCCTCGAAGCGTCGCAGATACTCCCGATCCCAGGCCGCCGGCAGGCTTTCGCGCGCCGAATACGGACCGGGGCCGTACTTGCGCGACGAGATTCCCGCCTGTCCCAGCTCGACGATGTGCCAGTCCTCCCGGTTGGTGGCGTCCCAGAATTCGACGGCGTCGTCGGGCCGGAAGTCGGAGGCGTCCCGCGCGTCGGGATGGAACAGCCACTCGCAGACGACTCGCGTCCTGTCCGGAGCCGCCGGCCACAACCGATGCGCCATGACGTAGTCGGGGTGGAGGCTGAGGAGAAGGTTCGGGAAGATCGAGTAGTAGTAGACGCGCTCGAGGTCTTCCTCGGGAAGCTCGCCGACCGGGAGCGCGCACGAGCGACCGCTCATCGTCATGCTGCCGCCCTTCTCGGCGAGCACCATGTATCCCCCGAGAAACGGGCCTTCGACGAGGTCGTTATGTCCCGAGCGGTAAGGAGTGAGCTGGGTCAGGCGGGGGTGGAGCACGGGGCAGTGGAGACACTCCGAGTAGTTCTGGAACAGGAGCTTCCAGTTGGCTCGCACGTCGTACTCGATCCGCCGCCAGGAGCAAAGCGTGTCGAGCCGGAAGCGCGCGAACCGGTCGAGGAGCGGCGCGTATGCCTCCTCGAAA
>DASSPT010000105.1:0-26080 GCA_035699465.1 Gemmatimonadota bacterium
CGCGGACCGGATGCTCCTGAAATTCGCCAAGCCCGGCAATCCGGCGTCGGGCGAGCCCTCGACGGCCGCGCGTTCCCGCTAGCGGGCAGCGGTGGGCGGGACGCCGAGCAGCCGCGCCACGTCTTCGGCGTGGAGATTGACCCAGGCGCCGTAGTAGTTGACGTGCGGCAGCTCCTCGCCCGGGGCTCCACCGGCCAGCCGGCGGGCGCGGACGGTCGGTGCCCCGAGGTGATAGACGGTGGCGAGGACACCGGGGTTCTCCCCGATGTCGAGCCCGGCGATACGAGCGTACGCGCCACGTGACTGTGCGAGGAGCGCCGCGGCGTACTCGAGACTTCCGCGAACGGTGGTCAAGGCCGTCAACACTTCCCGTGCGGTCCGGCGCGGTCGGCCGAGCGCCGTCGCGACCTGGGGTTCGATCCGCACCGCGAGCCGGAACGACACCTGCGCCGGCCCCAGCGTCCAGAGGTAGGGCGTGCGGAAGCGCTCGCGCTCCGGAGCGTCTCCTGCGCGCGCCTTGGTTCGGTACTCCCGCTCCCGCTCGGCCACCCAGCCCTCCAGGTCGCCCTCGCGGAGCGTGCCGAACACCGCCAGCAGCAGGCTCTCGCCGAGCTCGTCCGCGCGGCTGACCAGGAGCGTCTTCTCCGCCGCCACGATCCCTCCCAGCGCGACCGGCGATACGTCGAAGGTGTCGGCGACCGAGAGGACCTCGGCGCGGTGCCGGGTCAGCCACTCCCGGGCGGCGTCCGAGAGCGGGGTCCGCGCGCGATCGCGCTCCTCCTCGGGTAGCGACTCCCAGCCGGGGTTCCCCTCGACGAGCACGAGATCGGCCGGCAGCCCGCCCGCGAGCGGAAGCTCGTCCAGGGTGTCGGACCGGGAACCCGCAGAGGAGCCGAGCCGGGCCACAGCGACAGCCGCGGCGATCCCCGCGACGACGGCGATCCCCACCAGCGCCAGCCGCCTTCCCCGTCGGGCGGTCACTTCTTCCCCGCGAGCTTCCGCAGAAGGGCCAGGTTCACGGCATCCATTTCGTTCTCCTTGGGCGTCTCGAGGAGCTTGGGGATCTTCGCCAGGCGGCGATCGCGCATCACCCGCTCGAACGCCGCCTCGCCGATCTCTCCCTGGCCGATGTGCGCGTGCCGGTCCACCCGGCTTCCCAAGGGCTTCCGCGAATCGTTCAGGTGGATCGCCTTGAGCCGCGCCAGACCGACCGTGGCCTCGAGCTCCGACATCATCCTCTTCCAGCCGGTCTTTCCGGAGATATCGTAGCCCGCGGCGAAGACGTGGCAGGTGTCTACGCAGATTCCGAGCCGCGATTCCTGCTCGACCGCGTCGATGATCCGTGCCAGCTGCTCGAACCGGTAGCCGACGTTCGCCCCCTGACCGGCGGTGGTTTCGAGCAGGACCTGGGTGCCCTCGAACGGAACCTCGTCGAAGACCGCGTTCAGGGAGTCGGCGACGCGCGCGAGGACGGCGTCCTCGTCTGCGTCCGTATCGCCCACCGGATGCATGACCAGCCCCGACAGGCCCAGGCGCTGGCAGGTCCGGATCTCCTGCGCGAACGTCGATCGGGAACGGGATAGAATCGCGCTGTCGCGGGTTCCGAGGCGCGTCAGGTAGATGTCGTGCCCGAGACAGACGCGGCACGAGGACTCCTCCCACGCCTGGCGGAACTCCCGAACGTCCGCATCCGTCAGCTTCCGGCCCCGCCATTGCCGCGGGCTCGAGGTGAAGATCTGGATCGCCGTGCAGCCCAGGGCCTCTCCTCGAGCGAAGGCCGTGTGGAGCCCGCCCGCCGTCGACATATGCGCGCCGAGAAGGAGCATCCGGGGAGTCTAGGGACTTGCCCGCGCGTGGCGCCAGCGGCGACCTTGCGGCGCGTGAAACCGACGATTTTCCTCCCCCTGGCGTCGCTCGCCGCTCTCTGCGCGCTCCTGTCCGCGCCGATCGAAGCCCGCGGGCAGGCGACTGTCGCACCCGCGTCGGCGCGTACCGAGCTGGGGCTCACGGTCTACAGCGGCTTCGCGGTGCTCCGCGAGACGCGCTCGCTCCAGGGCGGACCGGCCGCGAACGTCCTCTGGCTCGACGTGCCGCCCTCGATCGATGCCGGAACCGTCGTCCTCAGAAGCGGCGAAAGAACGGTGGAGATCCGGCGACAAGATTGGCAGGCGCCCCTGTCCTCGAGCGCGGCGCTCGGCGCGGCGGTGGGGTCTCCGGTCACGCTGATAGCGGAGGACGGAACGAGAACCCAGGCGGTGCTCGAGTCGGCGGACGGTCCCACGTTCCGGATCGGAGATCGGATCGTCGTCGCGTGGCCGGGCGCCGTCGAGCTGCCGGCACCGCCGGACGATGCGCCGGGGGGCGCGCTCCGCTGGGAGCTCGCCGAGCCGGCCGGTCCGACCCTGACGGCCGCGTATCTCGCCGACGGGCTCACCTGGGCCGCGGACTATACGGCCGTTCTCGACGACGATGCGATGACGCTGGACGGCTTCGTCACCGTCCAGAACGGCACCGGACTGGCGTTCCCGGACGCGCGCCTCCAGCTCGTGGCCGGCGACGTCAGCCGCGCCGGGTTCGCGGGACCGCCGCAGCCGATGATGCGGATGGCCGAGATGGCGGCCCAGGACGCTGCCGCCAACGTGGCCCCGCTGGGCGACGTATATCTCTACACCATCGATCGACCGGTCACGATCACCGCCCTGGGGTCCAATCGGATCGCGCTGCTCCACTCCGAGCGCGTGCCGGTGCGCCGCGAGTACGTGCTCTTCGGGCAGCCCTGGTGGTATCAGAGTCCCGCGCCGGACCTGCCGCCGATCGAGCACCCCCAGGTGCGGATCCGGTTCGAGAACGATGGCCTGTCCGGCCGGGACGATCCCCTGCCCGCGGGGTCGCTCCACACGTGGCGCGAAGACGAGTCCGGCCGGCTCCAGTACAGCGGCGGAGCCTTCATCCCGCACACGCCGGCCGGCGAAGAGGTGGTCGTCACCGTGGGCTCGAGCTTCGACATCGTCGCCGAGCGGGTCCAGACCGACTATCGCCAGCTGGACCCCCGCACGTTCGAGAGCGCCTGGCGGATCGAGATCCGCAACCGCGGGGAATCGAGCGCTTCGGTCCTGGTCGTGGAGCAGATGCCGGGCCTCGAGTGGACGATCGTCGAAGAGAGTCATCCCCACGAGCAGGTCGACGTTCAGACGGTGCGCTGGAGCATCCAGGTACCGGCCGAGGGCTCGGCCACGCTCACCTACCGGGTCCGGGTGACGCAGGGTTGAACGAACCCCCGCGCCCGGCGGTCGATACTCCGTGAACTTCTGGGAAGCCCTGACATCGGCGCTCCATTCGCTGCGCGGGAGCAAGCTGCGCTCGTTCCTGACGCTGCTCGGGATCATCGTCGCGGTGACGTCGATCATCGCCGTCGTCACGGTCATCCAGGGTCTCAACTCGAAGGTCTCGGAGCTCGTCACGGGGCGCGGCGCGGACGTCTTCGTGCTCGACCGGATCGGAACCAGCGAGGCGTTCAGCTCCCAAGCCATGATCGAGGCCCTGAGCCGGCCCGAGCTGACGGCCGAGGACGCGGAGGCGCTCACGCGCGAGGGGACGACGCTGGCCTACGTCGCCGCCGAAGTGGCGACCCGCGAGGACGTATGGGGCGGGAGCCGGAAGGTCGAGGACATGAACATCAACGGCGTGGGTCCCGAGTATCCCTACCTGTCGACCTTCGAGATCGCGCGCGGACGCCATCTGTCCCCCCTGGAGATCGACCGCGCCCGGCCGGTCGCCGTCATCGGGGAGGACGTCAGCATGGAGCTCTTCCCCACCGCCGATCCGATCGGTGAGACGATTCGCGTCCGGGGTCGGCACTTCCAGGTGATCGGCGTCGCCAAGCCCCAGGGGTCGACCTTCGGAGTCACACAGGACGACTTCGTCGTGATCCCGCTGGCGGCCTGGCAGAAGATCTTCTCGCGGCGGGAGAGCGTGAGCATCTCGATCAAGGCCGGCAATCCGGACGACATCCAGACATCGATCGACGAGGCGCGGATGATCATGCGCGCGCGTCACAATCTGAGGCCGTCCGAGCCCGATGACTTCGGCTTCATGACGACCCAGGAATTGCTCGACCTCTACCGGAAGATCACCACCGGCATCTACTCCGCCCTCGTGGGCCTGGTGGCGATCTCGCTCGTCATCGGGGGGATCGTGGTGATGAACATCATGCTCGTCGCCGTCACCGAGCGCACGCGCGAGATCGGCATCCGCAAGGCGATCGGGGCGCGCGGATCGGACATCATGCGCCAGTTTCTCACCGAGGCCGTCATTCTGTCCGCCCTCGGTGGACTCACCGGTGTGGCGCTCGGGTTCGGGATCGCCATCCTGATCTCCCGGATCACGCCGCTCCCCTACGCCCTCAAATGGTGGTCGATCGCGCTCGGGATCGGCGTGTCCTCCCTGGTCGGCATCGTCTTCGGGATCTACCCCGCGGCCAAGGCTTCGCGGCTCGATCCCATCGAGGCCCTCCGCCATGAGTGACGCTTCGGAGCCCTCGCTGCGCACCCGGCTTCGCGACAGCCAGGGGCTCACGCAGGTTCGCGAGAGCGCGCGCATGGCTATCGACACCCTCGTCGCCCACAAGCTGCGCTCGTTCCTGACCATACTCGGGATCGTGATCGGCGTGACGGCCATCGTCGGGATGACCTCGCTCGTGCGCGGCCTAGACGAGTCGATCGTCGGAGACATAAAGGAGCTCGGCGCCAATCATCTCTACGTGCGGAAATGGGGCGGGAGAATCGTTGCCGGCGAGCGCGAGTTCCTGCGACTGGAGCGGCGACCTGAGATCAACGAGGCGGATGTGCGCGCGATCGCGCGCGAGATCCCGACCGTGCAGAACCACGATATCATGCTCGGCACCGGCCCGTTCCCCGTTCATCGCTCCATATCCTATGGATCGAACGAGACCGACGAAGACATCCTCGGCGTCAGCGAACAGTACCCCATCGTCAGCGCGGCCGACATCGCTTCGGGGCGCTTCTTCACCGCCAGCGAGGTGCGGAATTCATCCCGGGTCGTGGTTCTCGGCGAAGGCGTGGTCGACGTCCTGTTTCCGCACATCGACCCGGTCGGCAAGACGATCCGTCTCGGAGGCCTCGCGTACACCGTGCTAGGCGTATTCGAAGAGCAGGCCCTGCTCCTCTTCGGACAGACCAAGGACGAAAGGGTGGTGATCCCCTATACCGCGCTGCACCGCGACTTCGGGTCCGGCAGCGAGATGGACATCATGCTGGTAGTGGTCCCGACGAGCGAGGAGACCGTCGACGAGACGCGCGACGAGATCACGTTCCTCATGCGCAGCCGCCATAACCTGCGGCCCGGCGAGGAGAGCGACTTCGACATCATCACGCAGTCGAACTTCCTCGAGCTGTGGGACCAGATCACGGGCTCGATATTCCTGGCCATGATCGTGATCAGCTCGATCGGGCTCATGGTCGGCGGCATCGGGGTCATGAACATCATGCTCGTCAGCGTGACGGAGCGGACGCGGGAGATCGGCGTGCGGAAAGCGCTGGGCGCGCGCCGGCGCGACATCCTGTGGCAGTTCCTGATCGAGGCCGTGGTCTTGACCGGGATCGGCGGTGTGTTCGGGGTGCTGATAGGCAGCGCGTTGGGCGCCGGGGTGGCGAAGCTGATCCACTTCCCGGTCTCGCTGCCGCTCTGGTCGTTCGTCCTCGGCGTCGGGTTCAGCGCCGCGATCGGCATCTTCTTCGGGCTCTTCCCCGCCAGCAAGGCCGCCAACCTCGATCCGATCGAGGCGCTCCGGTACGAGTAGCCCTCAGCGATCCGGCGTCTGGAGCTGGATCCCCTCTTGCACCGCGCGCCGCTGTAGCTCGTTCGCACTGTCCACGAGCGCGTTGTGCGTTTCGACGAGCGCCGAGTACTCGGCGTAGACCCGTCGGATTTCCGCGAGTTCCACGTTGTGCATCGACACCGCCTCGTTGTGGCGATCGATCTCGCGTATGTAGGTCCGGTGTTCCGCTTCCGGCAGTCGGCCGTCGACGGCCTCTCGACCCAGGTGACCGAGCCTCTCGCCCGCGCTCGCGATCGCCCGTTTGCTGGCATCGAGCTCCTGGTCCATGCGTGTGAGGACGAGCTTGAGGGAGTCGATCCGAGCGGATTGCATCTCGAGGTCGTCGCTGACGGACGCCCAGGCCGATCGCTCCGGAGCCTGCCCGCGCCAGCGCACCCACCCCCAGGCGATCGACCCGAGCGCCAGGATCGCGCTCAGTACCAGAAACACGCGAAACTGGCGGGTCGTCCTCAGGGAACCTCGGCGTTCGCGAGCTCTCGCTCGAGCTTCGCGTGCTCGCGCTCGACCGCGCTCCACTCCTCCACCAGTCGCTCCACGGTTGCGGCCGCCTCGCGCCCCTCCTCCTCGAGCGAGCGAACATCTTCGCGCCTGGTCCCGGCATAGAACGCGGGGTCGGCGAAGCGCGCGTGGATCTCCGCGAGGCGCGCCTCGGCCCGCTCGATCTCCTCCAGCAGCCGATCCCGCTCCGCGGCCAGCTCGGATGCGCGGCGTCGCAGGGCCCTCCCGTCGGACCGCGCTCGTGACGCGCCCCCGTCGGGCTTCGGGACCTGCTCCGGGCGCGATCCCCGCCCACCGCGATCCCCGCTGCGGCTCTGGACCTCCGACGAGCGCTCGCGCAGCTGCCGCGTCGACACGGCCTCGACGTCCAGGTGATCGTCCCCGCAGGCGGCCACGTAGTCGTCGTATCCGCCCCGGAAGTCGCGGATGCCGTCGGGCTCGATCTCGAAGATTCGATCGGCCACCTCGCGCACGAACCAGCGGTCGTGGCTGACGAGGATCACGGTCCCGTCGAACGCCTTCAGGCCCTCGACGAGAGACTCGATCGCCTCGAGGTCCAGGTGGTTCGTCGGCTCGTCGAGGACGAGCACGTTGGGCTTCTCCACCGCCAGCCGCGCGAACACGAGCCGCGCCGCCTCCCCGCCCGACAGCTTCCCGACCGGCTTGTGCGCCTCGTCGCCCGAAAAGAGCACGAGTCCCAGCTGACCGCGCACGAACCCTATCCCCTCACCGGGGCACGCCTCCCACAGCCAGCTCTCCGCGGTCTGTTTTCCGTCCCCGAGCTGCTCGCGATGATCCTGCGCGAACCATCCCGGATGCGCCTCGTACCCCCATTCCACCTCGCCGCCGTCCTGATCGAGGACTCCGACGAGGATCTTCAGCAGCGTCGACTTGCCTATGCCGTTGGGTCCGAGAATCGCCAGCCGATCGCCGCGCTTGACCTCGAGCGAGACGTCCCTCAACACTTCGCGTTCCCCGAACGCCTTCGATATGCCGCGCGCCACCAAGGCGACCTTGCCGCTCGCACGCCGCTGCCGGAAACGGAACGTGGGCCAGCGCCGCGAGCTCTGCGGCAGCCGCTCGATCTCGATCTTCTCGATCTGCTTGATCCGGCTCTGCGCCTGACGCGCCTTCGTGGCCTTGGCGCGGAAGCGGTCGACGAACGCCTGCTTGTCCGCGATCTCCCTCTCACGGCGCGCGATCTCCGTCTCTTTCCGCTCACGCTCCTCGCGCTTGGCTGTCTGGAAGTACGTGTAATCCCCGGGGTAGAGGATGACGGTCTCGTAATCGACGTCGAGGATGTGCGTCGAGACGTTGTCCAGGAAGCGGTGATCGTGGGAGATGACGACGGCGGTGCCCTCGTACTCCTGCAGGAACTTCTCGAGCCAGCGAATGGAAAGGATATCGAGATGGTTGGTGGGCTCGTCGAGGAGCAGGATGTCCGGGTTGGCAGCCAGCGTCTGGGCGAGAAGGACCCGCAGCTTGAACCCGCCGGACAGCGTCGAGAGCGGGCGGGTATGGACGGCCGCGGGAATCCCGAGCCCTTCCAGGATCTCGGCCGCGCGCGCGTCGACCGAGTATCCGTCGTGGTGGAGGACGATCTCCTCGGCGGCCGCATACCGGTCGGCGTCGAAATGGTCGGCCGCCCGCGCGAGCACCTCCTCCTTCGCCTTCAGCGCCTCCCACAGCTCCCGGTTCCCCATCAGCACCACGTCGAGGATCGGGACGTCCTCGTACTCGAAGTGGTCCTGGCGCAGCATGCCGACGCGCGCGCGGCGGGGGATCGTCACCGTCCCTTCGCTGGGTTCCGACTCGCCCGCCAGGATCCGCAACAGCGTGGACTTCCCCGACCCGTTCGCGCCCACGAGTCCGTACCGGCTGCCCCCCGTCAGCTGCAGCGACACGCCCTCGAACAGGGTCTGCGCCCCGAACGCCTTCCCCAGGTTCGATACGGTGATCATGGATGCATAAAATGGTTCATGTAATAGTTCCTAAGGTACATAGACCTATTATGTTAGGCCGCTCAAAGCGGCCGAGATGCAAGGCGGGCGACGAGGGAATTCCGAGGCGTACCGAAAGGTACGCCGCAGGAAGGCACGAGGAGCCCAACGCCGCAGATCGGCCGTTTTCAGCGGCCGGCCTCAGCGGCTTCGGGGGTGAGGGCCAGCGATACCGCCTGCGTCACCGACAGCGCCCGGCCCTCCTCCAGCGCGCGACACACTTCGTCGTCCCCCAGCGCCCGGCGGCTCGCCACTTCGATCTCCTCGAAGGACCGCTCCTCCACCGGGCTCGTCGACAGGGTCGCGCGGCGATGGATCTCCCGCGCGGCGCCGAGGAGGACGGCCGCGCGCCGGAAGCGGCCCTCGGCGGCCTCCACCCCGGCGAGCCCGAGCAGGGTGAGCGCGGCCGCCGGCAGATGGCCCAGTTCGTTCACCGCGGTCAGCGCCTCGCCGAACAGCTCCCGTGCCTCTGCCCAGTGGCCGCGCTCGCGTGCCACGATCGCCAGGTAATAGCGGGACCAGGCCATCCCCGGCCGCGCGCCCAGGTCCTCGAACTCCCGGCGGCTCTCCTCGTAGAGCTCCTGCGCGCGATCGAGCTCCCCGTCCATGATCGCCATCGTGCCCAGGTACTGGAGCGAGAACGCGTACGTCGTCCGCGCGGCGCCCCGGCGGGTGATCTCGCGCGCCTCCTCGAAGTAGGAACGCGCCTGCTCGCGATCCCCCCGCGCGCTGTAGAGATCGCCCAGGTTCAGCAGCGCCCCCCCGTGGCCGAACGCCTCGCCGAGACCGCGGTAGATCTCCAGCGCCTCCCGGAACATCGGCTCGGCGGCGTCCAGCTCGCGGACCCGGCGCTTCAGGTTGCCGAGGTTCATGAGCGCCCGGGCTACTCCCTTCCGGTCGTCCAGCCGGCGATAGATCGTCAGGCTCTCCTCGAACGCCGCCGCCACCTCGGGACTGTTGTCGCCCCCGATCTGGCGGATCCTCCCGAGGAGGTTCAGCGCGCGAGCGCGCGCCGGGTCCGACAGCGCGGTTCCCATGGCGAGCACCCGCTCCAGCCAGACCTGCCCCTCCTCGAGAGTGCCGGTCCGGAACCAGAGAAGCGGCAGCGAGATACAGAGCCGCACAGCGAGGTCCGCTTCCCCGCGCGAGACCGCCCACTTGAGCGCGGCGCGCAGGTTGTCGACTTCGAGAACCAGCCGGTCCAGCCGCGCCTTGGCGTCCCGCTGCGTCGAGTTCGCCTCGTCCGCCAGGTCGGAGAGCGAGGCGAAATGCTCGGCGTGTCGCCTGCGCCAGCGATCCGCCTCACCGCTCGCCTCCAGGCATTCGACGGCGAACGCAAGAACGGTGCGCAGCCGCTCGAACCTCGGCTCCCCGGAGTCCGTGGGCCGCTGCCGGAGCAGGCTCTTGTCGATCAACGAGGAGAGGCCCTCCAGGACGTCGAGCGGATCCTCCGGAGGGGAGCAAACGTATTCGGCCGAGTCGAGTGTGTACCCACCGTCGAAGGTCGCCTGCCTGCGGAACAGCGCCTTCTCGTCCTCGTCCAGCAGATCGTACGACCAGGCGATGGCGTTCCTGAGCGTTCGATGGCGGTCAGGTACGTCGCGCGCCCGCGTGGATAGGAAGTCGAAGCTATGCTCGAGCCGCTGCAACAAGGCCTTCGGCGTGAAGAGCTGAATGCGGGTGGCGGCGAGCTCGATGGCGAGCGGCAAACCGTCGAGCTGGCGGACGATCGACACCACGTCGGCCGCGTTCTCGGAGTCGAGGTGGAAGTCCGGGCGTATCGCCTGCGCGCGCTCGACGAACAGCGCCACCGCCTCGTTTCCGGACAGGAGGTCGGGATCGGCATCGTTCGACCTCGGCAGGGCGAGCGGCCCGAGGGGGTACGCGTGCTCGCCCCCGATCCGGAGCGCGGCCTGACTCGTCACGAGGAGTGTCAGGCGCGGCGCGTCCCGCAGGAGCGCCCCGATCCGCGGCGCGGAGTCCACGATCTGCTCGAAGTTGTCCAGGATCAGCAGCACTTCGCGTTCCGCCAGCCACTTGCGGAGCGCGATGTCGGGGGATTCGCCCGAGTCCGGCATGACGTCCAGCGCCTGGAGGATCACCGAGGCCAGACGCTCCGGCTCCCGGACGGTCGTCAAGTTCACGAAGAACACGCCGTCCCTGTAGGCGTCGATCAGCTCCGCGGCGACCTGCAGCGCGAGCCGGGTCTTCCCCGTGCCTCCGGGTCCCGTGAGGGTCACGAGCCTCGCGCTGTCGCGCAGGACGAGATCGCGTACGGCCTTGAGCTCGCGCTCCCGACCGACCAGTTGCGAGGCCTGAGCGGGCAGATTGTGCGGCCGGACGTCGAGCGTCCTGAGCGGTGGGAAGTCGTCGTCGATACCGTCGGCGACGAGCTGGAAGATGCGCACCGGACGCTCGAGGTCCTTCAGCCGCCGCTCTCCCATGTCGCGCAGAGCGGCGCCTTCGGGGAACCGGTCCTCTACCAGTCGCTCGACCGCCTGGCTGATGAGGATCTGTCCGCCGTGCCCGGCAGCCAGGATGCGCGCCGTCCGATTCAGGGTCGGTCCGAAGAAGTCCCCGTCGCGCTCCTGGGCGTCGCCGGCGTGGAGGGCGATCCGCACGCGGATCGGCTCGGGTGTCTCCCAGGCCTCCGCCCTCAGCGAGCGCTGGATGGCGATCGCCGACGTGATCGCCCGGGCCGGGTCGGCGAACACGGCATGGAAGGCGTCGCCGACCTCCTTGAACACGCGCCCGCCGCAGGCGGCGATGACGTCACGCATGACGGCGTCATGGCGCTCCAGCGCTCGCGGCATGACGCCGCGATAGCGCTCCCACATCTCCGTGCTGCGCTCGATGTCGGTGAACAGGAACGTCACTGTTCCCGCCGAGATGGCTTCTGTCCGGAGCGATTCGTCCACGGGAGACAACCCTGCAGGCCGGCTTCAGCCGGCGACTTGCGAACCAGGCACGATCACGTTCGAGCCGTCCGGCAGGTGCAGGAGGGCCTTCCTGCCCCCGTCGTAGTCTTCAGCCCAGGCGAGCACCGGCACCGGCTTGCCCCGGTAGCGGACCTCACCGACGGGCGTCGGATGGGTCTGCGCGAGCGCGACCCGCCAGAACGGGTTCGCGGCTTTCTCCTCGCCCACCGTCGAAGGCGGTCCGTGACCGCACCAGAGGATCGTGTCGTCGGGCAGATCGTCGAACACCTCACGCACAGTGTCGAAGAGCTCGGTGGTGCTCGCGTCCTCGCCGTCCGTGCGGCCGCTGCAAAGCCGGAACAGGAAATCGCCGACGAAGATGTGCTCGTCGATCTGGTAGCTCACGCTGTCGGCCGTGTGCCCGGGGGTGGCCGAGACGAGGATCGAGCGCGCCCCGAAGTCGAGCGCCTCGCCGCCGGACACCGGCCGGTCCACTCGGTACGGCCCCGCCGGGGGACCCACGACCTCCCCGCCGACCCTGGCCACGATCTGCCCGACGCCCGCGCAGTGATCCGGATGGCAATGGGTGACGAGGATCCAGCGCACGTCGCCTCCCCATTCCTCCGCCGCCCGCGCCAGGTCGTCGATCCGGTCGCCGGGATCCACGATCGCCAGCGCCCCCGTGGCGTTGTCGCGGACGACGAAGCCGTTCGTGAGCATCGAGTTCAGCACGAAGCGCTGGAGCGTCACCCCATGGGTCGCCGTCAGCTCGACGCCGTCGCTGCCGCATACCTCGCTCATGCCGCGATCACCCCCGCGGACGCGCCGACCTCCGCGATGGCCTCCACCGCGCGCACCAGCTCCTCGCGCGAGTGAGCCGCCGAGATCTGGCACCTGAGCCGCGCTTCCCCCTGCGGGACGACCGGGAAGCCGAAGCCCGACACGTACACGCCGCGCTCGAACAGCTCATTGGACAGCCGGATCGCCAGCGCCGTGTCGCCGACGATGACCGGCACCACGGGGTGGATACCCTCGCGCACGTCGAACCCCCGCTCGCGGAGCGCCTGCCGGAACCAGCGCGTGTTCTCCCGCAGCCGCTCGACGCGCTCAGGCTCCCCGTCCAGGAGGTCGAAGGCCGCCAGGGAGGCCGCCACGATCATCGGGGGCAGGGCGTTCGAGAACAGATAGGGACGCGACCTCTGCCGCAGGGTCTCGACGACCGGCCGGGGTCCCGTGACGAACCCCCCCGCCGCCCCGCCCAGCGCCTTGCCGAGCGTGCCGGTCGTGACCGGCACCTTGCCGTGAACGCCCTGCTCCTCAGCGGTCCCGCGGCCCCGCGGGCCCAGCACTCCGGTGGCGTGCGAGTCGTCCACCACGAGCAGCGCCCCCGCCTCTTCACACAGCTCCACGAGGCCCGGGATGTCGGCCAGCTCACCCTCCATCGAGAACACACCGTCCGTGACCACCAGGCGATGCCGGGAGTCGTCCTTCGCGAGTAGCGCCGCGAGCGCGTCCAGGTCCGCGTGGGGGTAGCGGTGCCGGCTCGCCTTGCAGAGCCGGATTCCGTCGATGATCGAGGCATGGTTGAGCTCGTCGGAGAATACAGCGTCCTGCTCGTCCAGGATCGTGGCGAATAGGGCTTCGTTCGCGTTCCAGCAGGACGTGTACAGGATCGCGTCGTCGGCTTCGAAGAACTCCGCGATCCGCCGCTCGAGCGCCAGGTGCAGGGAGTCCGTCCCGCATATGAAACGCACCGACGCCATGCCGAACCCCCACTCCTCGATCGCGTCCCGGGCCGCCTGGCGGATCCGCGGATGATTGGCCAGGCCGAGATAGTTGTTCGAGGTCAGCATGATCACCTCGCGCCCGCCGACCACGACATCGGCGTCCTGCGGGCCCTGCAGCTCGCGCTCCACCTTGTACGTGCCCGCCTCCCGGAGCTCGCCGAGCTGGGTCTCGAGATTCTTCAACAGCTCGCTATGCATGCCGATCGCCGTTCTTTCCGTGCGGATAGAAAACCACCTTCAGGGCGTCGTGTGCGTCGAACGCCTCCATCCCCTCGATGAACGCGTCCAGCCCCTCGTATTCGCGAGAGACCAGTGGCCGAAGGTCGAGGCCGTCCGCCAGCAGTTCCAGCATCCGATCCCAGGTCGAGAAGATCCGCCGGCCGATGACCGCCTGCAGCGAGAGTCCCTTGAAGATCAGGTCGGCGGAAAAACGCTCGATCGTCACGGTTTCGTTGGTCGGGATCCCGAGCAGCGAAACCGCGCCGCCCATCCGCGCGATCCGCAGCGCCTGGTTGATCGCGGCCTCTGCACCCGACATTTCGCAGACCAGATCCACGCCGCCGCCGGTCTCGTCCCGGATGCGCTCCTCGATCTTCGCAGCCTCTTCGCGCCCCGTCCGGAGAACGGTGACGTTGTCGGCGCGCGCGACCCTGCGCCACCGCTCGGCCTGCGCGATCGCCTTCTCGCTGACGTCGATCAGATAGATCCTCGCGGCGCGCTCATGGTGCGCGATCGCCGCCGCCATGGCGCCGATCGGCCCGTACCCCGTGATGGCGACCGAAGTGCCCTCGAGGTCATGGTCCTGAACGGTGTGCACCGCGTTTCCGAGCGCGTCGAGGAACGCTCCCACGGCGAGAGGAACGACCGCGCGATCGAGAGGCACGACGTTCCGTGCCGGTACGATCACGTAATCGGCGAACGAGCCATCGGCGTGGAAGCCGATGATCCGCGTGTCGCGGCAGACATGGCCCGCGCCCCCGAGGCACTGCCGGCACACGCCGCACGTCACGTGCATCTCGGCCGACGCGTAGTCACCCTCCCGCAGGTCGGAACGACCCGCCCCGGCCCCCACCGCGTCGATCTCGCCGCAGAACTCGTGACCGTAGATCCGCGGCGGAACGACCATGTCCCGCACGGTGGGGTCCCAGTGATAGATATGCCGGTCGGAGCCGCAGATCGCGGTCGCGCGGACCTTGAATCTGACCTCGCCCTCGTGGGGCTCGGGGACGGCGACTTCACGGACCTGGGTGCCCGCCCGGCCCTCGCGCTCGTCCACCTTCACGACTGCCTGCATGTTCGTCACTTCGTCGACGCGCCTGCGACCCTGCCGGGAGCCTCGCCGACCCGCTCGAGATAGCGCTCGGCGTCGATGGCGGCCTTGCAGCCGGCGCCGGCGGCCGTGACCGCCTGCCGGTAGGTGTGATCGTGGACGTCCCCGCCTATGAACACACCCTCGACGTTGGTCAGCGAGCGGCCCGGGTTCTGCGGTACCAGATACCCCTGAGCATCCATCTCCAGCTGGTTCTCGAAGATGGCCGTGTTGGGGATGTGGCCGATGGCGACGAAGAGGCCGTCCACCTTCATCTCCCACCGCTCCCCCGTCTCGTGGTTCCAGAGCCGCACGCCCTCCACCTGGCTCCCACCGAGAACCTCCGTAACGTGGGTGTTCCACAGAAACTCGATCTTCTCGTTGGCGAACGCCCGATCCTGCATGATCTTGCTGGCCCGCAGCTCATCGCGCCGATGCACCACGTAGACGCGGCGCGCGAACCGTGTCAGGAACAGCGCCTCCTCCATCGCGCTGTCCCCCCCGCCGACGACGACTACTTCCTGATCGCGGAAGAACGCGCCGTCGCAGGTCGCGCAGGTCGACACGCCGTGACCGACGAGACGCCGCTCGCCGGGAACATCCATCATCCGTGCGCTGGCGCCCGAGCTGACGATGAGGGCTCGCGTTCGGCGCTGTTCGCCCTCTATCTCGACGACGAACGGGCTCGCAGAGAGATCGACGGCGGTTGCGTCACCGGCGACGAATCGGGCGCCGAACCGCTCGGCCTGCAGACGCATGCGATCGATCAACTCGGGCCCGAGGATGCCCTCGGGGAAGCCGGGGTAGTTCTCGACCTCGGTCGTCATCGAGAGCTGACCCCCCGCCTCGACCCCCATCACTACGAGAGGCTCGAGGTTCGCCCGCGCGGCGTAGATCGCCGCCGTCAAACCAGCGCACCCCGACCCCAGGATGACGACGTTCTCGACGGCCGGCGGGCTGTCCGTCACTGAGTGGAGGCCGCCTCCGCGCTGGCGGAGGTATCGGCTTGCCCCTTGATCTGAAGCTTCGCCAGCCCGACGTCGGCTTCCCGGAAGGCCTTGCGGATCCCGACGAACTGCTGGGCGAGCTCGGCGACCGGCAGGACTCCGGGGATCTCGACGGTCGCGCTGGTGCGGCCGTCCGAAGCGGAGCGCGTCGAGACGCGGGCGTCGGGGGACACCGAGCGCACCAGCTCTTCCACCTCCTTCTGTCGCGGCCGGTACGACTTGCGCGGATCCGTGTTGAACTCGACATCGAAGGGAATCGCGTAGGCGACGGCCGGACTGGCCCATTGGCCCAGCGCGGCGGGATCCGATCCCGCGCTCGCCTTCTCGTCATCCCCCTGGAGGACCTTGAGCGACTCCGTCGAGCTCACCTCCAGGTCGGGGGCTCGCTCGGCGGCCAGCTCGTGCTGGATCGTCCAACCGGCCCGACCGTCCGTCACCCGGGTGGTGAGCCGATAACTGCCGCTACCGTCCCCCCGATCCTGCCCCACCCATTCGGAGCTGACCTCGAGCGTGGCTCCGTCGAATGCCGGGGCCGTCTGGGCGCGCCCGCTGACGGGCGCGAGGAGGACAGCCCAGAAAAGGGCCAACTTCACAACGGTCTTGGGCATAGCGTGGCTCTCCCTGGGGGCGTGGGGTTAAACGTGCCCCGGCAAGGGCACGTTCTCCTGATATGGAAGCGAACGAACGGGGAGCGGACCCCGCTCCCCGCGTCGACTGGTTGGCCCGCCTGGACTCGAACCAGGAGTCTCTTGATCCAGAGTCAAGCGTGTTGCCAATTACACCACGGGCCAAGCAGCGTGAAAAGGTAGGCAGAGCTAAGGTGTGCGGCAACACTCTCAGGAGGGGTCCGATATGGCGAGAAACCCTGTGCGGTTGGCGCTCTCCGTGATCTTTCTGGCGGGAGGTGGCTGCGATGACAGCACCACCCTGGTGCTGGAGCCCAACCCGGCGGTGAGGGTCGAAATCGACGCCTCCAGGTGTCCTACGATCGCGAGGTGCGGCTCGTGCATCCTGGAGACCGCCGCCTTCGACAAGAACTCGCAGCCGGCGCCGTTCCCGACCCTCCTGTGGTCCTCCGGGAACCAGAGTATCGCCACGGTCGAGGCGCGCCCGGACGGGGAAGCCAGAGTCAGCGGCTGGACCACGGGCGGAACGTCGATCACGGTGGAAGTGCAGGAGACGGGGGCCACCGACAATGTCGGCGTCACGGTCGTTCCGTCGATGATCGATTGCCAGCCGCCAGGGGGGAACACGATGGCTTTGCAGGCAACGCCCGCGTCATGAGGCCCCCGAACATCCTCGGCGGATGCCTCCTGCTGGCGGGCTGCGCACTGCTTGTGGTGGGGTGCGACGAGAGCTCGACGGGCCCGCCCGGGCCGCTTCCCGCCGTAAGCGTCGTCATCGTGCCATCGAGCTGTCAGGGGCTGGATCTGTGCGGCCAGTGTCCCATCGAGGTCCTGATCCTGGATAAGAACTCCAACCCCACATCCGGAACCATCGCGTGGTCCACGGACGACCCGTCGATCGCGACGGTCAACGAGTTCGGCCGCTTCCACGGTGTCCGGCTCGGGTCGGTACTTGTCCGGGCCGAGGTCGTCGAGAACGGAGTTTTCGACGAGGAGAGGTTCGATGTCCCCGATTGCTCGCTCGGCCTGTGACCGGTGACTGCGGCGAGCGGGACGAGTAGATTTCCACGGTCAACGTCATCCAAGGAAGGATCAGGACCATGAAAATCCGAAGCACGATTCCCGCCGTGGTCGCGGCGGCGTTGTTCCTGCCCGCCTGCGGCGGAGACAGCGGCCCGACGGCCATCGAGATCCCGCTGGCCCGGGTGGAGATCACCGGCCCCTGCCCGACGGTGGACGAGGGCGCTACCTGTCAGATGACTGCCCGGGGGATCACCGCGGACAACCAGATCGTCACCAACGCCGTCCTCCGCTGGTCGTCGAATGCCAACTCGATCGCCCAGGTGAACAACGACGGCCGCGTCTTCGGGCTGGCCCCGGGGACGGCGACGATCACGGTCGAAGCGTCGTTCGGCACGGGAAGGGCCACGTCCCGTGTTACCGTCTTCCCGTGCCAGAAGAACTGCCCGTAGGCGAGGTCAGCGCGTCCGCTTCAGCGCCGCCCGCCGTTCTCGATCCTCGAGCGCGAGCTCAATCAGCCGGTCGCACAGCTCCGGGAAGGGCACGCCGCTCGCCTTCCATAGCATCGGATACATGCTGACGCGGGTGAATCCCGGGATCGTGTTGATCTCGTTGAGGTAGATCCGGCCGGTGCCGGCCTCGAGGAAGAAGTCGACGCGCGCCATCCCGCGCGCGTCGATCGCCCGGAAAGCCGCCAGCGCCAGCTCGCGCACGCGATCGGAGGTTTCCTCCGGAACGTAGGCGGGGATGACGAGCTGCACGGCGTCATCGAAGTACTTGTCCTCGTAGTCGTAGAACTCGTGCCCGGGGACGATCTCGCCCACGACCGAAGCCTCGGGATCTTCGTTTCCCAGCACGCCGCATTCGAGCTCCCGGCCTTCGATCGCCTCCTCGGCCAGGATCTTCGTGTCGTAACGCGCGGCGTCCTCGACGGCCGGCTCGAGCTCCTCCAGGGACTTGACTTTGTGGACTCCGATCGAGGAGCCGCTCGAGGAGGGTTTGATGAAGCACGGGAAGCCGACCCCCGTGGCGACTTCCCCTTTCACGCGGGTCGAGTCGCGCCTCCAGTCCGTCCAGCGCACGACCCGGTAGGGACCCACCGGCAGACCGGCCGCCGTCCATACCGCCTTGGCGATCTCCTTGTCCATGCCGACCGCGCTGCCGGTGATCCCGGCGCCGACGTAGGCCACCTCGGACAGCTCGAAGAGGCCCTGAAGGGCGCCGTCCTCACCCGTCCGGCCGTGGATCAAGGGAAACAGTACGTCAAGAGGCGCAACATCTTCTCCCCCAGTGGCTTCCATCCGCTGGAGGCGCCCTCCGGACCGGGGGTCCGCGAGCAGCGCCACGGTCTCCGTCCCGTCCACTTCCCCTTCCAGCGCGCCCGCAGACTCGGCCCGCTCGATCAGGCGATCGATGGCGTCCGAGGCGATCAGCCAGCGGCCCTCCTTGGTGATCCCGATCTGCACGACTTCGTACCTGGCTGGATCCAGGGCGCCCAGGACCGAGCGCGCGGACATGAGGCTGACCTCGTGCTCGCTCGAGGCCCCGCCGAAGAGAACGCCCACGCGCAGCCTGCGCCCTGCGCTCACGTCGCCGGGCTCCAGGGTTCCAGGGGACGCACGTGGCGTCACGCGGCGTGCCGCGCGAGGATCGAAGTCATCAGCTCATGCGTCGCCCGCCCGCCCGCGGCGATCCATCCGGTCTCGCGATGGCCGTCGCCCCCGCGCCAATCGGAGACGCAACCGCCCGCCTCGAGGACGAGGATCTCTCCGGCCGCGATGTCCCACGGGTTGAGCGCCATCTCCCAGAAGCCGTCCACCCGGCCGGCCGCGACGTAGGCCAGGTCCAGCGCCGCCGATCCGGCACGGCGCATGTCGGAGGCGCGCCCGAAGAGCTCGCCGAAGGCGGCGAGATAGCGTCCCAGCTCTCCGCGATCCTTGAACGGGAAGCCCGTGGCGAGGAGCGGGCCTTCTTCCGGATCGGCCGCGTCGGCGACCGCAAGCCGCATGGCCGAGCCGGGCTCCCCACGATCCAGCCATGCGCCCTCGCCGGCTCGCGCGGTGAACCACTCCGACCGCACGGGGTCCAGCACGACACCGGCCAGGGGGAACGACCCGTCGTAGAGGGCGATCGAGACCGCGAACATGGGAAACCCGTGCACGTAGTTCGCCGTCCCGTCGAGGGGGTCGACGATCCAGCGCAGCGATCCGTCGCTCGCGCGGCCACCCGACTCCTCGGCCACGACCGCGTGATCCGGGAACTCGCGGGTCAGCACCTCCAGGATGCGACGCTCCGATTCGCGATCCGCCTCGGTCACGAAGTCGCCCCTGCGCTTGCGCGAGGCGTCTCCGCGGCCGGTGCCGGCCCACGCATCGAGCAGCACCGCCGCCCCCTGCCGGGCCGCTTCGCGGGCGACCGACAGGGCCTCGGCCGTCCCGACGGCGTCAGCCACTCCCCCACCCTTTCGCGCCTCCCCGCTCGCGCAGCACGTTGGCGCGCACGTGGTGCACCGCGTCCTCCGGCGAGAACCGCGCCATGTCCTTGCGCGCGTTGCGGCGCGCGACCTCGACCATCCCGCCCTCCAGACCGCGATCGCCGACCACGATCCGCCACGGGATCCCGATCAGGTCCGCGTCGGCGAACTTCGACCCGGCGCGGTCGGCGCGGTCGTCGAGCAGCGCCTCGAGTCCTTCGGCCCGGCACTCCTCGTAGATCCGCTCCGCCGCCTCCACGACCCGCGCGGAATCCATGTTCAGCGGGATGACCTCGACCTCGTAGGGCGCGATCGCCGTCGGCCAGACGATCCCGTTCTCGTCGTGGTTCTGCTCGATCGCCGCCGCCACAACGCGCGTGATCCCGAGGCCGTAGCAACCCATCAGGAACGGCTTCTGGGTCCCGTCCTCGTCGAGGAACGTGGCTCCCATGGGCTCGCTGTACTTCGTGCCGAGCTTGAAGATGTGACCCACCTCGATGCCCCGGGTTTCGTCGAGCGCGCTCCCGCACCGCGGGCACGGATCGCCGCCGACCAGGCGGACCGCGTCGATCCATGCCGACGGCTCCACGTCGCGCCCGATCTCCAGGCCTGTTACGTGGAACCCCGTCCGGTTCGCGCCCGCCACGAGATTCCCGCGACCGGCGAGGGAATAGTCGGCCACGACGCGGACGTCTTCCGGGAGCCCGTGGGGGCCCGCGAAGCCGACGTCCGCTCCCGTCACCTCGCGGACCCGGGCCGGGCCGGCCATCTCCACCCGGTCGACGGCGAGCGCCCGCCCGAGCTTCTCCTCATCGATCTCGCGGTCGCCCCGAACCAGCACCGCGACCGTACGCCCGTCCATCTGGAACAGAAGCGTCTTCACGAACTCCGAGGCGTCCCGGGACAGGAGATCGGAAACCTCTTCCACCGTCGTCCTCCCGGGAGTCGCGACTTCCTCGAGCGGTTTCGCCGCGTGACCTGCCGGCGGCTCGTGAGCGACCCGGGCGGCCTCCGCACGGCCCGACGACGCGGCATAGCCGCAACTGGGACAACTGAACACCACGCTCTCGCCCGTGTCGGCCAGCACCATGAACTCGTGGTTCACGTCGCCGCCGATCTCCCCCGCCGACGCCTCGACGTCGCGGAACGCCAATCCGCAGCGGGTGAAGATCCGGCCGTACGCCTCGCGGAAGTCGCCGTACGTCGAGTCCAGCGAGGCCTCGTCGGCGTGGAACGAGTAGGCGTCCTTCATCGTGAACTCGCGGCCGCGCATGACCCCGAAGCGGGGCCGGATCTCGTCGCGGAACTTGGTCTGGATCTGGTAGAGCGAGAGCGGGAGCTGGCGGTACGAGCGCACCTCGTGCCGCACGAGATCGGTGACGACTTCCTCGTGCGTCGGCCCCAACGCGTACTCGCGGTCGTGGCGGTCGGCGAGCCGCATCATGAGGGGGCCGTACAGGTCCCAGCGGCCCGTCTCCCGCCACAGCTCCGCCGGGTGGAGGATGGGCAACATGAGCTCGATCGCCCCGATCCGGTCGAGCTCCTCGCGGACGATCCCGTCGATCTTGAGGATCACCCGCTGGCAGAGCGGCAGATAGGAGTAGATCCCCCGCGCCACCGGCCGCAGCAGGCCGGCCCGCACCATCAGGCGGTGGCTCACCACCTCTGCGTCGGCGGGGTCTTCCTTGAGAGTGGGAATGAAGGCGCGGGTCCAGCGCATGGAGGCGCAATGTATCCGGCCGCGCGGTGGCGGTGCTAGGCCGGCACTTTCGGTTAGAAATGACCCTCGTTAGGTTGGTTCGACCCGAGACCCATCCCCCGACCGGGAGGTACCTTGAGCCTGATGGCCCGCAAGTCGATCGATCAACTGCGCGCGGACGCCTTCGTCGAGGACGAGCACAGCCTCAAGCGCGCGCTCAATGCAACGAACCTGGTGCTACTCGGAATCGGCGCGATCATCGGCGCCGGGATCTTCGTTCTGACCGGCACGGCGGCCGCTCAATATGCCGGGCCGGCCGTCACGCTATCGTTCGTGGTCGCCGGGCTGGGGTGCCTATTCGCCGGCCTCTGCTACGCCGAGTTCGCGGCTATGATCCCCGTGGCCGGCTCCGCTTACACGTACGGCTATGCGACGCTGGGCGAATTCATCGCCTGGATCATCGGGTGGGACCTCATCCTCGAATACCTCTTCGGTGCCTCGACGGTCGCGGTCGGGTGGTCGGGATACTTCACGGCGTTCCTCTCCGAGCTCGGCATAGACCTGCCGGAATCGCTGACCACCGCCCCACTGACTGCGGTGGGCCACTCGATCGCGCGCGATCCCGGCGGCATCGTCAATCTCCCGGCCATGATCCTCATCGGCCTCATGACGACACTCCTGGTGATCGGCATCAGCGAATCGGCGCGCTTCAACAACGTGATCGTCTTCATCAAGGTGACGATCGTGCTGCTGGTGATCGGGTTCGGCTTCCAGTACGTCGACACCGCGAACTGGCGTCCGTTCATCCCCGAGGGGACGGGAGAGTTCGGCGAGTTCGGATGGAGCGGCATCGTGCGCGCCGCGGCGGTCGTCTTCTTCGCGTACATCGGCTTCGACGCCGTCTCCACGGCGGCGCAGGAAGCGAAGAACCCGCAGCGCGACATGCCGATCGGCATGCTGGGCTCGCTAGCGATCTGCACCGTGCTCTACATCCTGATGGCGCTCGTCATGACCGGCATGGTGCACTACACCCAGCTCAACGTCCCGCACCCGGTGTTCGTGGCCATCAATCAGGCTCCCGCGCTGGCATGGCTCGGATATCTCGTCAACATCGGGGCGATCGCCGGACTGGCGTCGGTCGTTCTGGTTCTCCTGCTGGGCCAGCCGCGGATCTTCTACTCCATGTCCCGCGACGGGCTGCTCCCGCCTGTCTTCTCCAAGGTGCACCCACGGTTCAAGACCCCCTACGTGACGACGATCCTGACGGGTTGCGTGGCCGCGGTGATCGCCGGTCTCTTTCCGATCGGCCTGCTCGGCGAGCTCGTTTCGATCGGCACCTTGTTCGCGTTCGTCGTGGTATGCGCCGGAGTGTGGTATCTGCGGGTCAAGGAACCCGAGCGGGCGCGCCCCTTCCGCACCCCGCTCGTACCCCTGGTCCCCATCCTCGGCATCGGGATCTGCGGCTACATGATGGTGAGCCTCCCCACCGACACCTGGCTCCGGCTGATCGTCTGGATGGTGATCGGGCTCGTCGTGTACTTCCTCTACAGCCGCCACCACAGCGTGTTGAGACGGACGGGGATCACGGTGGCGGACGAGGTGCCGCCCGAGTCGACGTACACGGATTACAAGGGCGAGTAAGGGATGGCCCAGCTCTTCAGGCGCAAGCCGATCGCGGAGGCGCGCGCCGAGGTCGGGCTCGACCCGCAGGCTGTGGTCGAGCCCGGGCTACGCCGTTCGCTGACGGCCTGGCAGCTGACCGCTCTCGGCATCGGAGCGATCATCGGCGCGGGGATCTTCTCGGGTGCGGGAACCGCCGTCGCCGGGGGTCCCAACCACCTGGGCGCGGGCCCGGCCCTCGTGATCTCCTACATCCTGGTCGCGCTGGCGTGCGGCTTCGCGGCGCTCTGCTATGCCGAGTTCGCCTCGCTCATCCCTCAATCCGGGAGCGCGTACACCTACGCGTACGCCACCCTGGGCGAGCTGGTCGCCTGGATCATCGGGTGGGACCTGATCATCGAATACGCGGTCGGCAACATCGCGGTTGCGGTTTCCTGGTCGGCCTACTTCCAGACGCTGCTGCGAGGCTTCGGCATGGGCTTCCCGGAGTGGCTGGCGACCGACCCCCGGACGGCGCTGCAGGCCTTCAGCCAGCTCCAGGCGGACCCCACGATCACCGCCGCCTCCATCGTCGACGCGGCACGCGCCTGGAC
The DNA here is from genome assembly GCA_035699465.1 of Gemmatimonadota bacterium. Classification (GTDB taxonomy): domain Bacteria; phylum Gemmatimonadota; class Gemmatimonadetes; order JACCXV01; family JAHWKZ01; genus JAICNR01. The sequence goes on from DASSPT010000105.1 coordinate 23,408, forward strand.
GACGGCGCCCGAAGTCTTCGGGCTGCGGGTCATCTTCAATCTCCCCGCCGTTCTGATCGTCGCGCTCATCACGTGGGTCCTGGTAATCGGAATCCGCGAGAGCGCCCGGGTCAACACCGTGATGGTCGTGATCAAGCTGGCGATTCTGTTCTTCTTCGTGGCCGTCGGCGCGTTCTGGGTGCGGCCGGAGAACTGGACCCCGTTCGCCCCGAACGGATGGGCCGGTATCACGGCGGGGGCGGCGCTGATCTTCTTCGCCTACATCGGCTTCGACGCGGTCTCGACGGCCGCGGAGGAGGCCGAGAACCCGCAGCGCGACATGCCGCGCGCGATGATCGCGTCGCTGATCGTCACCTCGATCATCTACGTGATCGTGACGCTGGTCATGACGGGGCTCATCCCGTGGACCCAGCACGGCACCGCGGACCCGCTGGCCAGCGCATTCGTGGACCGGGGCTATGATTGGGCGGCGGCGATCATCTCCATCGGTGCGGTGGTTTCGATGGCCACGGTGCTCCTGGTGTTTCAGCTCGGCCAGCCCCGCATCTTCTTCTCGATGGCGCGGGACGGGCTCCTCCCCGGCTGGGCCGCGAAGCTCCATCCGAAATTTCGGACTCCGCACGTGACGACCATCCTGACCGGCGTGTTCGTCGCCTTCTTCGCCGCGTTCGCGAACATCAACGAGGTCATCGAGCTGACGAACATCGGAACGCTGTTCGCGTTCGTGCTGGTCGCGATCGGCGTGATGGTGCTACGCGTCCGGGAGCCGGAGCGCCATCGCCCGTTCCGGACGCCTTTCATCTGGTTCGTGGCTCCGGCGGCGGTGCTGTCCTGCTTCTACCTGATGCTTCAGCTCCCCGGTGTGACCTGGATGCGCTTCGTGATCTGGCTCGCGGCGGGGATCCTCATCTATGCGGCCTACGGCTACCGCAAGAGCCGCTTGCGTGGACAGCGCGGGTGATCGCCCGCACGTGGCACGGCCGCGTTCCCGCCGCGAAGGCGGAGGGCTACCGCGCGTTCCTGGACCGCTCGGGTTTGTCCGAGTACCGCGCCACGCCGGGCTTCCGTGGGATCCTGGTCTTCCGCCGCACCGAGGCCGACGTGACCCATTACGTGCTGACGACGTTCTGGGACTCCTGGGACGCGGTCCGGCGCTTCGCAGGCGAGGACCCCGCGCGCGCGAAGTACTATCCCGAGGACGACGACTTCCTCCTCGAGAAGGAACCGATCGTCACTCACCACGAGGTTCTGCTCGCCGAGCTGCCTGACGGCTTGGAGTGATCGCGTTGGTTTGCCGCAGGGATGCGGCGGTCTATAAGGAAGCGATGCGGTAGATCGCGCCGGCGCGGTCGTCGCTCACGAGCAGCGCGCCGTCATTCATGACGAGGACGTCGACTGGCCGGCCCCACGCCTCGTCCCCCTGAAGCCAGCCTTCTGCGAACGTCTCCTCCGCGACCGGACGGCCGTTCTCCAGCCGGACAACCACCACGCGATAGCCCACCTTCGAGCTCCGGTTCCACGACCCGTGCTCGGCGATGAAGATCCGGCCGCGGTATTCCGCCGGGAACATCGCGCCATTGTAGAACCGCATCCCCAGCGCGGCGACGTGCGCTCCCAGCTTCCAGGCCGGCGCCCCGAACTCTTCGCAGCGGCGTCGGTCGCCGAACGCGGGATCCGCGAGGTCGCCCTGGTGGCAGTAGGGGTAGCCGAAGTGAAGACCGGAGCGGGGGGCGACGTTCAGCTCGTCGGCGGGAACATCGTCCCCCAGCTCGTCGCGCCCGTTGTCGGTGAACCAGAGCTCGCCGGTCTCGGGGTGCCAGTCGAAGCCCACCGTGTTCCGTACACCGGTTGCGAAGGCCTCGAATCCCGAGCCATCCGGGTTCATGCGCGCGATCCCCGCGAGCGGAGGCTCCGGATCGCAGATGTTGCAGGGCGCCCCCAGACCGACGTAGAGCTTTCCGTCCGGCCCGAAGCCGATGTAGCGCCATTCGTGATGCCCCGTCTCGGGCAAGGAGCGCACGACGGTGACGAGCGGAACGTCGTCGAACCCGCGGCGGGACGATACGAAATCGTCGATCGCGGCGTAGCGGATTACGCGATTGAACTCCGCTACATAGAGCGAGCCGTCGCGCCACGCGACTCCGTTCGGTTGACGAAGGCCGCGCGCGATCGTCACGACACGGTCGGCCGCGCCGTCTTTGTCCTCGTCCACGACCGCATACACGCTGCCGTCGCCACCGTCACGCGTTCCAACGTATACGATCCCCGAAGGCGACAGTGTCATGGATCGCGCTCCCGGCACATCCTCCGCGTACATCGCGATCACGAACCCCGGAGGCACACGGAGCGACGCGATGTCCGCCCGCTGCGCCGCGCCGGACGCGCACGCGAGCAGAGTCGAGGTGGTCGCGACCGAAAGAGATTCGAGCCAGCGCACGCGCCTCATGCGCGCAAGGTGTCCGCGAGGAGGGAATCGAGCCGCCGTGCGACGATCTCGTCGTCGCCGGGCAGGAACGCGCGCACGTCGAGCCAGACCGCGTCGTCGGCGACTCGCGCGATGATCGGGGGCTCACCGGCTCGGAGCGCCGTTTCGAGCTCGGCCGCCGACTGGTCGGAAGGATCGACGCGGAGCGCCCAACCGGGAAGCTCTACCTCGGGCAGGGTGCCACCGCC
>DASSPT010000106.1:0-5631 GCA_035699465.1 Gemmatimonadota bacterium
CTCGCGCTTCGAACGATCGCGGTCCCGCTACACGGCGCCCACCGGTGGTCGAGACCACCAGCAACCGGTAAAGAAGAACGCGCCGCGATCGAACGAATTACGCATCGGGCCCCATGCTATTCGCCTCCTCCCGCGCCGTCAAGCGTGGCGAATCGCGACGGGCATCGGGCGCCGGTCTCGTGTTCGCGGAAGCGCGCGTCGACGATCGCGGAAGTGCGGTTCCGCTCGACCGCGATTCCAGTCCCCTTCCCTGGCGTGTGCGCCACTGGCACAGAGGTTGCCCGATCCCTCTTCGTGGCGCGCCGCGACGAGAACGACATCGAGTCGTCGATCCCTTCGACTGTCAGAGCGATCATCCTCTCCGCGATCGTCCTCGCCGTCGCTTGCTCGGGCGCGTCTTCGCCCGTCGATCCCGGCTCGCCCGATCCCTCTCCTCCGGGCCAGAATCCACCACCGCCGGGGCTCTCCCTCACCGTGTCGACGAGCGCCGTTTCGCTGGGCGCAGTCGCCGCGGAGGCGTCCATCCTGCTCCGCAACACCGGCGACGAGACCGTCGCCTGGACGTACGAGGCGACCCCCGGATGGGTGACGGCCAGTCCCACCGCGGGAACGCTTCCGGGGGGCGGGTCGGCGGTAGTCCGGATCGAAGTGGATCGCGGCGAACTCGCCCCCGGGGTCCACTCCGGACGCATCCGCTTCCTGGTGGCTCACGAAGGACCGGAGGTCGACGTCACCGTGGAGGTGCCGGCCCCCACGTCCCCGATGGCGGAGGTGTCCCCGGCTTCGCTCTCGCTGACGGTCGAGGACGTCTCGGCGGCGGTGTACGTCACGAACGCCGGCGGCGCGCCGCTCACGTGGTCCTGGGAGGCTCCGTCCTGGGCGAGCCTCCAGCCCGCATCGGGGACGACCGCCCCGGGATCCACGACCACCGTCGTCGTGACCCCCGATCGATCTGCGCTGGCCGACGGCCTCCACGCGGCGACACTGACGCTCGAGTCGAACGGCGGACAGCGCTCGGTGGCGCTCGCGGTCGCGGTCGCCTCGCCGCCGCGACTGGTGGTGTCGCCCCTCCACGTCGAGTTCGGCTCGAGCGGCACGTCGTCGACCGTGACGATCGCGAACGGCGGAGGCCGCCCGCTGGTATGGACCGCGGGCGAATCGGCCAGCTGGCTGTCGGCCAGCCCGGTTTCGGGAACCCTCGCGCCCCACTCCAACGCCACGATCCAGCTGTTCGCCGACCGCGGCGGGTCGACGGCCGGCACGTACGTGGAGACGCTATCGATCGAGTCCGGCGCGGGCACGGTCTCGGTGGAAGTCGTCATGAGCGTCCCCGCGCCCGATCCGCCCTCGCCACCGCCGCCTCCGCCGCCGCCACCGCCCCCGCCTTCGGGCAGCGTGGCGCTGACCGGGCGCGTGGTCGATCAGTTCGACGGCCACGGCGTCGCGGGCGTGACGGTCCGGTTCGCGGGACAGACCGTGACCACCGACGGCGCGGGTGCGTTCTCCGTGCCCGGCGATCCCTCCGGCTCGCTCAGGGATCTCGCGCTGTCGGGGCCGAACGTCCATTCCCGCGCCACGTTCGCGCGCGGTCACGATACCCAGTGGCGGATCGTGCCGGAGAGCTTCGATATGGGAGCCTTCGACGACATGGCGCGCGAGTTCGAGCCCCGAACGATCCGCTGGGTGAGCTCTCCGAGCGTCTACATCGACACGCGGCCGGAGGGGTTCGCGGGCGGTCTCGAGCTCGAACGCTGGATCTCCGAAGTCCGCGACAACGCGCCCGCGTTCGTGTCGGACTGGACGGGGGGCATGGTGGACCCCGGCTCGGTGATGGTGGGCGCCTCGCCGCCACCCGAGGGAACGCCGGGCACGATCGTCATCCACTTCAGCGAGAGCGACCAGCGCTACTCCGGACCCAACACGGTGGGCGTGGCGCGGACCTTCTGGAGCGGCGACCGATCGATCTCCAGCGCCGCGATCTGGCTCCGCTTCGAGCGCTATTCTGGGCCCTCGCACGCCAACACCAGGCGCGCCGTCCTCGGCCACGAGCTCGGCCACGGGCTGGGCATGGGCCACATGAACGGATCGACCGCCAGCATCATGACGCCGAGCGTCTCGAGCGCCTCTCTCACGGGCTTCGACGACGACGCCGGGCTCCTGCTGTACACGCGCTCGCCGGGCAACACGTCGCCCGACGTCGACAGCCAGGCGACCTATCGCGGCTCGCTCACGCCATCGAGGGCGGTCGGATCCTATGAATGGGTGTGCGGCGCCGAAGAGCGCCCGTGACGCTCAGCGGATGCCGGTGTCGATCTCGAAGGTGAGCGCCGTCGTGCGGCCGGCTTCGACACGGAATCGTTCCTCCGAACTCGGCGAGCCCGGGAGCCCCAGCGAATGGTCGAGCCTGACGCGGTAGGATCCGGGCTGAAGGGGTAGCTCGAATCGCCCGCTGTCGTCCGGCCGCACTTGCGCGATCAGCCGCTCTCCGCCGGGCAACCGGGAGTACACCAGGACTAGGATCGCCTGGTACGTCCCGGGAGGCGGGGGGCAGGGCTGGCCTTCGACCTCGACGGGGCAGAAGGGCCCCACCGAGATCTCCCCGACCAGGGCGCCCGCCGGGCCCTCGTTCTCGAGAGCCGACCCGTTGCAGCCCAGGCCCGCCAGCAGGCAGGCCGCGATCGTCGTCCAGCGGTTCAGCAAGCGCATCAGACCCACCTCCGGGACCGCGTTACACTCCACGATGGCTCAATACGTCGATGCCGTTCTCGGTGATCAGCACGTCGTCCTCCCAGCGAAACCCGAACTTCCCGGGTAGGTAGACGCCCGGCTCGACGGTCACGACGTCGCCGGGCGAGAGCTTCACGTCGCTACCGGCCACCAGGTACGGCGGCTCGTGGATCTCGTGGCCGAGCCCGTGTCCCAGCCGGTGCGTGAACCTGTCGCCCCAGCCCGCCTTTCGGATCACGTTCCTGGCGGCTTCGTCCACCGCGCCGCAGGTGACTCCCGGCGCCGCCAGCTCGAGCGCGGCGCGCTGGGCCTCCCGCACCACCTCCGCGACCCGGCGGAACTCGTCCGGCCCGCCTTCCGGGGGGACCGATTGGCCGTCCCACCACGTCGTGCGGGTCAGGTCCGCCGTGACTCCCTCTCCCCATCCTCCCCAGTCGAGCAGAACCGGCTGCCCGCGTTTGAGCGAGCGATCGGACGGCTCGCCGTGAGGCACCGCGCTGCCCGCGCCGAACTGGACCAGCGACCACGCCTCGTATCCGCGCGCGGCGAACTCATCGGCGATCCAGCCCGCCACTTCTTTCTCGGTGACGCCGACCGCGAGTCTGGGAACAACCGCGTTGTGGACCTCCCAGGCGGCGCCGATCGCCCGCCGGAGGGCCGCGATCTCGCCTTCGTCCTTGGCGCGCCGGATCCGCTCGAACACCTCGGCGCCGTCGACGAACCGCGCTCCGACGGCCGCTCCCTCGATGCGCGCCGCGTCGTGGTACGAGGTGGTGGGCTCGAACGCCCACGTCCCGCCGTTCGCGAGGTGCCTGGCGACCGCGGCGAAGGGATCCTGTGTCTCCTCCCACGGGTCCAGGTCCATCCCGGGGCAGGCCTCCGACAGGCGCTCGGCCTCGAACGCCGGACAGACGATCCAGTCGGCGCCGGTGGCCGAAAGCCCGAGGCACGTCAGCCGCTCGGAGCGATCGATCGCCGCTCCGGTCAGGTACTCGAAGTTGACGCCGGGGGTCACGAGGGCGCCCGCCCAACCCCGGCGTCTCAGCGCCTCGCGTGCCCTCTCGCGGCGTGCGGTGGCGCTCACGCGTCCTCTCCGCACCCGGCGAGGCTCGCGAGGGAGACCTCGCGATCCCGCGCGACCAGCTCGGTGTAACCCCCTACCAGCTCGCCGTCGATCACGATCTGCGGGAACGAGCGCGCGCTGGGCGCGGCCTCGGCCAGCCGCTCGAGTCCTTCGGGCGTCCGCGGCAGCCACACCTCGAGGTATTGCACGCCCCGCGCGGCGAGGAGCGACTTCGCACGCTCGCACCAGCCGCAGAAGTCCGTTGTGTAGACGACGACACGCTTCCCGTGCATGCACTTCTCCACGAATTCGTCCAGCTTGCCTTCGGTAGTGCCGCGCCTATGACGATAGCCCGATTCCCGTGCGCGGGGCCAGATGCCGGCCCGCTCCAGATCGTTCCGCGAGATGCGCCGGACATCAGCCGCGACTCAGGAACGCGACCGCCACGGCTCCGGGCCCGGTGTGGGCGCCGAGCGCAGGGCCGACTTCGACTATGTCGACCTCCGCGCCCGGGGCCGCCCTCGAGATCTCCAGGCGAAACGCGTCGGCCGCGGCGGGCGCCGAGGCGTGGGCTATCCACACGACTTCCGGCGGCGTCCGCTCACGCTCGATCGCCGACACCGCCCTCGACAGCGTCGCGCGGTGGACCTTTCCCCGCCGCACCAGCCGGAGAAGGCGCGCCGAGCCGCTCTCGGGATCGATGGTGAGGACCGGCACCAGGCCGAGCCGCTCGGCGATCCGCGCCTTCCAGCCCGCGAGCCGGCCTCCGCGCCGCAGGTAATCGACGGTCGGCACCGCGATGAACAGCCGTACGCGCCCGCGGGCCTCCTCCGCCGCCGCCGCCACCTCCTCCATCGAGCCCCCCGACGCCGCCCGCTCGGCCGCCACCCGCACCACCAGCCCCTGGCCGATCGATGCGCTGCGCGTGTCGACGATCCGGATGCGCGCCGGATCGGCCAGCCCGGCCGCGCGGCGAGCCGCCTCGTGCGTCCCGCTGAGCGCAGCCGACAGCGACGGGACCACGAGGTCGCCATAGTGCTCGAAGAGATAGGAGTAGAGCGCGGCATAGTCTCCCGGTGCGGGTTGCGACGTCCGCACAGCCGTCTCGCCGCGCGAGAGCCGGTCGTAGACCTCCTCGGGGTTGACCGTCTGCTTGTCGAGGTAGACCGATGGACCGAGGAGGACCCTGAGCGGAACAGTGTGGATCCGGAGCCGCTGCAAGGTCCGCTCCGGTAAATCCGCGGCCGTGTCGGTCACGATCGCCACGCGACCGCGGTCGAATCGCGCCACGTGCTGGGCGCGCATGTCGTCGGCCTTGGTGGACGCGAGGTTCCCGAACCGGGCCGCGATCTCGAACAGCTTGTCGGGCCGGTCCGTGTGGACGTGCACGCGGATCCGCCGCGCGGAGCCGGCCACGACGAGGGAATCGCCCAGCGGCGAGACGGCTTCGCGCACGCCCGCCACGTCGAGCTCCTGCCCTTCGATCAGGCACTCGGTGCAGAACCTGAGCCCGATGTCCTGCGGAGCGACCTCGACCAACGCATGCTCGAGCGCGGTGGCGTGCCCTTCCTCGACCACCACGCCGGCCAGCCGCCCCTCGGCGAAATGGAGGATCCCTTCCAGGAAGTACACGAACCCCTGCGCTCCAGCGTCGACGACTCCCGCCCGCGCCAGCTCCCGGAGCTGATCGGGCGTGCGGGCCAGCGCCTCACGGGCGACGTCGATCGACGCGCGAAAGGCCTCGAGGAGATCGGCTCCGTCGTTCGTCGCGCGCGCGCGGAAGCCCGCGGCCCAGGCGCGCATGACGGTCAGGATCGTGCCCTCGCGCGGGCGGGCCAGCG
>DASSPT010000107.1:0-2366 GCA_035699465.1 Gemmatimonadota bacterium
GGCCAGGATCACGGCCAGCACGGCTACGCGCGCCCGGCGGGTGGAGGGCAACGGCCGGGCCAGCCGGTAGAGCGTCGCGGAGAGGGACGTCACCCAGAGGGTCAGGAGCCACACGCCGCCCAGCTCCGCCGTCTGGATCAGGAGGGGGTAGGAGGCCAGCGTGTCGCCGGCCACCGCCCATGTGAACCCCAGGTCGCCGAACGAGCGCAGCCACTCGACCGCGGTCCACGCGAGCGGGAACGAGATCGCCGCGGAGACCCCGCGGCGGCGGCAGAGCGCCACGGCGAGCCCGGTCAGCCCCCCGTTCAACGCCAGGACGAGCACCGAGGCCACGTACGCCGGCACCGCCATGACGCTGAAGCCGGTGAGCCCCGCGATCCAGTACAGGAGCGCGCCGAAGTGCGCCAGGCCGAACAGGTATCCGCCCACGAACGACGCACGCGGCGCGAGGCCCTCTTCGCGATCGAGAAACGCGAGGAACGGCCACAGACCGACGATCGCGAGGGGGAGCAGATCCAGGGGAGGATAGGCGAGCGCGAACAAGACCCCGCCGGCGGGTGGCCACCACCACCATGCAGCGATCGGCCCGCGAGCCAGGACCGGAGCGCCTTGCCCTGCCCGCGAACGCGCCGTCACGCGCCCGGCAATGCCGCTTCGGCCTCGCCGACCCGCACCTCACGGCCCTCGCGCGCGGAGAGCCGCACGGCGTCCAGGGTCCGCGCCAGCGTGCGCTGCTCGGACAGGGGCGGCGGGGTCTTGCTCCCCCCCACGACGGCCGCGAAGAACGCGAGCTCGCGCTCGTACGACTCCATGTAGATGTTGCCGATACGGCGCTGGACCTGGGGGGTCACGTTGACGAGCGTGCCGTAGCTCCGCTGGAAGATCCGCAGTGGGTTGAGGAGCCCCGAGCCGGCGGTGCCGAACAGGTCCACGAAGTGATCGTACTCCGTCTCTTCTACCAGAAACTGCCACGAGACGTCGAGCGTGATCGACAGCCCTCCTTCGCACGTCAGCACAACCATCGCGCTGTCCTCGACTTCGATTTCGGGGGTGTGATGGTAGAACGAGGCGCTGACTCGCTCCGGCGAGGGAAAGGCGCAGAGCCAGAGGACGAGGTCGAGCAGCTGGATGCCGAGATCCATGACCACGCCGCCGCCGGACATCGCGGGCGCGTACTGCCAGGCGCCGGGCTTCACTTTGGTCCGGCGCTTCAGCCATCCCGCGCGCGCGCGAAAGACGTCGCCCAGCTGCCCGTCCTGAATGAAGCGCCGCAGGAGGATCGAATCGTCCCGATAGCGGTTGTTCATCCCCACCAGCACGTGCTTGCCGCTCCGGTCCCTGGCGGCGAGGACTTCCTCCACCTCCTTCGCCGTCAGGCCGAGCGGCTTCTCGCAGAGCACGTGCTTCCCCGCCTGGAGGCAGCGGACCGCGGCCGCGGCGTGCTGATGGCTAGGCAGGCAGATGTCGATGGCGTCGAGGTCGTCGATCGACAGCAACTCGTCGAGCGACGTGGTGGCGTGCACGACGCCGGTCCGCTCCCGCAGCGCGCGCAGCTTGCCCTGCTCGTTGTCGCAGATGGCGACGAGCTCCGCGTTGCGAAGCCGCCGATAGGCGGGCAGATGGGCGGTCTGCGCGACCGCGCCGGCGCCCAACAGCCCGATCCGAACCACCCTCTCCATGCTAGGCAGGGCGTTGAAAATGGCTCATCTGCTTCGTTCCGCTCCTCGTGTCTTCCTGCGGCGTACCTTTCAGTACGCCTCGGAATCCCCTCGTCGCGTGCCTCGCATCTGAACCATTTTGAACGCCCTGGGGACCATTCAAAATCGACTAAAGCTCGCTTTCGATCTTCGAGATCAGAGCGTCGACCAGCTCCTCTTCGCGGATCGTGTGCTCCTTCTGTCCCTTGAGGTAGAGCAGTCCCTTGTGGACGCCGCCGGCGATCCCGATGTCGGCCTCGCGGGACTCGCCGGGGCCGTTCACCGCGCAGCCCATCACCGCGATCGTGATGTTCTTGTCCATGTGCGCGGTCCGCTTCTCGACCTCGGTGGCCAGCTTGTGGACGTCTACCTCGGCGCGTCCGCACGAGGGGCAGGCGATGACGTTGATCCCGCTGGGCCGCAGGTCGAGGACCTGCAGGAGCTTCTTCGCCACGCGCGTCTCGATCACGGGATCGTCGGCCAGCGAGATGCGGATCGTGTCGCCGATCCCCTCCGCCAGCAGAGACCCGATCCCCGCACAGGACTTAATCGTACCGGCCTCCACCGGGCCGGCCTCGGTCACCCCGAGGTGGAGCGGGTAGTCCCGCAGGTCGGCGAAGCGCGTGTAGGCCTCGATCATCCGCGGGACGTTGCTCGACTTCAACGACA
>DASSPT010000108.1:0-8564 GCA_035699465.1 Gemmatimonadota bacterium
GAGAGTGCACGAGAAACGCCGGATCGCGGTTGCAGGGGAGTGCCGGCCAGAAATCATGCTGTGATCGACTATGGGGCCAACGATTTCGTTCAATCGCATCCTCGCCGATGCCCCGACGCCCGGTCGCGGCCAGTCCTCAGGAGCGCGACCAGACGGAAATGCCACCTGCAAGATTCATGAGTTCCCTCAAATCCTCTGCTCCGCGCCTCCCTCGACGAGGGTCGCTCGGCCACTTCCCACGTGCCCGCTCTCCAGGCGGACGTCGTCGACCGCCGCGCCGTGGATCCACCCGTGCTCGGCCGCGTGCCGCGCCGCCGCGAGCGTGTCGTCGGCGAGGACGAGCGCGCTACCCGCCGCGCTGACCTCTTCGGCGAGCCGGATGATCTCTGCGCGGCGGAGTGGGTGCCGCGAGACGTCCCGGATGTAGACGGCCGGCACCCGCGCGGGATACTCCTGGACCAGGTCACGGTAGATCTCGGGGTCGTCCTCTCCGGAGTCCCCGATCAGGATGAAAGGCAGATCCGGCAGCGTGCGGAAGATCCGGCGGATCGACTCGAGCTTGTGCTCGTAGCGGCCGACGCGCCGGAGCTCGTGCCACGGAGCGCGCCAATCCCTGAGTTCGACCGGCCCGGGCGGAATCCCCCGCAACTCGAGGAAATGCTCGAACACGTCGTAGAGGTTCCAGGGGCCGTTCGAGACGTAGAACACCGGGTTGGGTGCGGAGCCCGTGCCGGCGTGCAGCGCCCGGAAGAACGCGGCCACCCCGGGGAACGGGGCCCGTGTGTGGGCGCTGCCGAAGGCCACGTCGGCGACCATCGACAGGAGCCGCGCGACGTCGGTCTGGATCACCGTGTCGTCGATGTCACTGACGACGCCGAAGCGCGCGGCCGGGCTCGGCACGAGGACGGCAGTCTCGCCGCGGCCAGGTCCGGCCGGCGGCGGGCTCACGACCTCGAACGAGATCGGATGCCACACCCGATCCGGAGCGAGCCGCACGTCGGGGATGAGCCACGTGTGGATGTGCCCCTCCCCGTTCGCCACCGCCTCGGTCTCGCTCCCCTGAAAGCGAACGGCGACCCTCGCATGCGGCACCTCCCGGCTCCGCATCCGGCGCCACGTTCGGCGCAGGTTCCGGAGCCGCCTGTCGCCGGGTGCGGCGCGCGCCACGCCGGGATCCGCGAGCACGCGGCCGCGCACGAACACGCGGTCCCTCGTCCCGTAGCTCCGATACGCCTCGACGACGATCGGCCGCGCGCCGCGGCTCAACGGATCCCGACGATCCCCTTCGTCGAGTCGATCAGCTTCGGGGCGTCGAACCCCAGACCGTCCTTGAAGACCAGGGTGACGTTGCGGATATCGGCCGGCCGCGCGACCGGGTCGCCCTCGATGACCGCCAGCTCGGCGAGCTTGCCGGGCTCGATCGAGCCGTAGCGATCGAATTCTCCGAGAACCTTGGCGCCGTTCGCGGTCATGATCTGGATCGCCTGTACCGGCGTGAACCCCGCTTCAACCAGGAGCTCGTAGTTGCGGAGATCCCCCAGCCCGGCAAGCGCGCCGCCGATCCCCGTCGGATCGACGCCGGCGGCGAGGAGACCCCCCGCCTCGACGAACGCCCGTTCATAGGCCTGCGCTTTCTGGAACAGCTCCGGCCACGCCGAGGAGTCGGCCGTGGCGGCGATCTCCGCCCTCGTCCCCAGGTATTCCTCGCGCGCTTCCGGCGCCATGAGGTCGAGCATGCGCTGATCGAGCGGCGGGCGGCCCGGCACGAATGTCTCGTAGATCGCGACGGTGGTGGTCATCGCGACGCCGTTGTCGATCATGTCGCGGAACGTGGCCTGAACCTCGGGTCCCGCGGGATCGACCGCGATCAGGCTCTCGGTCAGGTTGTCCGGGCACTCGTCCGGCACCTTGCCGGCCGCGTAGTCGGAGTTCGTGAAGAAGCCGTGCTCGAGGTTGTCGATCCCGAGCTCGACCGCCTCGCGGAACGACACCGAACAGATGTGGCCCGTGACCTTGAGGCCGCGCTTGTGCGCCTCGTCGATGACGGCCGCGAGGTCCGCCCGCGAGATCCGCGTGTAGACCTTGAACCAGGTCGCGCCCTCGTCGGCCCAGTAGCCGACGACACGCCGCGCCTCGTCGGGGTCCTCGACGATCGTCATGTACATCGACTCGCCGCCGGTCAGGTACGGCCCGGTGACGTGAATCCGCGGCCCGGCCACCCGGCCGGCGTCGATTGCACGCTTGAGGTTGAGCTCCGCGTACGGGTGATAGCTCCCGGTCGTCCGGATCGTGGTCACGCCGGAGCCGAGGTAGAGCTTGGGGGCCGTCTCGGTCGCCTGGATGCGGCGGCCGGCAGTCGTGTAGAACGTATGGTCGTGGAGCCCGACGAAGCCGGGCACCACCGTGTGACCGGCGAGGTCCACCACCTCGGCCCCCGCGGGAACCTCGACGTCTGCTCCGACCGCCTCGATTCGGCCGTCGCGGATGACGATCGTCGCATCGGCCAGGGGCGCCGCGCCGGTGCCGTCCACGACCTGCACGCCGGTCAGCGCCACCAGTGGCGCATTCACCCTCACGTACTGCGCGACCGCCTCGGGCAGCTCCCGGGCTGTCTGCGCGCCTGCGGTTGCGGCCAGCGCGGGGATCCCCGCCAGCGCCAAAAGCGCGAGTGTCCCTTTTCTCACCGTGTCCTCCTGGTCAGCGGGGTCGAGTCAGTCAGCGGATCCCGACGATCCCCTTCGTCGATTCGATCAGCTTGGGCGCGTCGAAGCCGAGCCCATCCTTGAACACGAGCGTGACATTCCGGATCTCCGCCGGACGCGACACCGGGTCGCCGTCGATCACCACCAGCTCGGCGAGCTTCCCCGGCTCGATCGAGCCGTAGCGCCCGTACTCGCCAAGCACTCTTGCCCCGTTCGCGGTCATGATCTCGATCGCCTCGACCGGCGTGAAGCCCGCCTCGACGAGGAGCTCGAGGTTCCGCTGGTCCCCGAGGCCCGCGAGCGCGCCGCCGATCCCGGTCGGGTCGACTCCCGCCGCGAGGAGCCCCCCCGCCTCGACGAACGCCTTCTCGTACGCCTGCGCCCTGGCGAACAGCTCGGTCCAGGGATTCGAACCGGCGGTGGCGGCGATCTGCTCGCGGGTCGCCAGGTATTCCGCGCGGACCTCCGGCGCCATGAGCTCGAGCATGCGCTCCTCGAGCGGCGGCCGGTTCGGCACGAACGTCTCGTAGATCGCGAGCGTGGACGTCATCGCGACCCCGTGCTCCACCATGTCGCGGAACGTCGCCTGGACCTCGGGCCCCTCGAGGTCGACCTCGAGGAGCCGCGCCGAGAGGTCGCTCGGGCACTCGTCGGGCTGTTTGTCCGGGGAATAGTCGGAGTTCGTGAAGAACCCGTGCTCCAGGTTGTCGATCCCCAGCTCCACCGCTTCGCGGAACGATACCGAGCAGATGTGCCCGGTGACCCTGCGGCCGCGCGTGTGGGCCTCGTCGATCACCGCCGCCAGGTCCGCGCGCGAGATCCGCGTGTACACCTTGAACCACGTCGCGCCCTCGTCGGCCCAGTAGCCGACCACGCGCCGCGCCTCCTCGGGATCATCCAGCGTCGTATCCGATATGTCTCCCCCGCCGCTGCTTACCAGATACGGTCCGGTGACGTGGATCCGCGGGCCGGCGAGCTCGCCGGCCTCGATCGCGCGCTTGAGGTTGAGCTCCGAGTACGGGTGGTAGCTCCCCGTCGTCCGGATCGTCGTGACGCCGGAGCCGAGGTAGAGCTTCGGGGCCGTCTCGTTCGTCTGCACCACGCGTCCGGCGGTCGTGTAGAACGTGTGGTCGTGGAGTCCGACGATCCCGGGGATCACGGTGTGGCCCGCGAGGTCGAGCACCTCCGCCCCCGCGGGCACCGTGACGTCCGCGCCGACCGCCTCGATCACGCCGTCCCGGAGCACGATCGTCGCGCCCGCGATGGGCGGAGCGCCGGTGCCGTCCACCACCTGGACGTTCGTCAGCGCCACGAGCGGCGCCTTCACCGCCACGTACTCGGCCACCGCCGCGGACAGCTCCCGCGCCGTCTGTGCCGAGGCCGGCGCGGCGGCGAGCGCGGCCGTGGCCGCGAGGTTCGCGAGCGCGAAGCTCCGACCTTTCATCTGCGTCCTCCTGCTTCGGGTCGACCCTGCTCCACTGAGAACACCGTGTGCATCCCCGCCTCCAGGTGCTCCGCCGTGTGGCAGTGGAGCATCCAGTCGCCGGGGTTCGACATCTCGACCAGGAGATCCACCGACCCGCCCGCCGGGACCACGACCGTGTCCTTCCACGCCCGGTTCGCGACAGGCACCCCGTTCACCGCCGCGACCAGGAATCGCTGGCCGTGGAGGTGGATCGGGTGGTGCATCGCGTGGAAGGCGTCCCGGTCGCTCACGAGCCGCAACCTCACGGTCTCACCCTGGTGGAAGCTCCAACCGATCGCGTGGTCGCGGCGTCCGGTCGTCGGGTCCTCCAACGCCCAGCGGACGCGCCGGCCGGTCGTCACCCAGTTCATCTCCGGCATGGTTCCCGCCCATTCCAGGGGGGGAAAGTACGTCCTCTCCCCGGCGAGGATGGGGCCGAGCGGGAACGGCAGCGAGTCCACGTCGAAGGTGAGAAAGAGCGTCCGGTCGGCGGGGTCGTCCAGTCGATCGCGGAGGGCACGGATCTCGGCCGCCACCGCCGGCGTCTCTGCGAGTCGCTCGAACGCCCGCGCGATCCCGCCACGCGGGTCCGCTGACCGCTCCTCGGCCACACGGACGATCCCGAGGGTATCCTCCTCCTGCACGTAGTTTCCGTACACCGTGTCGATCCCGCGCGCGCGGTGGAGGAGGGCGACCTCGCCGGGGTCGTCGAAGCGAGCCTCGACGACGTAGCGCTCGGCGGGGGCGATCGCGACGCTCTCGACCCACTCCTCGCGCTCGAAGCGGCTCACGTCCGTAGCCACGACCTTCATGCGCGCACCGGGGAGCGACACGTTCCACGTGCGCGCGTTCGCGACGTTCGTGATGTAGAGCCGCACGACCTCGCCGCGAGCGACGTCGATCTCCCAGCGCGGCTCGCCGTTGACGAGCGGGACATTCCCGAAGCGGCCCATGAGCGCATGGGTGGCTGCCTGCTCGCCCCAGGGAACGAGCCCGGCCTCGGCTACGAGCAGGTCGTCGAGGACGAGTGCGACCTCGCGTTGGACGGGCGCGAACGCGCCGGGCGCATCGACCAGCAGATTCCCGTAGAGGCCCAGGTCCTGGAGCGCGTCCTCGCGGGCGTGCGGGTGGTACCAGTAGATCCCGGCGTCGGGGAATCGGATCCGGTAGGTGAACGACCCGCCTGGCGGGACTGCCTCCTGGGTGACGCCGGGGACTCCGTCGAACCGGTTGTCGAGCCGGATCCCGTGCCAGTGCACGGTCGTCGGCAGGTCGATCCGGTTCTCGAACACGATCACGATCTCGGCCCCGCGTTGGACGCGGATCATGGGGCCGGGGATCTGGCCGTTGAACGCGTACAACGTGACGTCCCGTCCCTTGACGGCTTTCCGGACCGGGCCGGCTACCAGCGCGAGCGTGTCGCCATCGGCGAGCGGCACGATCTCCGGCGCGCGCGCGCGCGGCGCCGCGGGGTCATCCGCCGGTCGCCAGGGCGACACGTCCGGTCGCAGCCGGTCGAGCCCCGCGATCATGGGGACGTCGGGATGCATGGGGGGCGCGATCCAGTACTCGCCCGTCGGTGCTGCTCCGCCGTGCGCGTGTCCCGCGGCCCCCGCATCGTCGCTTGTCGGCGGGAAGGCCGTCCCCACCGCGAGAAACGCGGGCAGCTCGTGCGGCTGGAGGCGCATGCTCGGCGAGGTTCCCCGCAGGACGATCGGCCCCCGCCATCTCTCCTTCGACGCGTCCTCGCCCTCCCCGGTCGACCCGGCTTCCTCCGCGGTCACGACGACCAGGAACTTGTCCAGCGCGACCGTGCCGATCCGGACCGGGTCCACACCGATGCCAGCCGCCGCGACGCCGATCTCCCCCAAGCGGACGACCGGCGCGAGTGGAGGCGCCGCCGCCCAGACGACGTACCGTTCGTAGCCGAGCGACGCGGGATCTGGAAGCCCCTCGACCGCTATCGCGAGGTCGTAGACCGCGGTCCCGTCTGCGGTCACCGAGACTCCGAAGAGCGAGCGCCCCGGCGCCAGATAGACGGCGCCGCTGGCTCCGGCCACGGTCCCGGTCGGGAGAAGCTCCATGCACCACAGGTCCGCCGCCTGCCCGCCGGGAAGGCGACCGGCCGGACAGCGCACCCCCGCGAAGTCGGAGAGGGGATCACCCGGAGCCGAAGTCGCGTCCCGGGCAACCGGGCCGCCGGTCAAGGCCAGCGAGAACCAGGCGAGGGCGAGAGCGCGCGGGGCTCGCCGGATGACGGGGAAGGTCGAGCGCATTGGAGGCCGGTATAGTATCCGATCGTCGGCCGGCGCGCGAATGGAGGAGGGGCGATGAACGAGGAACCGGTTCTGACTTCGGGGCGCGATCTCGCCGACGCCGGCGCCGCCGCGATCCTGGTCCATGGACGCGGCGGCTCGGCCGAGGGGATGCTCGAGCTGGCCGCCGCGATCGGAGTGGAGGACGTCGCCTGGCTCGCGCCTCAGGCCGCAGGGGGCGCGTGGTATCCGCACTCGTTCCTGGCCGCCATCGAAGCCAACGAGCCCTGGCTCTCGGCCTCGCTGGATCTCCTCGGCCGGCTCATGGCGCGCTGCGAAACTGCGGGCCTTCCGCCCGGGCGGATCGCGCTCGCCGGCTTCTCCCAGGGCGCCTGCCTCTCCGCCGAGTATGCTGCGCGTAATGCGCGGCGCTACGGCGGGCTCGTCCTCCTCTCGGGCGGCCTCATCGGGCCTCCGGGGACACCGCGCCGATACGCCGGCTCCCTGGCCGGGACGCCCGTCCTTCTCGGCTGCTCGGACGTCGACCCGCATATCCCCGTCGAGCGCGTCCACGAGACCGCGCGCGTCCTTTCGTCGATGGGAGCGGACGTGGACGAGCGGATCTACCCCGGGCTCGGCCACACGGTGGTCGACGACGAGGTCGTAGCCGCGCGAGCGATTCTCGACGGCCTCCTCCGCGAATGAAGGTCACGCGGATCCGCGCCGACAATCGGGGAGTCACCCATTTCGACGAGATCGAGATCCCGTTGGAGGACGCGGGGCCGATCGGACACCTCTCGCTCCCCGTCGCCGCGGAGTCCGTCGTCTTCCGCGAGACCGGAGCCGACTACGAATACGACTGGCACCCCGCGCCGGCGCGGCAGCTCGTCGTGCTGCTGAACGGCGCCATCGAGATCGAAGTCGGAGACGGGGAGATCCGTCGTTTCGCGGGCGGTGAGGTGCTCCTCCTCGAGGACACCACCGGGCGCGGCCATCGGACCCGGAACGTAGGATCCATACCGCGCCGCTCGCTGTTCGTCCCCCTCGATCCGCGCGCCGGGCTCGGGTGACGTGGACCGGCTCGTCCGGATCCCCGCATGTGCCGCTTCGGGAGATCGTCAGCGCATGTTGCTCTTCGGGAACAGGACGCGATCCGGCTCGGCGTTCAGCCGCTCGAGCGCGGTGGTCAGGATCTCCGTCTTGACCCGGCCCCCTTCCTTGGGGTGCACCAGGTAGCGGACCGTCGCTTCGACCCAGGTGTTGGCGCTCGCGCGGAAAAAGACGGCCGGCTCCTCGCGCACCTCGAGCTCGTCCACCGGGGTCTTGGACAGCACCTCCCGGAAGGTGCGTACGCGCTCCCGCATCGCTTCGCCGACCGCCTCGTTCGCCACCTCCTTGAGAGTGCTGGCCACGAAGGCGAGGTCGCTCTCGTACGCGACCTGGAAGCTCAGCTCGTTCCATATGTACGGGAACAGCGGCCACGAGTAGCTGAATACCGGCTCGCTGAGGACGAGCGAGTTCGGGAACTTGATCACCCTGCCGCTGGGGTGATCGGTCGAGAGGTATTCGCCCCCGAACTCCCACAGCGTGGTGTCGAGATATCCCACGTCGATGACGTCCCCCGTCGCGTCGCCGATCCGTATCCGGTCGCCGACCCGGTACGGGGTGCGGACCAGGATGTACAGCCAGCCGATGAAGCTGAGGATGGGGGTCTGGAGGGCGAAGCCGAGGATCAGCGACAGGACGCCGAGCGACACGAGCGCCGTGTACCAGCTGGCCGACAGGATGGAGGCCACGACGAAGACGACGACGAGCGCGGCCGCGGCGCGCACCACGCGCCGCAGCGTGTACTCCGTGACCCGGCTCTCGAGCCGGCTGAGCACGAAGGCGTCCACGGCTTTGACCACGGTCAGGATCGCCACGACCGCCATGCCCCCCAGCGTCAGCCGTCGAAGGAACGCTTCGATCCGGGGGGCGAGCGGAATGGCTTCGAACCGCAGGAGGTAGTAGACCACCGCGAGGCCGCCGAGGACGAGCAGGTACGTCGCCACCCACGCGAGCTGGAGCGGACGCACCGGCTCCTTCGGGGTTTCCGTCGCCGTGATCTGCTGGAGCGCGACGCGGACGTCCTCGCGCTGCTCG
>DASSPT010000109.1:0-16987 GCA_035699465.1 Gemmatimonadota bacterium
TCCAGCCCGCGGGCGACGTTTTCTTCCTTGTGCGGGCCCGCGTGCTGCTGGATCAGTGCGATCCGGATGCCGCTTTCCGTTTCAGGCCGCGAGGCGACCCGCCCCGCGCGCCCGGCGTCAATCATGCCGGGGCAGCTTCACGCACTGGAACCAGAACGTCTCGATCTCGCGGACGACCTTCTCGAACTGGTCGAAGTCGACGGGCTTGGCGATGTAGCAGTTGGCATGGTCCTCGTAGCAGAGATTGATGTCCGCCTCGGCGGTGGACGTCGTCAGGATGATCACCGGTATTCCCCTGAGCTCGGGATCTTCCTTGATCTCCCTGAGGACCTTGTGGCCGTGCTTGCGGGGCAGGTTCAGGTCCAGCAGCACCAGATCGGGCCGCGGAGAGGTCGCGTAGGGTCCCTCCTGGCGCAGGAACGCCATGGCCTGGATCCCGTCTTCGACGACGTGGATCTGGGTCTCCGCGTTGCTCCGCCGAAACGCCACCTGGGTAAGGTAGACGTCGGACGGATTGTCCTCCACGAGGAGGACGTCACCCGGGCGCGCATTGGTGGTCATGGAAACGGGAAAGATAGGGAATTCCGGACTATTCGTGTAGTAGACCCGGATACAGATAGACGGCGCACGCCCTTTTTTACGGGATTTCGGCCCTTTTGTTGCATAGTTTCCCCCGACGCCACGGGCAAAACCAACGGGGGGCGACATGCCGGGTGCCGGAAACGGCCACATACGCTGGTTCGAGGACTTCTCGGCGGGGGACATCGCGACTGTGGGGGGGAAGAACGCCTCGCTGGGCGAGATGATCGCCACCCTCCAGGACGCCGGAATCCGGGTGCCGCGGGGCTTCGCGATCACGACCGACGCCTACTGGCGCCTGGTCCGGCACAACGAGATCGATGCCGAGATCCGAGCCCACCTCGAGGAGTACGGCAAGGGGATCGACGCCGCCGGGAAGGCGATCCGGTCGCTGTTCCGCGAGGCCGATTTCCCCGCCGACCTCGCCGACGACATCCGGGCCGCCTATCGCAAGCTGTCCGCCGACTACGAGAGCGAGGCCGTCGACGTCGCGGTGCGCTCCAGCGCCGTAGCCGAGGACCTGCCCGAGGCGAGCTTCGCCGGCCAGCTGGACACCTTCCTGAATACCCAGGGCGACGACGCGCTCCTCGACGCCTGCCGAAACTGCTATGCGTCCCTGTTCACCGACCGCGCGCTGGCGTACCGCGAGAAGCGCGGGTTCGACCAGCTCGATGTGGCGCTGTCGATCGGCGTCCAGAAGATGGTCCGCTCGGACAAGGCGGGGTCAGGGGTCATGTTCACGCTCGACACCGAGAGCGGGTTTCCCGACTCGGTCCTGATCAACGCCTCCTGGGGGATCGGCGAGCTGGTCGTCGCGGGCGCCGTGATCCCCGATCAATACACGGTCTTCAAGCCCATGCTCAAGCAGCCGCGCTGCATGCCGATCATCGAGAAGACGCGCGGCGAGAAGGCGAAGAAGATGGTTTACGCGCGGCTCACCGAGGGCCCGATGGTCACGATCGAGACCACGATCGCGGAGCGGAACGCCTTCGTCCTCGACGACGACGAGATCCTCCAGCTCGCCCGCTGGGCGTGCGCGATCGAGGAGCACTACGGCCGGCCGATGGACATCGAGTGGGCGAAGGACGGCGATTCCGGGAAGCTCTTCATCGTCCAGGCGCGCCCCGAGACTGTCCACTCGCGCGCAGCAACGGCCTCGCTCAAGGTCTACAGCCGCACGGAGGACGGCGAGCGGATCCTGACCGGCATAAGCGTGGGCTCGGCGATCGCGACGGGCCGCGTCGTGCGGCTTTCGAGTCCCGAGGAGGCCGATCGCGTGAGCGACGGGGACATCCTGGTCACCGAGATGACGGATCCCGCGTGGGGTCCGATCATGGAGCGCGTGGCGGGGATCGTCACCGATCAGGGGGGGCGCACCTGCCATGCCGCGATCATCAGCCGGGAGCTGGGCATCCCCGCGGTGGTCGGCACCGGCGAGGCGACGCGCGTCCTCGAGCCGGGACAGATGATCACGATGTCCTGCGCGGAAGGGGACGAGGGGTACGTGTACGACGGCGCGCTGGCCTACGACGTCTCCGAGATGGACGTCACCGACGTGCCGGAGACACACACCCAGATCATGCTCAACATCGCCAGCCCCGATGCCGCTTTCCGCTGGTGGCGCCTGCCGTGCGAGGGGATCGGCCTCGCGCGGATGGAGTTCATCATCAACAACTCCATCAAGGTCCATCCGCTCGCGCTGCTGAGATTCCACGAGCTGACGGACAACGAGGTGCGCGAGGAGATCCTCCGGCTGACGGCCGGCTACGCCGATCGGCCGGGGTTCTTCGTCGAGCGGCTGGCGCGCGGGATCGCGAAGATCGCGGCCTCCCAGTACCCGGCTCCGGTCATCGTGCGGATGAGCGACTTCAAGACCAACGAGTACGCGGACCTCCTGGGGGGCAGGCAGTTCGAACCTCATGAAGAGAACCCCATGCTCGGCTTCCGCGGGGCGTCGCGCTACTACAGCGACCATTACCGCGAAGCGTTCGCGCTCGAGTGCCGCGCCATTCGCATGGTCCGGGAGGAGATCGGCCTCGACAACGTCCTGATCATGATCCCGTTCTGCCGCACGCTCGACGAGGCGGACAAGGTGCTGCACGTGCTCGCCGACCACGGTCTGGAACGCGGCAGGAAGGGGCTCGAGGTGTACGTCATGTGCGAGGTGCCGTCCAACGTCATCCTCGCCCGGCAGTTCGCCGAGAAGTTCGACGGCTTCTCGATCGGCTCCAACGACCTGACCCAGCTCGTGCTCGGTGTCGACCGCGATTCGGGGCCGCTGGCCGATCTGTTCGACGAGCGGAACGACGCGGTCAAGGCGATGATCCGCGAGGTCATCGTGGCCGCCAAAGAGACCGGCACGAAGGTCGGGATCTGCGGCCAGGGGCCGAGCGATCATCCCGACTTCGCCGAGTTCCTGGTCGAGTGCGGGATCGACTCCATGTCGTTGAACCCCGACAGCGTCGTGACCGTCAAGCGCCGGGTCGCCGAGGCCGAGGCCCGGCTGTCACGCCCGCGCGCGGTCTCTTGAGCGGGCTGGCGATCGGGTACGAGGACGTTCTGGCCGCGCGCCGGAGCATCCGTTCCCACATCCACCGCACTCCCGTCATGACCTCGCGGCTCGTCGACGATGAGGCGGGGATCCGCCTCTTCTTCAAGTGCGAGAACTTCCAGCGCGCGGGCGCGTTCAAGGCCCGCGGGGCGTTCAATAAGCTTCTCTCGCTGAGCGAGATGGAGCGAGCGCGCGGCGTGGTCGCGTTCTCGAGCGGAAACCATGCGCAGGCCGTGGCGCTGGCCGCCGGCACGCTGAGTGTGGACGCGACGATCGTCATGCCGAAGGACGCGCCGCGCTCGAAGCTCGAGGCGACACGGAACTACGGGGCCAAGGTCGTCGAGTACGACCGCCGGGCCGAGAACCGCGACCTGATCGCGCAGGAGATCGCCGAGAAGGAGGGCCGCGTCCTCGTCCCGCCGTACGACGACCCGTGGATCATGGCGGGTCAGGGCACCGCGGCGCTCGAGCTCCTGGAGGACGTGCCGGACCTGGACGCGGTCGTGGCCCCGGTCGGGGGTGGCGGACTGCTCGCCGGGACTGCCACGGCGCTCGACGGCGCGGCTCCCCGCGTGCTCGCCTTCGGGGCCGAGCCCGCCGGGGCCGACGACACAGCCCGCTCGCTGGAAACGGGGGAGCGCGTCCGGATCGACTCTCCCGACACGATCGCCGACGGCGCCCGGGTGGAGATCCCGGGCGAGAAGACGTTTCCCGTTCTCATGGAGCTCGCCGAAGCGGTGGTCCGGGTTCCGGACGAGGCCCTCGTCCACGCCATGCGGCTCCTCCTCACGCGGATGAAGATCCTCGTCGAGCCCACCGGCGCGTTGGGCGCCGCGGCCGCGCTGGAGGGACTGCTGCCCGACGATGTGGAGCGGGTGGGGGTGATACTCTCGGGCGGCAACGTGGACCCGACCACTCTCGCTGAGCTCATCGCGCTCTAAGAGTCGCCTTTCGGCAGAGCGGAATGCCGCTTCCGTTGCATAGAAAGGCCTTGTTGTCCGATATGAGCAACAGGTCAAATCTGCAACAATGCCTTGACAAGTGTTGCTTGCTTGGCTACTGTTGCACTATATGAGCAACAGGCCTACCCCATACAACACCCTCCTTCGAAATGCGCTTAAGCAGCTGGAATCTCGACTGCCAAACGGGTGGACTCTGTCTCAAGAGAATAGTAGTGAGTACCAACTGAAAGAGTACACGCCCGACGCCCTCCTAAAGATCTGCGCACCGGATCGATCCTGTGCCACCCTTCTGGTGGAGGTCAAGAACCGACTCACCACGAAGCAAGCAGCCGATTGGGGATCCCGCCTTCCCGGGAGGTCTGATGGTATCGATGCGGGGGGTGTCCTGATGATAACCCGCTACCTGACCCCTTTGGCTCGAGAGCGATTGAGCCAGGCCGGAATCTCCTACATGGACTTGACGGGCAACGCGCGCATAACTGTTGATCGGCCGGCCATTCTGATCGAAACCAAGGGCCTGGACAAAGACCCGGACCCTCTTCCTCGATCGATCAAGTCTCTAAAAGGTACTAAAGCGGCTAGGATCGTCAGAGCCTTGTGTGACTGGAAGCCTCCCGTCGGAGTCCGGCAAATAGCCCGACGCGCGAATACTGATCCTGGGTATACCAGCCGAATACTGGGCTTTCTCCAAGACGAGGACGTATTGCGTCGAAACTCAGCTGGAGAAGTCGTAGAGATAAGATTGAAAGAGTTGCTGCTACGCTGGACGCAGGATTATCAAGCGACTGAGACGAATTCTGTGTCGACCTATGTAGCTCCTCGTGGCCTGGAAGCATTCACTGCGGCCTTGAAGGACTACGAGGGCCAATGGGCCTTGACCGGATCGCTAGCCGTGCCCCCCTCCGTGTCCAGAGCGCCGTCTCGCCTGGCGACCTGCTACGTTGACGATTCCAATCGCGCCGCCAAACGGACAGACATCCGCCCAACCGAGAGCGGCACGAATGTCCTTCTGCTTGAACCATTCGACAGTGTTGTCTGGCAACGTGGGCGTACCGAGCAGGGCCTGAACTATGTGGCGCTAAGCCAATGCGCCGCTGATCTGCTCACTGGTACAGGTCGTCAGCCTGCCGAAGCGGAAGAACTCATGAAATGGATGGCGGACAACGAAGATGTCTGGCGAGCTTGATCCTCTTTATGTAATCGCCCGCAAAGTTCTCCTCGATGCTTTGGATGCAGTAGAACCTCACCTGGATGCTTTTGTTCTTGTCGGAGCGCAGGCCGTATATGCGCGTACAGGGGAGGCAGACTTGGCAGTCGCACCATTTACGACAGACAGCGACCTAGCCATCGATCCTTCACGTCTCGGAAGCGAGCCACTGCTCGAGTCGATGCTCGAAGGAGCCGGATTCGTCCAAGCTGATCTTGTGGGAGTGTGGAATCGATCGATTGAGAATCACGACGGGCTTCGAGTTGCGGTGGACCTACTTGTCCCTGAGTCCCTGGGCGGCGGCGGTCGCCGAGGAGCCCGGATCCCGCCACATGGACGTCATGTTGCCCGGAAGGTTTCGGGCCTGGAGGGGGCCCTGGTGGACAAGGACGCCATGGATCTCGCTGCGCTCGACGTCGCTGACTCGAGGCGATACCGAATCGACATCGCCGGGCCTGCAGCGCTAATCGTGGCAAAGATTCATAAGATTCATGACCGACTTTCATCAAGCGGGCGGCTAATCGATAAGGACGCTCTTGATGTATATCGGCTCCTTCGAGGGAGCCGGACGGAGGAGCTCGTCCGGCGATTTCGTATGTTGAGGGGAACCGAGCTATCAGGTGCAGCTACTTCTTTCGCAGTGGATCAGCTTCCGTCTCTCTTTGGTCACTCGCGCGCTCCGGGGACACTTATGGCTGTGCGGGCTGCTGGTCCCTTGGCTGATGAAGATACACTCGCTGCATCGCTAGCTATCTTGACAGTGGATCTATTGAAGGAGCTCTGAACAAACGATCCTATAGGTTGAGTTTCAAGAGCCTTACTGCACGCCCACGGGGCGCGTGTCGCGGAACTCGACCGCGGTTCCCGGCCCGACCTCGCCCGCCAGCAGGACCGCGTTCCAGTTCGTGAGCCGCACGCAGCCGGAGGAGCTGGCATAGCCGATCGTCGCGGGATCGCGGGTGCCGTGGATCCCGTAATGGAGCTGCGACAGCTTGATCCAGACGTTCCCGACGAGGTTGTTCGGCCCGGGCGGCAGGTGGGTGTCCGGCTGGGTGTCGTCGACCCCGGCCAGGAGCCAGGGCTGGTAGTGAAACCACGGGTCGAGATGGACGCCGACGACGGAGAGCTCGCCGAGCGGAGAGGGATCGTACTGCGAGCCGAGCGTGGTCGGGAAGTGATACAGGATGCGGCCGTCGGCGTCGAGCGCATGGACATAGGAGCCGAGCCCGGAGACCACGACGCGGTCCACGGGCCGGCCGGGGGACGGGGCGCCCTCGACGGCGGGCGCCATGATGGCGTCGCCGGCGGTTAGAGCGCTCAGATCCACGCCGGGATTGAGATCCTCGAGCACCTCGATCGACGTGTGGAAGCGCTCGGCCAGCTTCTCCCCCAGCGACTCGTAGCACAGGCAGTCGAGCGCCGCCTGACGGTACACGCTCGCGGGGATGGGAGTGAACGGCCCCGCAACGTCATCCTCGTCGAGGACGTGCCGGATCACGGTCTCGCCCGGCTCTCCCGCGGCGACCCGCAGGAGCTCGAACGTCAGCGAGTCGACGGCGCCGGTCGGCTCCAACCCTCGGGAGACCTGGAACCACCACACCGACTTCTCGGTGTTCTTTCCCCACCGCCCGTCGATGACGCCGGGAAAGAACCGCGCGCGGTCGAGGAGCGTCTGGACGCGAAGCACCTCGCCGGCGTCGCGCCTGCGGCCCATCTCCAGCCACTCGGCGGGTATCACGATCGTGTCCAGCGGGAACTCGCGCGGAGCGGGCGGCGGCCCGAGCTTGACCGCCGTGCGCCAGGAGTCGTCCAGGCGTCCGGCCTCGAGCTCCGCGTCCGTCAGCGTGTCCGCGGGATCCCAGGCGACCTCCGCGCTCTCGGCGTCGGGAGGGGGCTCGCGCGGACCCTCGGGCGCGCATGCGGCGGCGAGCGCGAGGAGGATCGCGACGGTGGGGAGGGTTCGATGGCCGGGCACGAAGCCCGGAATCTAACGCCCCGATCCGACTCCGTCCGCAGTGGCGGGTCGCCCCTCGCGGTTCGATGCGACCGGAGCTTCCCCCGAGCCGATGTCGCGGAAGACGACCGGAACCCCCGCGCGCACGCGCTCGGCCAGGAAGCGCGCATCCCAGTTCGTGAGCCGCACACAGCCATGGGAGGTCGAGTACCCGATGGTGGCCGGCGCGTTGGTGCCGTGGATCCCGTAGTTGTCCTTCGACAGGCCTATCCAGACGACGCCGACGGGGCTGTTGGGACCCGGCGGGATGCGCTCGTCCTCCTCCGTGTCGGGCACCTCGTCGAAGAGCGCTGGCTGCCAGTGGAACCACGGGTCGAAAGCGACGGACTCGACGCGGAACTCTCCCGTCGGGGATGGTTGATACTTCGAGCCGACGGTGGTGGGGAAGTGGTAGAGGAGCCGGCCCTCCTCGTCGAGCGCGTGGAGATAGAAGCCGTCGATCGAGATCACGATCCGGGCGACCTCGCCGGCGCGAGACATGCCGGTGCGCGCGGCGCCCGCCGTCCCGGCGGGGCGGCCCGCTGTGTCCCTGGCGACCCCGGCCGTGTCGATCGTGGCGCTTCGCGCCCCGATGGAAGCCATGGCGGGCTGCTCGCCGTCGACGACGTTCGGCACGCGCAGGGAGTCGCCCGCCGAGAGCGAGTCGAGCGTCCGGCCGGGATTCAAGGATTCCAGCAGCTCCGGCGCCGCATGATACCGCTCCGCCACCTGCTCCAGCGCCGAGCCGTAGCACATGCACTCGAGCTCCGCCTGGGCATGGACGTCCCCGGGGATCTCGACGAACGGCCCGGCGACGTCCTCTTCGGTCAGCTGCACGGTACGCACGTAGCTCTCCGGCCGGCCGGCGAGCTCGACCAGCCGGACGAACGTGATCGAATCGACCACCCCGGTCGGATCCAGCCCCGAGGTGCGCTGCAGCCAGTACACGGCCTTGCGCGTGTTCTTGCCCCACTTGCCGTCCAGGATCCCCGGAGAGAAGGGCGAGCGGTCGAGGAGCACCTGGACGTAGAGCACCGAGGGTCCCTGGGCCTCCCCGGAGACGGGGAGCCGGACCGCGGGAAGGGCCGAGTCGGAGGCGGCCGGCGACAGGCGCTCGAAATCGGCGTACGTCTCGGGGAACGACTCCACGATCTCGAGCGGCGGCAGGGTCAGGGGCTCGACCGCGACGGTGTCGAGATCCGCGAACCGGAGATCGCTCGTATCGGAGGTGACGGCCCTGAGCCATGTCGAATCGTGCCGGCCGAGCTCGATGTCTTCGAGCGAGAGCGGCGGCTCGTTGTTCCAGTACGCGCTCGCTTCGCCCGGGTCGCCGTCGGCCTCGCCGATCGATATGGTCGGCTCCTCGGTCTCCCGCCCGTTGGTGCATGCGAAGAAGATCGCGATGATCGCCGCCAGCGCGGCGCGGATCCAGATCACTCGCATGACGCCCCTCCCCCTCCAGCGTTTACGGGCGGGGATCATCGGATCCCTCGGCCCACCGTCCCTCGACGAGTATCGGAGAAGGGGAGACCGGCGACCGTAAGGGCCCTTACCCGGAGCGGAGAAATGCGCGGCGGAGCCCCGAAATCAGCGTCCGCGGATGCGGAATACGTGCTGCGTGCGGGCGGGGAAGGAGCCGTAGGCCCCCCACACGTCGCCGGTGCGGCCGTCGACCGCGAGATGGCGCACGATCCCGTCCCGCGTGGGGAGGGGGACGAGGTCGAACGTCTCGCGCGCCGGATCGAACCTGGCGACGGCGCCCGCCCCGGCGAGGGACACCCAGACGGCGCCCGTGCGCGGGTCGACGCGCGCGACGTAGGGCAGCGCGTCGGGGACCGGGATCTGGTACTCGCGGAAGCGTGACGTCGCCGGATCGAAGGCGGCGAGCCGGTTGGCCGCGAACTCCGGGACCCAGACGGTTCCGTCCGCCGCCACGTCCAGGCGCCGGGGGCCGCTGAAGGGCTCGGGAAGCGGGTGCACACGGAACTCGCCGCTCGCCGGGTCGAGCCCGATCAGCCGTCCGCCGGCGAGCTCGGTCATCCAGACCGTTCCGTCGGGGCCGACGCGAAGACCGTACGGGATGTTGCTGCCTCCGTCGGCAAGCGCGGGCACGGGGACGTCGAGCGTCACCGGCGCCGCGTCCACCGACGGATCGACGAACCCGAGGACCTCGGGCTCCTTCGTGAAGTGGCCGTTGAACCAGACCCGGCCGGCGGAATCGATCGCCGCCTCGTGCGGGTACACGCCGACTTCCCATGTACGCCACTCCCCGGACTCCGGGTCGCGCCGGGCCAGGGTGGTCGGTCCACCCAGCACCACCCACCACGCGCCATCCGGCGCGACCTCGACCGCCCGCGGGTTCGCGCCGGGCACGGGAATCGGGATCTCCTCGAACGCGCCGGTGTCGGGGTCGAGCACGTACAGCACGTGGGACATCATGCCGGTGACGACCACCCGTCCGTCCGCGGTCACCGCCACGTCGTGGGGAAGATCCGCCGGGCGCGGCAGCGGGAACTCCTCGACCGACCAGCCGGAGGCGTCCGGGGGCACCGCCGCCGGTGGCGGGAGCTCCGTCAGGTGCTCGGCGAGCCAGTCGGCGGTCGAGGTCGCGTCGCGGCTCGGCGCCATGATCGGGAAGCCCGTCCGGGCGCCGGCGAACGACAGCATGAGATCGACCGACCGAGCCCACTCCTCGCGGGTCCGCGGCCGCCCGCCGATCGTCATGACGGCGTCGTCCAGCGGATGGCAGCCGGCACAATCGAGGATGAAGCGCCGCTTGACTTCGCCGTCCGGCAGGCGAGACAGCCAATCGGATGTCGTTCGCGAATCGCGGGCGGCGCTCGCCTCCGGCTGACCGTCGCCGTGCGCGAGGAAGATCAGGAACGGGAACAGGAGGAGTCGCACGATTCACCTCTGGATGGAAGGCGCGCGTTCGCATGGCAGACGCTCGCGTCCCGAACCTCGTTCAAGTATCCTGTCGCCCCCCATGACGCCTCCGTTCCCACGCATCCCGGCCCGCACGAGGCGTATTGCCGTCCGGCTGGCGGCGCCCGCGATGGCGGTCCTGGCGCTCGCCGGACCCGCCGGCGGCCAGGTGGGCCTCTCCCAGCCGCGGCCGGCGCGTCCGGCCGACGGGCTCCTCTCGCGTCCCGATCTCCAGCGGCTGGTCGACGCCCAGAACGCGCGCGACGGCGGGACCCTCGTCGCCGCGCTGTCGGATGCCGATCCCGTAGTCCGCGCCCGCGCCGCGTTCGCGCTCGCGTCGGTCCAGGACACGGGCGCAGTGCCTCCGTTGCTCGCGTCGCTCGCCGACCCCGAGGCGGCCGTCCGCGCCGACGCAGCCTTCGCGCTCGGGCTGACCGCCGACTCGACCGCGGAGGACGCGCTCCTCGACGCGCTCGAGTCGGAGACGGATCCCGCCGCGCGCGCGGAGCTGTTCGACGCGCTGGGACGTACCGGCGGCGGCGCGTCGCTCGCCGCGCTCGCGACCCTGGGCGCCGCGGGCGACGAGCGCGCGCTCCTCGCGCTGGCGATCGGCCGTTACGGACTCCGCGGAATCCATGATCCCCGCGCCGTGGAGCGCCTGGCGGGGCTCGCCGCGGACCCCGACCCGCTGGTGGCCGCCGACGCCGCCTGGTACTTCGCCCGCGCGGACACGGCCGCCTGGAGCTCGAGCGTCGCCGATCTGCGGCGGGCCCTCGACGGGCTCGACCCGAAGGGCGACGCCGCCGCCGAAGCCGCGATTCATCTCCTGGCGGCGCTCGGCCGCCTCGATCGCCCGGAAGACAGGGACCGGCTCGTGGCATGGCTCGAGGGCGCCGCCGACTGGCGGGCGCGGGTCGCCGCCGCGCGCGCCCTGGCGGGCTTCACCCGCGACCCGCTCGTGACCGGAAGGCTCATGGGGGCGCTGGACGACCCGCGGCTCCACGTGGCGGTCGAGGCCGCACGGGCGCTGTCGGCGGAGGACTCGCTCGATTCCGAGGTGGAGACCGAGATCGGGAGGCGGGTGATGACGCGACCCCAGCCCTGGCAGGTCTCGGTCGAGCTCCTGCCCGCCATCGCGAAGGCCGGCCACTCGCGGCTCAACCTGCTGTGGCTCCTCTGGCTGGACGGCAACCCGCCGCGGGACGTCACCGCGTACTCCGCGGGGCTCCGCTCGCTGGGATGGGGTGACGGGCGCGAGGCGTACCTGGTGCTCCAGCACGCCGCCACGCGGCCGGAGCCCCGGATCAGCGCCGCGGCGCTGGAGGCGCTCGCCCAGTGGTGGACGCGCGGCGTTCGCACGGAGGAGGTCACACCCGAGCGGTACTACGCGGTGTTCGACCGCGCGCTCCGGTCGCGCGACCTCGCGGCCGTCGCCACCGTGGCCCCCGTCCTGGCCGACTCCGCGCTGGTGGCGCTGGGCTCGGTGACGCTCCTCGAGCAGGTGTACGCAGATCTCGAGGCTCCCGCCGACGCGGAGGCGATGGCCGCCGTGCGCGAAGCGCTGGAGGAGGCGGGCGCGGCCGTGCCACCGGCGCCACCGCCTTCCCCTGTCCGCCCGATCGACTGGGAGTACCTGGCGCGGCATGGGTCCCGGCCGGCGCTCCGCCTCGACACGAGGCGGGGGGCGATCGAGCTCGAGCTGGACGCCGAGCTCGCCCCCCAGACGGCGGAGACCGTCCTCAAGCTCGCCGAAGACGGCCGCTACGACGGGGTCGAGTTCCATCGGGTGGTGCCTGGCTTCGTCATCCAGGGCGGCGACGTCGGACGGGGCGACGGCTGGGGCGGTCCGGGCTTCTCCATCCGGAGCGAGCTGACGAGGCTACCCTACGATCGCGGCACGCTGGGAATGGCGAGCGCGGGCAGGGACACCGAGGGGTCGCAGTACTTCGTGACCCACGGCATGCAGCCCCATCTCGATGGGCGCTACACGGCGTTCGGTCGCGTGGTGTCGGGGATGGAGGTGGTCGACGCGATCCTGCTGGGTGACCGGGTCGAGCGGGCGGTCGTGCCCTAGGGCGTGCCCGTGCCCTGGCGGAGGCCGGCGGCCTCCATGTGCCGGAGGAAGCGCGGGGCGGCGACGACTTTGCCGCGACGCTCGGAGGGAATCCGGTCCACCGCGTCCTCGAGCGCGTCCAGGCGGTCATCGGGGTCCGGGTGTGTCTTCTCGAGGAGCGACAGCGACGCGGCTTCGGAATGCTCCTCGAGCTGCTCGACGAATCGCTGGATGCCGCCCCGATCGTAGCCCGTGTCGGAAGCCAGGCGCATGCCGATCGTATCCGCCTCGATCTCGTCTTCCCGGCTCAGACCCATGAACAGGGCGTTCGCCCCGAGCCCGATCGCCTGCTCGAGGTACTGCTCGCCCGTGATGTCCACCCGCTCGGCGGCCTCCCGGATGCCGAACTCGGTCCGCGCGCGGTCCTGGATCTCCTCGATGACGTCGCGCTGGTTGACGTGGACGACTTCGTGGGCGAGGACGCCGGCCAGCATCGACTCGTCCTCCATCAGGGCCAGCGCTCCGCGGGTGACGAAGACGTACCCGCCCGGCGCGGCGAAGGCGTTCACCTCATCGCTGTCGAGCACCGCGAAACGGTAGACGACGTCCGGACGCGGATCCGCGGACGCGACCGCGTTGCCGACCAGGTTGAGGTACGCCGTCAGCGCGGGATCGCGGGAGATCGTGTAGCGGCCGGCGACGGTAGCGGCGACGCCGCGGCCGATCTCGATCTCCTGCGCGGTCGAGATGGGGACCACCGCCGCGCCCACCTTCTCGGCCGTGTCGAGGACCTGTTCGGCCCTTTCCGTCACGTCGCGCCAGATCTGCGCCTCGGAGGGCATCGCGCCCGCGAGCACGAGAAGGGCCGCGACGCAGGATATGCGAAAGATCCGGCTCATGCCCCGGCCTCCTCGGGGAGCGCGTCGTACGGGGAGAGCCGGCCCTCGAGCCGGAAGCGCTCGAGCTCCGCGGGGCTCACCCGCTGATCTTCCATCCACTCGACCGCCGCGGGGTCCGGGGTCACCGACACCGTTCCCTCGGCGGTTTCGACCTGATCGACGCCGCGGGCTCCCGCGGCCGCCGTCACGTTCGGATCCCGGCCGGGGCTGAACTGGGCCAGGCCCTCGCGCACGAGGCCGCTCCCGCCCTGCGGGAGCCGGAGCGCGAACGCCTTGTCCTCGTCGAAGTCGGCGGGCTCGGGCGCGCGCAGGACGACCGCCGCCACGCCGCCACCGGCCGCGGCCACGCTGCGATACGCGGGCGTGTCGCCCGGCGGTCCGGCGAGGACGAGCGCGAGCCAGGCGTCCGATGCCCTGGCGCTCTCCGTGAGCGGCGTCGCCCCGACCCTGGTGACCAGCCAGTACGCTTCGCCGTCCGACACGACGACAACCGGCTCGTCGAGCTCGTCCCCGCGCGCGACGCGGATCTCGAGTCGCTCCCGGTCGCCGTCCTGGTAGGCCCAGACCCGGCCGCCGAATTTCGTGACCTGCGCGGCATCCGCCGCCGACGTCCCGCTCTCCGGCAAGAGCCAGGTCTCCTGCCACGCGTGCTTTCCGCGCGGCATCGCCTCCCGGCGGGCGTCCAGCGTCGCCTGCAGGGACTGGGCCGGGGAGGGGACCGGGACGGTGGCGCCGAAGGCGAGAGCGACGAGCGCCGCACCCGCCAGGGTTCGCATCCTCATGGCCGGGCTCCCGCGCGGAAACCGAAGAACTCCCAGATGCGCGACAGGATCTGGCCCTTTTCGACGCCGGAGACCTGACTGGCCGCTTCGTGGAGCGCGGCCAGCGTCGCGTCGCGCTGCTCGCGGCGCGTGGAGAGCATCTCGGAGATCTGGTCGGCGATGTGCGGGTTCTGGAGCAGGGTCTTCCGGAACGCCTCCCTATCGATGACCACGAACTGGGTGGGCACGGTCGCCGTCACGGTGGCGGTCCTCTCGGCTCCTGTCATGAGCGCCATCTCCCCGATGATAGCGGATGGTCCCAATTCGGCCAGCTTTTCGCTGCGACCGTCGGCGCTCACCGCGACCCCCACGCTGCCCTCGTCGATGATGTAAAGCGAGTCCCCGGGCTGGCCCTGGCGCATGACCACCTCCCCGGTGAAATACCTCTCGACCCGCGCCCGCGAGGCCAGCGATCGGGTCTCCTGATCGGTGAGTGGATCGAACAGCGGAACCTCCCGCAGCTGTCCGAAGATGCGGTCCTCCGCTTCCCGCGCCGCCGCTTTCTCGGTCTCTTCGGTGATCGTGTGCATGTAGAGGTTCCGTATCGGGTAGGGGATCTCGATGCCGTGCCGGCTGAACGCGTACCAGAGGCGCGTCATGAAGGCGTTCTTGATCTCTTCGAGCTCCGCGTAGTCCTTGATCCAGTACTTCACTTCGTAGACGATCGAGAAATCCTCGAACAGCTTCGTGCGGATATGGATTCGCGGCATCTTGAGGATCGACGCGGTCTGGTCCGCCGCTTCCTCGATCGCGCGCCTGACGTCGGCGGGCGGATGGCGATAGTGGACCCCCACCTCCGCCAGGACCGCGTGGATACGGGTGGGCGCGCTGAAATTCACCACGACGTCCTTCGAGATGAGCGAGTTGGGGATGATGACCAGATCGTTGGAGCGCGTCCTCAGGATCGTGGCCCGCCACGAGATGTCCGTGATCACTCCTTCCATCTCTCCGAACCTGACCCAATCTCCGACCTTGAACGATCGTTCCGTCTGCAGCGATAGACCGCTGAAGACGTTGCCGAGCGTGTCCTGAAGCGCGAGGCCGATGATGACCGAGAGCACCGCCGAAGTGGTGAACAGTCCTGCCACGTCCAGATCGGTCTGGTAGATCAGGATCAGCATTACGCCGACGAAGAACAGCACCATGATCGTGACGTCGCGCAGGATGGCCGGGATCTCGAACTTGAGCCGGCCTACGAGCAGCAGGTCGATGAGCCCGATCGATGCGATGAGCAGGACCGAGAGCAGTCCCACGACGAGCATGAGGACGCTTACGATCTGGAAGCTCGGGTTGGAGATCAGGCCCCGGATCTCCTCGCCGGTCGGGGTCAGGATCGTTCCCGGGACGCGGGGAGAGAGCTCGGCCAGCACAACGCGCAGGATCGCGAAGATGAGGAGCAGGCCGACGACCAGGAGTGCCCGCCGACGCACGACGGGGTCCTTGCTTAGCGCGCGGATGATCAGCCCCGCGATCGCGAGCGTCGCCACGCTGGCGAATAGAAGCCCGGATCCGGAGGTGAACTGATCGAGCGAGAATGGGCTCATGGACGAGGGAATCTTACCCGCGGCAGGAGGCCTTTTCCAGCGTATGGACGGCTACCGGACGTCCTCGCCCCTTGACTTGCACGACCCCCCGCGGGCTGGTGACGAGGTCCGGGGGCAGCTGTGCGGTAGTGTCGGCGGAAACGAGGATGCGGGTACCGAGCTCCTTGTTCATGCCCTCCAATCTGCTGGCCAGGTTCACCGCGTCGCCGATCGCCGTGTAGTCCATGCGCCGTTCCTCGTCGCCGATGAACCCAACCACCGCGTCGCCGGTGTGGATGCCGACGCCGATCTCGAGAGCCGGCCTGCCGGCGGCGCGCCACCCGGCGTTGAGCTCCTCCAGCCGTTCGAGCATCGCCAGGCCCGCTCGGACGGCGTGCTCGGCGTGCTGGGGATCGGCCAGGGGGGCGCCGAAGAACGCCATCAGGCCGTCGCCGATGTACTTGTCGAGGGTGCCGCGGTGGAGGAAGACGAGCTCGACCATCGCCGTCAGGTACTCGTTCAGCGTTTCGACCACGACCTCGGGGGCGAGATTCTCCGACAGGGTGGTGAAGCCCCGCACGTCGCTGAAGAGGATCGTGAGCTCGCGGCGGTCGACCCGCCGGTAGAGTCCGAGGCCCTCTTCCGCGATCGCCTCGACGACGTCGGGGGGAATGAACTTCCCGAACGCCTGCTTGATCTCCCGGTTGCGCCGACCTTCGGTCAGCGAGCGGCCGGCCATGGCGCCCGCGTAGGCGAGCACGGCGCCCGTCACCGGCCCCGCCCAGGGCACGATCCACCCCGTCCCCACGAACGTGGCCAGGGCGATCGCCGAGAGGACCACGACGGCGGCGGCGAGCGCCACGCCGCCGCGGCCGATCGAGCGCACGTGCGCGAAGAGGAGCCCAGCGAGAACCGGGACGAGGAGCACGATCGCCCATACCGCGGCGGTCGGTAGATCGCGCAGGTAGTCGCGCGATCGAAGCGTGTCGAGCATGGTGGCGTGGAGGAACACCCCGGGCTCGGTGGCGCTGAAGGGGCCCGCGACGAGGTCGCCGACGCCGGTCGCGCTGGAACCCACCAGGACGATCCGGTCGCGGAAGATCTCCGGATCCAGGTCGGGCTCGGCGCCCATGGCGATCTGGCCGTAGGAGTTGAGGACGTCGTGCACGGGAATGACGGGATACGGGCTCGCGGAGTACGACCCCCGCCAGTGAGGCCTCAGCCGGCCGCGGTCGAGCGGGATCGCCCGGCGGTCGAGAGCGAGCGCGCCGTTCTGGACCGCCAGACGGGGGTAGCCCTGCGCGCCTCCCAGCGCGGCGGCCAGGGCGAGCGTCGGATACGTCCGCCCGCCGAAGCCGAGCATGAGCGGCTCCCTGCGCTCGACCCCGTCGGGATCCGGGAACCGGTTGATCGCGCCCACTCCCGCGGAGGCGGCGAGCAGTGGTTCGATCGGCAGATCGACGGTCCCGTAGGC
>DASSPT010000110.1:0-42489 GCA_035699465.1 Gemmatimonadota bacterium
CTCCGTCTCGAAGGCGTGGTGCCCCTGGACGCTGACGTGGTAGTGGGTGCGCGCTTCGCCGGCCGTCCACGTCGCCGTGACGTGACCCACCAGGCCACGGACGTCGGTCTCCGAGTCGGTGACGTCGGCGAACGACTCCGCGATGTGCCTGACCCCGGTATCGATCAGGCCGCCGTACGACTCGTAGTACCGCGCGCCCAAACTGACCGACGGAACCCCGCCGCGGGGCTGCACCGCGAGCACCTTCACTCCCGCGTTCGCCAGGCCGAGCAGGTCTCCGATCGTGTTGGTCAGCACCTCAACCCTGTCCAGCGGGGCGTAGCGCGTGTCGCCGAATCCCACCAGGCCCCGGCCCTGCTCGAGGACCAGTCCCGATTCGATGGACAGCACCCGCGCGGGGTATGCCGCGTCGAACCCCGTAACCTCTCCATACGCGGGGAGATCCATGTGCTTCGCCGGCTGCACCTCCTGAGCCGGTGCGGCGGCGGCCACGAGCAGCGTGGCTAGCGCGGCGGCGAGCGCCGTATAACGGGCCGAAGTCATGGGTTCCTTAGAGGGTCGGGATGCAATCTTCGGGCCTTGCGGGTGAGGGAGGACTATCGCGCCCGCGTCGATGAATCGTTAGTATAGGAACGGCCCCATGCCAAGTCAACGCGCTTCCCAGCGGGGGCCGCAGTGCGTCGTATTCCCTTCCTCATCGTGATCCTGTCGGGCCTGTTCTGCAGCCCCGTGGGACCGGATCGCGATACCGGCGCCCCGGATCCCGCCGACGCGCCTCGCCTCGCCGGAATCTCGCCGGGCGTCGACATGGTGCGCATCGAGGCCGGCGCCAGCGTGGAGTTCCAGGTCGCCGCGACGAGCCCCCGCGCGCTGCCGCTCACGATCACCTTCTTGGTCGACGGCGCTCCTCGGGCCGTTGCCTCCGGGTTCGCGTTCGAGCCCGACGCACCGGGGACCTACACGGTTTCCGCCGTAGTCTCCGACGGCGAGCTGGAGACCGTCCACGTGTGGACCGTCACGGTCGAGCCCGCCAACCTCCCGCCGGGCGCGGTGCTCGCGGTCGAACCGGGCAGTGGAGAGGCGCCGCTGACCTCCCGAGTGCGAGTCGACGGGGACGATCCGGACGGCGACGTCGTCCGCTTCAGGCTGGAGGTCCTGGGCCCCGCGCCCCTCACGCTGGTGCGGTCCGCGCCGATCGATACGGTCCTCGTTCTGACGGCGGGGCAGTGGCAGGCCACGGCGATCGTCGAGGACGATCGCGGGGCGACGTCGACCGTGAGCCGCCCGATCGACGTCGTGCCGCCGAACCTGCCCCCGGTCCCCGCCCTGCAGGTCGCACCGCGCTCCGGGACCGCTCCGCTCGACGTCCTGGTGGATGCGGACGGCAGCGATCCGGACGGCGAGATCGCCTCGTACCTCCTGGAGATCGACGGGGAGCTCACGATCGAGAGCGCCACTCCGATACGGCGCTCCGTCCGCTTCGAGGATCCCGGAGAGTTCCCCGTCGTGCTGCGGGTCACCGACGACCGCGGTGCGGTGTCCCGGGACTCGGTCGTGGTCACGGTGTCTCGGCGTGATCCCGACTCTCCGCCTCCCGCCAACTCCGCGCCGGCCGTCGAGCTCATCGTCACCCCGATGGAAGGCGAGGCGCCCCTCGAGGTCGCCGCAAGGTCGACCGGGACCGATGCGGACGGCATGGTGACCGAGCTCCGCATCGACTTCGACGGAGATGGAGAGCCCGACGCCGCCGCCGCCGGCTCCGAGATCGAGGCGTCGTTTCGCTACGAGATCCCCGGGACGTACCCCGTCCGGTCCAGCGCGGTGGACGACGACGGGTCTTCCGGAACCGCCGTGGTCGCCGTCACCGTCCGGCCGCCGTCCAACCTGCCCCCGACCGGATCGCTGTCGCTGAGCATCACGAGCGGCGAGGCTCCTCTCCCCGTCCTCGCGACGGCCGCGGGATCGGACCCGGACGGGACGATCGTGAAGTGGGAGATCGAGGCCAACGAGGGCGACGGCTTCCTCGAGCTGGACGAATCGCTCGTCGCTTCGCTCCTCTACGGGTTCGACGAGTCGACGTATCGCCCGCGCCTCCGGCTGACCGACGACCGGGGCGCCACCGCCGTGATCGTCGGTCCGGAGGTGACCGTCTATCGGCCGATCGGCGACTCCGAGGCGTCGATCCGAGGCAACGATGCCTTCGCATCCAGCGCCATCGCGCCAGCGGTCTGGTCCGATGGGCGGGACCGGTGGCGGGTGACGGTGACCGTGCGCGACCACGGCGGCGAGCCGCTGGCCGACGTGCCGCTTCGCATGATCCCCGAGCGCGCGAGCCTCTCGGCCCCCGACGGGACTTCGCTCGGGCCGGGAGCTGCCGTCGGGTCCGGCGCTCTACGCACGAACGGCGACGGCGTCGCGACCGGAACACTGACCACGAATCTCAGCACGCGCATCGAGCGGGCCCCTGCCATCGCGTTCCAGCCGTTCGCGGTCGCGATCGAGGCCGACGCCGGGCACGGCCGGTGGCTCGAGATCGCGCGCCTCGAGGGCCTGAACGCGAACACGACCGTATCCGCGAGCGCGAGCAGGCTCACCATCCGGCCGCCGAATGTGGCCGTCTGCCCCGGCGACCCGCTCGAGATCGAGGTTGTCGCGCGATCGCGCCCCGACGCTCCCGATCCGGGAGCGGCTCCCGGCCGCTTCGTGGAGCTGCGCTACACGGACGGCTCGTTCCTGCCCGCCCAGCCGAAAGCGGGCTACGCCGATTGGCGTACGGACGGCGCGGGCGTGATCCGCTTCGGGTACGCACCCGCGCGCGCGGACCAGAGCAAGCTCGTCGAGGCATGGGTCGACGGGCAGCCGATCGGGCAGCTGGGGATCCTCGCGCTCAAGCCGGCATCCGAGTGTTGACCTCCCGGCGAGCATCGTTACATTGCGGAGGTCCAGAACATCGAATCAGGCCACTATCGGGCGCCGCGGTGCATCCTCGTACTATTTCAGGCAGACATTCCGCTCCACGCACACATTCCCGCACCAAAGAGGAATCGATGACATCTTGCATCCTTCGGCGCGTGCGCGCGGCATGCTTCGCCGCGCTCTGGGCCGTCATTCTGCCGACCTTCGCCTGCTCCGGCGGCTCCGGAGGCTCGGCCCCGTTCGAGATCGTGAGTCCGTCGTCCAGGAGCGTAGTCGTCCAACCGGGCCAGTCGGTCCGCTTCGAGATCCGGGCCAACGGAGGCCGCACCGTCGAATACGTCATCGACGACGTCCGCACCGAGCCCGGCCCCGTCTTCGTCCTCCAGCCCGTCGCTCAGCATCACGTCGTGGAGGCGCTGATCCTGCCTTCCGATATCGCCACGCCGCCGGACATCGTCCTCTTCACCGTCGACGTCGAAGCGCCGGGTAACCTGCCGCCGCAGATCACCTCGTTCACCATAGAGCCGGTGACCGGAGAGGCCGAGGACACCGAGTTCACGGCGCGCGTGACGGCCACCGACGCCGACGGCACCGTGGACAGCATCTCGGTGGACTTCGGCGACGGCACGCCCCCCGCCAGAGGGGTCACGATCCCCTTCACGGCCACGCATACGTACCCCGCCGAGGGCACCTACACAGTCACCGCTCGTGCGGTCGACGACGCCGGAGTGCCGGCCGCCTCGACGCGGCAGCTCACGGTCGCGCCGCACAACGACCCCCCGGCGGGCACGCTTCACGCCGAGCTTCAGAATGGCTCTCCTCCGCAGGGGAAGTCACCGCTCACGGTCCGACTCGAGACCCAGGGGGTCGACGTGGACGGGACGATCGCCAAGTGGGAGCTGGACAAGGACCTCGGCCAGGGATTCGAGCTGATCGGGCCCCGTGAGACCGTAACCGTCACCTACCCGTTCAGCGAAGACCACTACATGCCCGTGCTGCGCCTCACCGACGACCAGGGCGAGGCCGCGGAGATCGAGGTCGATCAGGACATCGTCGTATTGCGGGACGTGAGCTCCTCCGAGTCCAGCTACACCGTGACCGGCAATCCGCGATTCGGGGGCACCTCCATCGCACCGGCCGTGTGGGCGGACGGCTCCGACAGGCTGGGGTTCGCCGTCCACGTCATGGACTCCAATGGGAACCCGGTCGTCGGCGCGCGCGTGAGGATCTCGACTTCGCGCGCCAACCGGACCGCCCCCAACGGGGCCCAACTGGGGTCGACGGTCACCGTGCTGCCGAGCGCGATCCTGACGACCGACGCCGCGGGCACGGCCGCCGGATCCATCGTCACCGACATGAGCACGCGGGTCGAGGCGATGCCGTTCATAGACTTCGAGCCGTTCGGCCTGGTCTTCGAGGTCGAGATCGCCAGGGACCTGTGGCAGTCGCTCGATCTCGACGATGTGCCGCTGAACGCGAACTCGACGGTCGCGGCGGGGGGCGGGCACGTCGCCCTGCAGCCACTCATGGTATGTCCCGGAGAACCCCTGGAGATCGTGATCGACGCCGTGAATCAGGGAGGCGGGCCGGGCGGCGGGGGAGGGCCCGCCCGGGGCAAGTACACCGAGGTGCGCTTCACGAACGAGGAGCTGCTCCCCGGCCTGCGGCCCGCCCCCGGCTATGCCGACTGGCGCACCGACGGATCGGGGCGGATCCGGCTCGTGTACACCCCCGTGCGCGCCGACCAGAGCAAGCTGTTCCTGGCGTGGGTCGACGGACAGCCGCTCGAGAACATCGGGACGATCTTCCTCAAGCCACAGAACCAGTGCAACGGCCAGTAGCCGCCTGACGTCATCGCCCGCACGAGCTAGAAAGCCCGGCGCAACGCGCCGGGCTTTCTGCTATGGGAAATGATGGAGGGGAGGGTATCGGGCTGCGTTTCGAACGGCCAGTACGGCTACCTCCGCAGGTCGGTCAAAACGGTCGAGGAGCGCAACGCCGCAGATCGGCCGTTTTCACCGACCCGCAACTACGACGTGATGATGACCTTCGTCCCTACCTTCACCAGCGGATACACCGTCGCGATCCCCACGTTGGACAGGCGCATGCAGCCGTGGCTGGCCGCACGACCGACCGAGCTCTGATCGCGGGTGCCGTGAATGGCCAGGCCGTCTCCCAGGTAGAGAGCGTACTCCCCCATGTCGCCGGGGAAATACCGTAGCGGGCTGTTGGCGGGCGGGACCGGCCGGCCCTTCTCGATGAAGTGCCAGTCCGGCGCGTACCACACGGGATCCTCTTCCTTGCGGCCCACGGAGAACAGTCCGGCGGGGGTCTCGAACAGCCAACCGCCGTTCTCCGCATCGCGGTGGCGGAGGTACGCCCCCTTCCCCACGGCCACGGGGAAGCGGTGCAGGACTTCCGATCCGCGCCTGACGGTCAGCTCACGCTTGTCGATCGAGACGTGGAGGAACACCTCGTCCGCCCCCGGAGCCGTGTACGCGGCGCCCGGCATCGTGCCGGCGAAGTCCAGGTAGGCGGTCTCCCCCAGCGCGAACAAGGTCTGCCCCTGCAGACTCGACGCGCCGGCGATCGTGACGCCTGCCGTCAGCACCGCGGCAATCGCGATCCTGGACACCCTCACCGAAACCCGCATCGACCAGACCTCCTGCCCACGGTAACGCGCCAACCGAGCTCATAAGTGTCGCACACCCCACCCTCCTCTGCAACCCTGGGCCCGACGGCTCTCCGGAGTCACCCGTCACCCGCCCCCCAAGCTCGCGCGAGGCTGGTCAAAACGGCCCGGATGCAAGGCGCGCGAGGAGGCTCTTCCGAGGCGTGGCGATTCCCACGCCGCAGGAAGAACGACGAGCGCAACGCCGCAGACGGGCCGTTTTCACCAGCTGAAAAAAGAAGGGGGCCCCGATGGGGCCCCCTTCCGGACGTTCGCGGAGTTGCGAGTCGAGTCTCTCTGTCCTCTAGTTCGCGTCCCGGATG
The DNA here is from genome assembly GCA_035699465.1 of Gemmatimonadota bacterium. GTDB lineage: Bacteria > Gemmatimonadota > Gemmatimonadetes > JACCXV01 > JAHWKZ01 > JAICNR01. The sequence goes on from DASSPT010000110.1 coordinate 5,911, forward strand.
TACCCGGTGGTGCCGCGAACCTCGCTCTCCAGCCGGTACGGCTGGTAGGTGTTCTCCGGCGAGCAGAGCGGCAGCCAGATCTCTCTGTACGGCCGCGTCGCGTTGTTGCCGACGTAGGCCGGCACGCCCTGATACTCGCCCATCTGCGTGAGCTGATCCGGGGTGGCCGTCTTCGTCGAGCCGAACTTCACCCAGTTCCTGCCGTCGACGTTGATCGTCGCGTCGCTCGTGTACCAGGACTGATCGTCCAGGCACGCCTTGGCTTCTTCCTCGACCTCGATCGGGCAGCCCGTCTCGTCGACCTGAGTGCCGGCCGGCGTGTTGGGGCAGCGATCGATTCCGTCGTAGACGCCGTCGTTGTCCGAGTCCATCGGGCAGCCGCGCTCGTCCACCGTCGCGCCCGCAGGCGTGTTGGGGCACGCGTCGAGCCCATCGGGCACGCCGTCGCTATCCGAGTCGACCGGGCAGCCCGTCTCGTCCACGATCACGCCACGCGGCGTGTTCGGGCACAGGTCGTCCTTGTCGGGAACGCCGTCGAAGTCCGTGTCCCTGCGGCCGAAGTCCTCCTCAGAGCCGCCGAAGCCGATCGTAAGACCGGCAAGGAACTCCGGGTTGTTGGCCTGGAACGTCTTCGTGTTGGGCGTAGGAATCCCGGATTCGCTCGCGAACGTCTTGTCGATGAGCGCGACGTTGTCACGCGCATCGAGGCGCAGAGCTATTCGCGGCGTGAACCAGAACTTCAGCCCACCGCCGTACGTCAGGTTCGTGACGGGCTCGTCGGTGACCCCTGATTCCTCACCCGCGTCGAATACCATCTGGCCGACGCCGGCAGAGAAGTAGGGCACGATCTTCTGATCCAACTGGAACAGCATCTGGTAGACGCCGTCCACCCGGACCTCGGTGACGTCGACCGTAAAGTCGGTCTCGTCCCCGCCTACCTCATCCAAACTCACATCCGCGCTCGAGAAGCTCACGGTGCCCTCCACGCCGATATTGGCGTGCGGGAACCAGGCGAGCTTGCCCCCGGCGACCCAGCCGGACGACAGGAACACGACGTCTTCGTCGTATACCCTGATCCCGCCCATCGCCGACAGCTCGAAGCTGCGGTGCAGCGTCTGACCGTAGGCCAGGGTGGCGCCGAACAGCATCAGCACCCCCAGCGTTCCGGTCGTGATCCACTTCCTCATCGTTGTCCCCTCCGCGAAAACGTCAGATAACAGGGTTTATTGTCGGGAAGGCCGGGGAGCGGCGCAAGGCCGCTCCCCGCTTCCCCGCGCCCCGTGCGGGGCGCGGACCCCTGGTTACGGGCTTACCGTCGTCGGCTCCTCGTCGACCTTTGCGCCGGTCAACTGGTCCGCGGTCAGGGTCGCCCGGTTGACGTCATCGCCGGTGCGCACAGCCTCAGCCTGGAACCGGAGCGTGGCGCCCGTGTTGGGCGGCAACGTGCCGATGTTCCACGTGAAGCCCGCGCTGCTCGTGCCCGTGACAGTTCCCTGCGAGACGAACCGTGTCGCTCTCCACTCGATGATGCCCGTGTTGGGGGCCACCAGATCCACGATCCTCACGCCCGTAGCCGTGAAGGCGGACTGGTTCGTCACCGTGATTTCGTAGATGAGCGAATCGGGTTCGGCGGCACTGCCGTCACCGACGTGGAAGATGTCCTTCGCCGACTGGAAGGTCCCCGAGGCATCCAGGAAGCCGTCCTCGTTGGAGATATCCAGCTCGATCGCGACCGTCGTGGTCACGCACGAGATGTCGGTTTCGATCAGCGTGCCGGCGGCATTGGTGCCGCGAGCCGTCACGCGGTTACAGAACACGCCCGCCACATCCGGCGTCGTCGCGCTGACCGTGTAGGCCAGGCAGAAGCCTCCGCCCGAGCCCTGGCACGTCGCGGCCGCGATCCCGGCCGTCGGGGGCAGATCGCCCAGCGTCACCGAGAAGGTGTGGCCGTCGGCGGCGACTGAGACCGTCCCGCCCGGGAACAGCGCCGTGTTGACGGTGACGTCCGTGGCGGTGATCGAGTCGAACGCCGCGTCCAGGGTGTCGTGGATCACGACGTTGGTCAGCGTGGTGCTGCCGAGGTTCGCGATCTCGACTTCCCAGACCGCCTCGGTGCCCGCGCTCAGCACCGCGTCCTGCGCGGTCTTACGCACGTCGAGGAGCGCTTCGCGGACCTCGTGGCACAGGGTGTCTGCGTCGAACGACTGCGTCAGGAAGTCGTCCGTCAGGTTGTTCGGGCCGTCCGTGACAGTGGCGATGTTGCACCACGTGCCAGGGATCGTGACCCCCGTGTACAGCGACGGAGTGGCTCGCAGGAAGACCTCCACCGAGTCCTCGGACTGGATCCCGCCGCCGACCTGCTGCCGGCCGAGGATCTGGTCGTCGAACCACTGGATGAAGACCACCTGATCGCCACCGTTGGAGGCCGAGATGGCCGCCTGACGGGTCTGCTCCACGGTCCCGACGTCGACGATGGTCACGCCGAGGTCGAAGCACGGGGACGGCGGAACGTATGCGTTCCCGACCGCCGAGCCGTTGTCGCCGCGGTAGCAGGTGTCGATGATGTCGCCAGCCTCGTCGTTGTCGTCGTCGACGGCGTAGACGATGGCTACCGGATCGAACGCCGGACGGTCACGGACGAACTGGAATGCCTGGCTACCGTTCCGCTCGAACGGAGCACCCGCATCCGGCGGGCCGCTGAACTGGTCGCCGAAGCGCGGCAGCGTATCCGTGATCCGAACGTTCTGGGTCTGGACGTCGCCGTCGTTGATGGCGGTGATCGTGTAGCTGAACGTCTGGCCCACCTGGACGGTGTGGCGCTTGACGCTGAAGCCCTCCACGGTCGCGAGCGCCGCGTCAGGCGTGCTCTTGATCACCCGCAGACGGCTGGTCACCCAGCGCTTCTCGAAGGTGAGCTCGTCGCAGACCTCGCCGAACTCGTCGATGAACAGCACCTCGAACGTGTTCACGTTGTCCACGGTCCCGGCCAGCAGACGCTGGTAGGCCGTGCTGAACGTGTCCGGGGATCCACCGGCGCCCGGATCGCAGATGCCGTCCAGGTTGACGTCTACGCAGTTGAACGTGTTCGGATCGAGACGGACCTCGGCGATCACCCAGCCGATGAAGTCGTCTTCGTCGCAGGGCGCGGCGCACAGCGGATTCGCCGTGATCACGCCACCGTCGAACACGTTGTTGTTGGCGTCGAACTCGCCGATAGAGGCTTCGGCGTCGTTGAACGGGCCGTCCTCGACCGGATCGCTGAGGACCAGGTACTCGTCGTCCGACGGGCCGTTGTGCTCGACGTTGCACACGCCGTCGAGGCAGCCGTCGCCGCCGTCGTCACCCCAGAACTCGACGTCGGGGTTGTCGTCCAGCTCCGCGAACTGCATGAAGCCGCGCGACAGGTTGAACGGCGAGTCGTTGCGCAGACGCGCAACCTCACCCAGGAACAGGGCGCGGTTGCCGACCAGCTCGCACTGGAAGCCGGGCTGGTTCGAGAAATCGGAGTCGCAGCCGAAGGCGTCCGGATACGACGGGTGATCGCTCACGCCGTCGCCGTCCAGATCGCTCTCGGTATCCGTCTCGCGACGATCGAGGATGTTCGTGACCAGGTCACCGTCGGAGATCTCGTTGAACGAGGCGCCGTCGGCGTCCATGATGTCGCGGGTGTCACCCGGCTGCCAGCCCGGAATGTTCGGGTACTGGTCGGGCCACTGGACCTCGTAGACCGCCGTGTCCCAGTTCACCCACCGCTTGATCGCGAACTGCTTGTCCGCGTCGGGATCGCCGGTGCGCGAGATGTCCGGAGACGAGACGACCAGGTCGGTCTGCCCCTCGACCGGGGACGTGACGATGATCCACGACTGACCGACGCCCACGCTGACAGTCGATCCGCCGAAGGATACCTGCTGCTCGCTGTCGTTCGTGAACGTGACGGCCTGACGGCTGTCGACGTTGAACGATGGAGCGACGCCCGAGCGGGCCGTGGTCGGATCGAGATCCGGATCGTCCGAGTCGACGATCGTCCCGGTGTTGCCAGGGACCGTCGGGACGCCGCAGCCGGCAATGTCATCGACCAGGTCGGGACACTCGAGCGTGACTGTGCCGTTCTCGGAGATGTTCAGATCCCACTGGATCTTCACACCCGACACCCGGTTGAACGTCGAGCCGGTAGCGTCCCGAACTTCGACGATGAACATGTGCTGGGTGCGGATGATGTTGCAGTCGATGTCCGGGTCGCCGTCGCTGCCGGCAACCGGTATCAACCGGATGTCGACCGGAGTGGCTGGCTCGCCGTCGACGTTCGGGAACACCGACTGGTCGAAGTCCCGCGTCAGGGTCAGCTGGATGAACGCGGTCTCGCCCGCGACGACGTTCACGCCGCCGGCCGCGTGGAACACCAGGCCACCCTGCTCCTGCGTAGCGGAGACCGTGTAGCTGCCCGCCAGAATCGTGGGCACCAGCAAGAAGCCCTGAGCGTTCGTGGTGCCGCTCTGGACCGTGTCGCCGCTGGCATTGACGATGGCCACGTTGACGCCGCTCTGCGGCGTGCCCTGACGGTTGGTGACCAGGACGTTCAGGCTGCCGTTGACCGGCGGCTCCGGTCCCGTGATCGGCGTCAGGACGAGGTTCGCCGTCGCGTCGTTGTTGGCCGTCGTGAGCGTGACGCTCGTCGACGCCGACTGGAACCCGCTCGCCGACGCGGTGACCGCGTACGCTGCCGAGCCGCCCGGAATCGGGACGTTCGTGATCGAGTAGTTGCCGTTCGCATCGGTCAGACCCGTGTTCGTGGCCGGTGACGTGCCGACGAGGGCGCCCACGATGGGCGTACCCCCGACTGACGAGGTCACTCGACCCGAAATGGTCCCCGTGGTCGGGCCACCTGGATCGGTCGGCGTAGCGCCTTCATCGTCCGCGCATGCCGAGAAGATCGGCAAGGCGACGACCAGCGCGAGCGCCGGGATCCGCCAGAATCTGTTCAGGAAACTCATGCTGGGTTTGCTCCTCTGACTGAGTGCATCCCTGTGTCTGTTGCGCGAATTACGGTGCTGTCGAACCATGGTTCTCGAACGAAACGCGGTTCTAAAACAACTCGTGAGCGCTGAACAGCCGGTTCGCCTTTCCGCACCTCCTTGTCGCTGCTCGTTCGCTGCTGCGTATCGGTCACTGGTGTGGCCGCCTCCGCGGCCAATTCCGTCGATCCCTTCTCTCGGAGACACTCCGACGCGGGATCAGATTTCTGAGCGAATCTCAGATATCTGAAACCTGCGCCGGCGTCCCCACCTCCCCATCCACTTCGGCCGGGGGAGCGAAGAGACTGCCGTGCAATCGTTTGGCCCGTCCGCGAGCGGAGCTCGCCTCGGAACCGGGCATAGGTAAGCGCAAACGCCGTGCCGGGGGGTCTTACGCCTTCGGTCGCACTCCCAGACCCGGCGCATCGGCGTCCGGAAGGACGCGGCCATCCTCGAGCCGGAGCCCCTCGAACGGGTCGTCGGAGAGGAGGAGGTGGCCGTCCAGGTCCACCCAGTCGGCGAGCGGCGCGAGGTGCGCGGCCGCCGCGATTCCCAGCGAGGACTCCACCATGCAGCCGAGGAAGACGCCGAAGTGGAGGGCGCGTGCCGCCGTCATGAGGCGCACCGCTTCGCCGATCGACCCCGTCTTGGCGAGCTTGACGTTGACCGCGTCGACGACGCCGAGGAGGCCCGCCAGATCCGCCGTGGTGCGGCACGACTCGTCGGCCACGACCGGGATCGCGGTCGCGCCGCTGACGAGCGCGAGCCCGTCGCGGTCGGCGGCCGGCACCGGCTGCTCGAGGAGTTCCACGCCGAGATCCTCGAGCAGGGGCAACCGCGCCAGCGCCTCGGCTCGCGTCCAGCCCTCGTTGGCGTCGACGCGGATCGGCTTGTCGGTCATGGCCCGGATCCGCTCCAGCACCTCCACGTCGCCCGCGAACCCCATCTTGATCTTGAGGATCGTGTACGGCTCCGCCTCCTCGACCTTCCGCCGCATCTCCTCCGGCTCGGCGATTCCGATCGTGAACGAGGTCGGCGGGATGCGCGCGAGATCGAGCCCGAGCCAGCGGTAGAGGGGAAGGCCGTGCCGCCTGCCGATCAGGTCGTGGAGCGCCGCGGAGATCGCGGTCTTCGCGCTCGCGTTCTCCCACAGGTGGCCGTCCAGCCGCTGTTCGATCGCCGCGGTCGCGTAGGGGTCGTCACCGATCAGCGGAAGGAGCTCGTCCAGGGCCGCGGCGACGGTCTCCGCGGTCTCGCCGTAGCGGCGGGACGGCGCCCCCTCGCCCCACCCTTCGTCGCCGCCCCGCTCGACCCGCACGAGCCAGTGGTGATACGCCGCGTGCTCGGAGCGCGCGATCCGGAAGGGATGGGTCGGGGTCAGTGTGACCGGGCGCTTCTCGAAGGCGATCACGGCCGCGCTCCGGCGTTCTCCCGGCCCTTCGCACGCTTCGACCCGGGCGTTGGCGGCGGCTTCGCGAGGTCCGCCTCGAGGATCGCCTCGATCAGATGCTCGGCGCCGAACTTGACGGGGTCGACCGCAGGCAGCCCCGTCTCGGCCGTGATCCGCACCGCCCACTCCCGCGCCGCGGCCTCGTCGAGGTCGTAGCCGTTGATCGCCACGCCGACCACGGGCGAGGGCTTCAGGTAGCCCGCCATCCGCTCGTGCAGCTCGACCCAGTCGGGGAGCGGCAGGATCTCGATTTCGTCGTTCATGGTCCTCAGACGGGTCGGCTGGTGGACGAGGATCATGGCGTCGGGTTGGCTGCCGTGGATCAGGCCCAGCGTCACCCCGCTGTAGCCGGGGTGGAGGAGCGACCCCTGTCCCTCGACGAACACGAAGTCCTGCCCCGGCGCGTTGTCGAGCACGATCGCCTCCGCGGCGCCGGCGATGAAATCGGCGATCACGCGGTCGACGACGAGGCCTTTGCCGCCCAGGAACAGGCCCGTCTGTCCGGTGGGGGCGAACGCGGCCGCGAACCCCATCCGGCGCGCGGCGGCGGCGAGCTCCACCGAGGCCGTCATCTTCCCCACGTTGCAATCGGTGCCCACCGTCAGGACCACGGTCGCGTCGACGCCGGCGGCCTTTCGCGAGGCGACCGGCAGGTCGTCGGGCACGCGGCGGAGGTCAGTGATCCGCGCGCCGGCGCGGGTGGCGATGGCGGCCAGCTCGGGGTCGTCGCCGAGGAACGTGTGGAGCCCGCTGACGACTTCGAGGCCGGCTTCGAGCGCGGACGCGACCATGGCGCGCCACGCCTCCGGCAGCCGACCGCCCCGCGGGGCGACGCCGATCAGGAACGTGTCGGGACCGAGCGTCAGCCCCTCCGCGAGCGTGCCCACGATCGGTAGCGCGGGTCCGAAGCCCAGCACCTGGTCGGTCGTCCCGCCGGCGGTCTTCGAGTCCAGCACTCCCACGACCTCGTCGGGCGCATAGCGGATCACGCACGTGGCGGTCTTCGAGTCGAGCACGCCGAAGCGCCCCTCGGCCAGGATCAGGATCCTGCGGTCAGCCATCCGGATCCCCCCGCTCCGGCGCGGGGGCCTGGCCGGCATCCGCCAGGTCGCGCGCCCGCGCCGCGTTTGTGTTCTCGAACTCCGGTCCTTCCCAGCGGACCGAGGCCGCGAGCCGCCGGCCCGCGGCCGTCGCCGCCAGGCCACCCTTCGCGGTCTCCCGGTACTTCTCGTCCATCTCGGCGCCGATCTGTCCCATGACGTCGATGACCTCGTCGGCGGGAATGGGGAAACGAAGCCCGGCCAGCGCGAGCTCGCTCGCGGCGGCCGCCTGGACGGCAGCCGACACGTTCCGCGTCAGGCAGGGAACTTCCACCAGGCCCGCCACGGGATCGCAGATGAGCCCGAGCATCCCCTGCAAGGTGAACGCCACGCTCTCGCACACCTGCTCCGGCGTCCCGCCCCGCATCGCGGTCAGGGCCGCGGCCGCCATCGCGGCCGCGCTCCCCGTCTCCGCCTGGCAGCCGCCGGCCGCCCCCGAGACGCTGGCCCGGGCCACGATCACCTGTCCCACGCCGGCCGCCACCAGGAGCCCGCGCACGAGATCCTCCTCGGAGAGGCCCAGCTCGTCCTGGGCGGAGAAGAGGATCGCGGGCAGGATCCCGGACGAGCCCGCGGTCGGCGTCGCGACGATCGTCCCCATCCGCGCGTTGACCTCCATCGTCGCCTGCGCCCGGGCCACCACCTTCCCGACGAAGGGGCCCAGCATGCTCCCCTCGCCGCGGCGCCACTCCTCGAACCGGCGCGCGCCGCCGCCCAGCAGACCGCTGATCGACGGCGCGTCGGATGCGAGCCCGCGATCGACCGCCTCCCGCATCGTCGCCAGCCGCTCGGCCATGCGCTCGAGGACGAGCTCGGCCGTCGTGTCCGCGTCTTCGATCTCCTCCTCGAGGACGACCTGCCAGAACGGAAGGCCCGTGGACTCGACCCGTTCGACGATCTCCCGCATGCTGGAGAACATCAGTCCGTCACCTTCCGCAGCCGGCGCACGTAGCGCACCCATTCGAAGGCCCGGATCGCATCGACGACGCGGTCGGGGATCGCATGATCGGCCTCGATCATCATCGTCGCCTCCCGGCCGCGCTTCTCGCGGCTGACTTCGAGGAACGCGATGTTGACGCCCTCTGCGGCGAGGAGATGCGCGACCGCCGCGGTCGTGCCGGGCATGTCCCGGGCGAGGATGATCAGCGTGTCGTACTTCCCCGTCAGTTCGACCTGTCGCCCGTTCACCTCCGTGACCTCGACCGAACCTCCGCCGACCGACGCCCCGACCATCGTCGCCCTCTCTCCCGACGCCTCGAGATCGAACGCCAGCGAGGCCGGATGCGCGTCGGGGCCTAGATCGGTGGGCTCGAACGCGAGATCCAGGCCTTGCTCGCGTGCCACCGACAGGCTGCCCGGAATGCGCGGGTCGTCCGGCGCCATGCCGAGGAGCCCCGCGGCGACCGCGCGGTCGGTGCCGTGGCCTCGGTAGGTGGTCGCGAAGGAGCCGTGGAGCCCGACACGCGCGCGCTCCGGGGTCCGCCCGAGGATCCCGCGCGCCAGGAGGCCGAGCCGGAGCGCCCCGGCGGTGTGGCTGGAGCTGGGGCCGATCATGCGGGGCCCGATGATGTCGAACACACTCATAGGACGGCCGCTGAAGGCGGCCAATATCTGCGTTGCGCTCCTCGTTCTTCCTGCGGCGTGGGATTCGCCACGCCTCGGAAGAGCCTCGTCGCGCGCCTTGATCTTGGCCGCCTTGAGCGGCCTCCACATTCCGATGGCACCGTCACGCGAGGGCCGCCGCGGTGGCTGCGCGCTCCAGCGACGCCCGGAGGTAGTCCGCGGTGTGGGAGGCATCGGCGCGCGCGACGTCTTCCGGCGTGCCGGCCGCCACCACGCCCCCGCCCCGGTCCCCGCCGTCGGGGCCCAGGTCGATGATCCAGTCGGCGGTCTTGATTACGTCCAGGTTGTGCTCGATGACCACGACCGTATTGCCGCGGTCGACCAGCCGGTGGAGGACCCCGAGCAGCATGCGCACGTCCTCGAAATGGAGGCCGGTGGTCGGCTCGTCGAGGATGTAAAAGGTCGAGCCGGTGGCCACCTTCGCGAGCTCGCTCGCCAGCTTGACCCGCTGCGCCTCGCCGCCCGAGAGCGTAGTCGCCGACTGCCCCAGCGTGATGTACCCCAGGCCCACGTCGTCGAGGGTCTTCAGCTTGCGCCGCACCTTGGGCACATTGCGGAACAGATCGAGCGCTTCCTCGACGGTCATCTCGAGCACGTCGGCGATCGTCTTTCCCTTGTAGTAGATCTCCAGCGTCTCGCGGTTGTAGCGCTTCCCCTTGCACTCCTCGCACGGCACGTAGACGTCGGGCAGGAAGTGCATTTCGATCTTGATCAGCCCGTCGCCGCTGCAGGCCTCGCAGCGCCCGCCGGGGACGTTGAAGCTGAACCTGCCCTGGTCGTAGCCGCGCATCTTCGACTCGGGCAGCTCGGCGTACAGCTCGCGGATCGGCGTGAAGAGGCCGGTATACGTGGCGGGGTTCGATCGCGGGGTGCGGCCGATGGGCGACTGGTCGATGGCGATGACCTTGTCGATCAGCTCGACGCCCTCGATCCGGTCGTGCTCCCCCGGCCGCTCACGCGTTCGGTGAAGCTCCTGCGCGAGCGCCCGGTAGAGGACGTCGTTGACGAGCGTGGACTTGCCCGAGCCCGAGACCCCCGTCACGCACACGAAGCGCCCGAGCGGGAACTCGACCGTGACGTCGCGCAGGTTGTGCTCACGCGCGCCGGCCACGACGAGCGCGGCTCCGCTGCCCTCGCGCCGAGTCGTCGGCACGGCGATCGAGCGCTCGCCGCGCAGGTACGCCCCCGTGATCGAATCCGGCGCGGACTCGACGTCGGCCGGGGTCCCCTGCGCGACCACGTGCCCGCCCTCGCGTCCGGCGCCGGGCCCCAGGTCGACGACCCAGTCGGCCGAGCGGATCGTCTCCTCGTCGTGCTCGACGACGAGGACCGTGTTGCCGAGGTCGCGGAGGCGCTTCAGCGTCTCGAGCAGCCGGCCGTTGTCCCGCTGGTGGAGCCCGATCGACGGCTCGTCCAGCACGTACAGGACACCGACCAGGTGGCTGCCGATCTGGGTGGCGAGCCGGATGCGCTGGGATTCCCCGCCCGCCAGGGTCCCCGCCGAACGTTCCAGCGTCAGGTAGTCGAGCCCCACCGCGACCAGGAACTGAAGCCGCTCGCGAATCTCCTTGAGGATCTGCCCGGCGATCTCCAGGTCCCGCGGCGAGAGCCCGATTCGCTCGAAGAAGTCGCGGGCGGAATAGATCGGCATGCCGACGATTTCGCCGATCCCGCGGCTTCCCACCTGAACCGCGAGTGCCTGCGGCTTGAGCCGCTTTCCACCGCAGAAGTGACACGGCAGCTCGGCCATGAACTCCTCGACCTGGCGCCGGACGGAGTCGGATTCGGTCTCTTCGTGTCGCCGCTGGAGCTGGCCGAGGATCCCCTCCCACGTGCCGACGTACGTGCCCTTCTTCTTCTGGGCCGTGTAGCGGAACGTGATCTTGCGGTCCCCGGACCCGTGGAGCAGGATCTTCCGCACCGGCTCGGGAAGCTGGCCCCAAGGCGTATTGAGATCGAAGCCGAACTCCGCCGCCAGCGAAGGCAGGACCGTGTTCGCGAGCTGGCCGCGCGGCTCCCCCCACGGCTTGACGACTCCCTCCAGGATCGAGATGCGCGGGTCGAGCAGCACCAGGTCGGGGTCGACTTCCATGCGGGTCCCCAGACCGCCGCAGGCCGGACACGCGCCGTACGGGCTGTTGAACGAGAACATGCGAGGCTCCAGCTCCTCGTAGCTGATCCCGCAATGGACGCAGGCCAGGTCGCGGCTGAAGAGCCGCTCCTCTTCTTTTTCGTCCGACTGGACGTGCACGTTGACGATTCCGCCCCCCAGATCGAGAGCGGTGGCGACCGAGTCGGCGAGCCGCTGGCGATAGCGCGGGTCGACGGTCAGCCGATCGACGACGACCTCGATCTCGTGCTTCCGGTTCTTGGCGAGCGCGGGGACGCTCTCGATGTCGTAGACCTCGCCGTCCACGCGCACGCGGACGAACCCCTCGCGCCGCGCTTCGGCGAAGACCTCCTTGTACTGGCCCTTCCGGCCGCGCACCAGCGGCGCGAGGATCTGGATCCGCCGACCCTCGGGCCATTCGAGGATGGCGTCGACGATCTGGTCGACGGATTGGCGCTCCACGCGCCGGCCGCAGTTGTGGCAGTGGGCGATCCCTATGCGCGCCCAGAGGAGGCGCATGTAATCGTAGATCTCGGTGACCGTGCCGACGGTCGAGCGCGGGTTCCGCGCACCCGCCTTCTGCTCGATGGCGATGGCCGGAGAGAGCCCCTCGATGTAGTCGACGTCCGGCTTTTCCATGACGCCGAGGAACTGCCGCGCATAGGCGGAGAGCGACTCGACGTAGCGGCGCTGGCCCTCGGCGTAGATCGTGTCGAAGGCGAGGCTCGACTTGCCCGAGCCGGAAAGCCCCGTCAGAACTACGAGCCGGTCGCGCGGAAGCTCGAGATCGAGGTCTTTGAGGTTGTGCTCGCGGGCGCCCTGGATACGGAGAACTTCGGCCATAGCCGGGTCAAGCTAGCCGACCGGGACCCGCCGTTCAAACCCGCGGAATCCAGCTCCATGGCGCCTTCAGGCGAGCGCCCGGGCGATCTGCTGCAGGAGGACGCCCACGCCGAACAGACCGATCGCGACCTCGAAGGCCCGATCGGGATCGAGCAGGCCGCGCAGCCCTCGCCCCCACGCCGCCCGGATGCCGGACAGGAGGGCGGCCAGGCCCGCGATCCCGAGCGACCAGGCTCCCCAGCCGTTCATTCCCGCGGCCGGTTGGAGGATCGCACCCGGGCCATCGGCGGCGACGTCGTAGAGCCATGCCCCCTCCGCGACGAGGCCGGCGGCGAACGCCACGAGGGCGACGACCCGGCGGCGCCCGCCCGCGCGCAGCCAGATCCACGCGACGATCGGCATGGAGATCGCACCGATCGCCCACGCGGCGACCGCCCCCAGCGTGAGCGCGCGGATCAGGGAGACACCCCGCCTCTCGTCGCCGCCACCCGGGTCCGATTCGCCGTCCGCAACACATCCAGAATGGCCTCGTTCCGCGCCATGCACGTCTTCGCCTGAAGGTAGAGCCGGTCGTTCTCGCGTCGGACCTCCACGACTTTCCACGTGCCCACCGCCAGGCTGGCGGCGATCAGCGTCGCCGCCAGCAGGGGCTGTAGTGCGGGACGACGAATCACTGGCCGTAGTACGGCGAGTTGGGGCAGGGATTCCCCAACGTGCCGGTATAGCACGTCGATCCGTCGTCGTTCGCCTGGATCCAGTCGTTGATCTCGACGAACTGGTCCCACGCGCAGCTGAGACAGCTGCCGGCGAGCCCGTAGCGGATGGCCGCCGGCCCCTTGGAGCCGAAAAAGGACGCGCAGGTGATGACGCAGCCGGCCAGGTCGCCCAGATCGGGATCCTCCCAGCCGGCGGGGTACTCGGCGCGGGCCACGCCCACGTCGACGAACAGGCTGGTGAACAGAAGCGCGGCCGCCAGCGCGAGCACGGAGCTCCGGCGGGTCGCGGTACGGCTACTCGCGGCTCGCGTGCTCGGGGTATTCGATTCCATCGGCTTCCTCCCGTGTCCGTGTTGCGGGGAGCGGCGACCGATGACTCATGGGCGAGATGCGTGCCGCGATGTCTTCCGGACGGTGGAGGTACGGCGGGGCGGGATGCGGGGGTCGAAAAGCGTCGGCTGTCCGACGCACCGGGTGCGGCGGGAAAGCCTCGGCGGTCCTACCTCTGCCTGCCGAACCTGCCGGCGAGGAATACGATGATCGCAGCGATGAGGAGGAAGTGAACCATGCCCCCGACGGGAAAAAGGGTCGCGCCTATGGCCCATACGGCGAGCAGCGCCGCCAGGGTCGTACGCTCGCTCATGACGCCCATGTGCTGCTTTCGGGGAGGACCATCGGCAGCGCGCGGGGGAGAACGTCGATGAGGACCGGCGTCCGGCCCGCGATTTCGCCGTCGCGCTGGACGGTCGCCGGAGGATCCACGTCGACCCGCACCCGCCGCCCGCGCCGGTGGACGACGAGATCGGTCGCCGTGGGTGCGCCGCTCACCACCGCCGCAGCGGTCACGATGTGCTCGGCCAGATTGGATGCCCGGTGTGCGACCACGTCGAGGATGCCGTCGACCGGGGAGACTCCGCGCGCGAACTCCCAGCCGCGGCGGATCACGGAAGCCACGTTCATGACCTGCACGGTCGTGGCTTCGATTTCGATCTCCTCGCCGTCGATCTCGACGGCGAAGCGCGCCGGAGTGACGCCGCGGGTCGCGTGCCAGCCGGCGATACCGTATGCCGCCACGCCCCAGCGTCGCTTGGAGCTTCGATCCGCGCGCGCGATCGCATCGGCGTGGACGCCGGCGCCGACGGCGATGAGGAACGGATCCCCGTTCGCGCGGCCGCAGTCGATCCGTACGACCTTGCTCGAGAATGCCGCCTGGATCGCCGACTCCCGCTCATGAGGAACTCCGAGGTTCAGCGCGAGGAGGTTCGCCGTCCCCTGCGGAACGATGGCGAGGGGCGGCGGCTCGGAGAGCTCCAGCAGGCCGGCAGCGGCTTCGACGACCGTCCCGTCCCCGCCGATGGCGACGACGCGTTCCGCTCCCGCATCCACGGCCCGGCGGGCTGCGGTCCGGGCGTCGATCGACCGTCCCGTGCCGAGCAGATCGATCTGGTCGCCGCGAGCTGCGGCCAGGGCCGCCAGCCGGGCGGCCGCCTGCCTGCCCGCCCCGCGTCCAGCGACGGGATTGTAGACGACGGCGATACGCAGAGGATGCTTCCGTTCCGGCGCGAGCTCCGTGCGTTATCCGAGGCCGCGCATCTGCAGGAGCCGCTCCACGCGCTCTTCCGTGGGCGGGTGCGTGCTGAACAGCTTGCCGATCCCGCCGCCCCGGAACGGGTGGACGATGAACATGTGCGCGGTCGCAGGGTTGCCCTGCAGCGGCACGCGCTTCGCGGTCGCCTCCAGCTTCCGGAGCGCGGAGGCGAGGGCTCTCGGCTTGCCACTGATCTCCGCGCCACCTGCGTCGGCCGCGAACTCCCGCGACCGGCTGATCGCCGCCTGGACGATCATCGCCGCGATGGGCGCCAGGATCACGACCAGCAGAGCCAACGCGCCGCCGCCGCGATCCCGGTCCCCACCGCCGAAGAAGAGCCCGAATCGGGATAGCACCATGATCGCCCCCGCCAGCGTCGCGGCGACGCTCGAGATCAGCATGTCGCGGTTCCGGACGTGGGCCAGCTCGTGGGCCATCACGCCCTCGAGCTCCTCGCGGTCGAGGATCTGCAGGATCCCCTCGGTCGCCGCCACCACCGCATGCTCGGGGTTCCGGCCCGTGGCGAAGGCGTTGGGCTGTTGTCCGGGGATGATCGCCACCCGCGGGACCGGAAGCCCGGCGCGCCGCGAGAGCGACTCCACGACCTCGTAGAGCACCGGCGCCTCCGCGCGCGTCACCTCCCGGGCGCGGTACATGCGAAGCACGATCTTGTCCGAGAAGAAGTAGGACCCGAAGTTCATCGCGCCGGCCACGACCAGCGCCACCACCGCGCCGCCCTCGCCGCCTACCCATCCGCCCACGAGCACCAGCGCGGCGGTCAGCACCGTCATCAGCAGAACTGTCTTCAGCATGTTCATGACCCGATTATACCCCTTTCCCGTCCCCGGATCCCCGCAGGGCGCCAGTCGGCGCGGTTACCCCGTGCGGGCCGCAGCGCACCAGTGAGGGTGGAAGTCATCGTGGATCGATCAAAACGGTCCAGATGCGAGGCGCGCGACGAGAGGATTCCGAGGCGTAGTGGAACTACGCCGCAGGAAGACACGAGGAGCGGAACGAAGCAGATGGCCCGTTTTCATCGATCCACCCCTAGTAGGTGTATTCCCAGAACAGATCGACGCCCGATTCCCGCGACCCCACCGTCGCCTCCAACGTAAACAAGTCGGTCATCTGGTAGCGCAGGCCGATCGCCTGATGATCCTCCTGACCCCCGACCTGCTGCTCGAACGACACGAAGACATCCGGGCTGATGAACTTGCCGACGCGGAACAGAGTCGCGCTGTCGCCCTCCTCGAGCTGCCGCTGCGAGATCTCCACCACGTCGAGATTGAGCTCGCTGGTCAGCGTGTTGCGAAGGATCGAGGACGCCGCGGTGCCGGTCACCAGGTCCCGGACCGTCTCGGTGAACTGCCCCTGCTGCCCGGCGCTCGGTGTAGGCGTGCCGAACAGTGCGATCGCGATGATCTCGGACTTGTCGTAGGGCGGCGTCGATGTCAGGTCGATGGTAGGATTCTGCAGCGTCCCGCCGACGGTGATCTGGACCAGCACGTCCCCGATCCCTTGAATCCCCTCCACCGTATTGGAAGCCACGATGTGGAGGCCCGGGTTCAACTCGGGAGTGCCGTAGAAGAAGACCTCGCCGCCGTCGATCGTGAAGCGTTTGCCGAATTCCTCGTAGAAGCCGCGCCTGACCTGGAGCGTGCCGGACAGGGTCGGCATCGGGCTCTGCGCCGGCTTGAACAGGGACAGGTCGCCGGAGATCTCCACGCGCATGTTGCTCGACGAGAGGATCGCGTCGTCGGTCACTTCGATCTCGATGTCGAGCCGGCTGCGATCCCACAAGGACGGCGATCGCTCGATGGCCTCATCGGAGCGAGTCACACCCGGGATGTCGACGTAGATGACCGCCTCGTCGAGATCGATGACTTCCTTCTTCCTGCGCTCCGGCATGCGGTAGATGGCCTCGTCCACGACCACGCGACCGGTGAGGAGGGGCGCCGCGGTCGTGCCGCTCACGTCGATCGCGGCGTGGACCTGGACGTCCTGACGGCTGATATCCATCACCTGGAGATCGGTGGCGCTCATCCGCATTTCGAGGTTCCCCAGACGCAGGTCCTGCATCTCCACACGGCCGGCGATCTCGAACGTTCCTCGGGCGCCGTCGGTGCCCGTCAGCGCGTCGATGGTGATCTGGTCGTTGTCGAAGCTGATCGTCCCGCGCAGGTCCTCGTAGGTCACGCCCGTCTGAGGGATGGTCAACTTCCCTCCGTCGAGCATCGCCGCTCCCGCGAAGCGTGGAGCTCCGCTCGTCCCGGTGATGTCGACGCGGATGTCCACCGGACCTTCGAGATCGGTCAACCCGGGAATGATTGCGGCGAGGATCGAGAGGTCGGTGTTCTCGCCGCGGATCTGGAGGTCGACCGGCCGCTCGGGAAGCCGGTCCGTCACGGATGCGAGCGACAGGTCGATGGGCACCGTGCCGGTCATGACCAGGCGATGCTCCTCCGTCGGCGTCGCGATCGTCAGGTCCACCTCGGCGATCTCCTCCGCGTAGCTCATCTCACCGCCGATGCTGTGGAAGCGGAACCCGCGGATCATCCCGCTGGACACCTGTCCGCTGGCGTCGATGATCGGAGACTGCCGCGTACCCCGGAGCGTGCCGGAGACGTTGGCGATCCCCTGCCAGTCGCCCGCCGGCTGCCCGCCCAGCCGGGCGACGTCCTCGAGCTGGATGTTCTCGGCCGCGAACTGGAGATCTGATTGCCCCTCGAACGCGAACACCCCCTCCGCGCGAAGCGTCTGGCCGTCCTGCGTCACCCGGAGGTTGCTCGCGGTCACCCGCCCCTGCGCCAGCACGAGCTGGCTCCCCTCCTCCATCCGCCACGTCCCATCCGGCGTGGTATAGGTCAGGCTCGTGAGTCGCGTCTCGGTGACAGGGCCCGAGAAGTCGATCGCGCCGACGACGCTCGCCGCCGATCCCTCCGACGCCAGATCGAGATCGGCCACCATGTCGATCCGCGATTCCGCGTACTCTAGCGTCACGGCCGCCGTGTCGGCCTGGACTCCCGCAATCGACAGCCGGTGGAACGTGCCGTCGGCGTGCATGTCGAAGGGGCCGCCGATCCCGGTCATCTGCACGTCTCCGACGAACGAGTCCGCGCGGAAGCTCCCGTAGACGAGATCGGCCGCCGCGAGATCCCCGGCCGCGTCGAAGCTCCGGTACGTGCCGGAGAGCTCCACGTCGGCGCGCGCCCGGGTCGAGATCTCGCCGATCCCCGGCCACACCTCGCCCAGGTCCTCGCTCTCCAGATCGATGCTGGCCTCGATGCCACCGTTGCGCGCGAGCCCGAACGTCCCCGCGCCGCGCATTACGGTCGTCGGGAGGCGCACCTGCACGGTGTCCGCCCTGTACTCGCGGCCGACGAGCCGGCCGCGCGTCTCGCCGGACAGGACGTCCCAGCGATAGATGCGCGAGCGGCCCAGCTCGACGGCGACCTCCGCGTCCAGCTCCCGCTCGCTCGTCCCGCGGCCGTCGATCGCGTAGCTGCCCGTCAGGACCAGGTCGACGGACGGGCGGCCGATCAGACGGCCGACGTCGAGGCCTCGCGTCGTCCCCGCGACGTCGTAGGCCAGCCCTTGCCGGAGGTCGATGTCTCCCTGCGCGACGATCCCTCCCGCGGCAGAGGACAGGTCGGCGTCGACCGCGAGCTGGCGCGGTGGCCCGGCGACCCGGATCGGTCCCGAGACGGGCACGTCGATCGGCCACGCCGGCACGTACTGGCGGACGTCCACCGGGGCCAGCGGGTCCGCGACGAGATCCAGCTCGAGCACGGGATCGGCGAGGCTCGCAATCGTGCCCGTGCCGGAGACCCGCGACGGGCCGGTGTCGACCCGCAGCTCTTCCATCGTGAGCGACGGGTTGCCCGCCGGGCCGGTAATGCGGGCCCGCACCGACGCGGTGCCGCCGACCTCGACCTGCGGAAAGAGCCGCCGAGCCTCGTCGAGCGAGATGCGCGGGGCGTCGAGATCGAGCGCCAGCGAGTCGGCGCCGCCCAGGGTCAGGTGTCCTTCGGCGGTCAGCTCCGTGCCGGTCGTCTCGAGCCGGATCTCCTTGAGGGCCAGGCTGTCGGGCGTCAGGATCCCTTCGCCGTCCAGATCCAGGACATCGAGCTCGGGACCGGTCATGTGGAAGGAGAGGTCGCGGGCCGCGAAGCGCTTCAGGCTCTCGTCGCGCGAAAAGATCGCCACTTCGAACGTCCCGTCGAGGTCGCGGAACTCGTTCGCCTGCCAGTCGAGGACCGGCCATCCGCCCTCGGCGAACTTGACGTCGACCAGGCCGTCCTCGATGTCGATCGTGCCGATCCGGATCCAGGAACCCCACCCGGGAGGTCCCGGCGGACTGGGTTCGCGCGCGAAGATCTCCTGGAAGTTCCACCGCTCGTCCGGACCCCGGATCAGCCGGATCTCCGGCCGGACGAGGAGGACGCGGTCGACCACGATCCGCTTGTCGAAGAATGGCGACAGCCGGTAGCTCGCGCGCACGGTGCCGGCCCGCAGGAACGGGATGCCGTCCTCGCCCTCTATGACGAGGTCCTCGATCGTGATGCCGGTGAGGATGCTGCCCCGGACGCGGCCCAGGCGGACGGTCCCGTGGACGGCCTCGCCGAGCCGGCCCTCGATCTGCCCGCGCACGAACTCCCCGCCCCACCGGGTCTGGAGCCACAGCATGCCGCCGACGATCGCCACTCCCGCGAGCGCCACCAGGAGCGCCACCACGAACAGAACCTTGCTCAGGATCCGCATCCCACCCCCTACCCGGACCGGCGGCGCGACGGTCCGCCCGCTTCATCCCGCATGAAAAAAAGGTCGCTCGAAACGGTCCGGATGCAAGGCGGGCGACGAGGGGATTCCGAGGCGTACCGTTTCGTACGCCGCAGGAGGACACGAGGAGCGCAACGCCGCAGACGGGCCGTTTCCAGCGACCGTCAAAAAGCGGGGCCGATGGAGATGTGGAACACCCAGTTCGGCAAGAACTCCTCGTCCTTCGCCGTCTTCCTGGCCACATCCAGCCGGATCGGCCCCACCGGCGTGCGATAGCGGATCCCCGCTCCGGGGGTGTACTTCAGATCTCCGACCGCCATCTCCCCGGGGTCGCTCCAGACGTTCCCCGCGTCGACGAACATCGCCCCGCTCAGGTTGCCGCTGATCGGGAAGCGCAACTCGACGCTCGTTTCGAAGAGCGCCCGACCCCCGATCGGCTCCGGATCGCGCTCCTGTCCGAACGCCTTGGGGTCGTCCTTCGGACCCAGCTGCCGGCGCTCGTATCCGCGCACGCTGTTCGCCCCGCCCGCGAACAGGCGCTGGAACAGCGGCACGCGGTCGTTCTCGCCGCCGTATCCGTAGATGACCCCGGGGAGGATCTTGCCGGCCAGCACCCATCCCTCGCGGATCTCCAGGTAGTGGGTCACGAGCAGGGTGGTCCTGTTATACGCGTACTCCCCACCCAGCACCGGCATGCCGATCTGGTTCGAGAGGTTGATCGTGGAGCCCCGGGATGGGTCGAACAGCGAGTCCGTGCCGTCGAACGAGACCCCCATGTCCGCATAGAGCAGTCCGCTGGGATTGATGAATTCGCGTCCCAGCTCGGGGATCAGCACCCCTTCGTCGAACTCGCTGAACTCGTCGCGCTCGGAGGTGATTCCGGCGCGTCCCTGCCAGCGGCGACTGAAGCGGTAGCTCGAGCGAACGGTCGCGCCCACGCGCTCGACCGTGTAGTTGGGCTCGGTCTCGAACCGCAGGAATGCGGTCGCCAGGAAGTTCAGGTCGGGCACCAGGAACGTCGGCTGCCGGTACGTGATCGCCGCCTCGCGCTCGAGCTGCGAGTACTGGCCGCGCACCTCGAGCTGGCGCGCCCCACCCAGCAGGTTGCGGTCGAGCCAGGAAGCCCTGAGCCGGACGCGGTCCTCGGTCCCGTATCCCACTCCGACCCGCACGACGTGGGTAGGCGCCGGCGCGACGGAAACCAGCACGTCGACGGTATCCCCGCGTACCGAGGCCAGCTGCGGCTCGATCAGCACGCGGCGGAAGAGGCCCAGCTGGTAGAGGTTGCGCTGGCTGTCGAGGATGTCCTGACGATCGTACAGCTCGCCCGAGGCGAACTCGAGCTGCCCCTCGATCAGGTCCAGGTCGTCCGGGTCGTACCCCTCGATCCGCCGCTCGCCGATGTAATACTGATCGCCCGCGTCCACCGAGTACGTGACCGACGCCGTCCGCTCGTCCTTGTCGATCCGGTACTCGAGCAGCACGGTCGCATACACGTAGCCCCGGTTTTGGAATTCGTTCTCGAGCAACGTGCGCGACGTGAGCAGGTCCGGCTCGTTGAACACCTCGTCCTGCTGAAGAGGGATCCTGCCGCGCATCTCTTCGGTCAGCTCTCCCCCGTTCAGCAGCTCCAGACCCTCGATCCCCAGCGTGTCGACACGCGTGGGCTCGCCCTCGGAGACGGTGAGGGTCACCTCCACGGCGTCTCCCGACGGAGCGACCTCCCAGGACACGAGCTCTGCGTCGAAATACCCGTGCCGCTGGTATAGGATGTGGATCCGCTCGAGATCCTTCAGGAATTCGGTCTTGGAGAGGAACTGCTCGTCCCGCCACCACAGGAAACCGCCGCTCTCGGTCGTGTACAGCGCGGTCACGATCGTCGCGTCGTCCAGGGCGTCGTTCCCATGGACCTCGAATCCCTTCACCTCCGCTCCGTCCTGCACCTGATCCAGACAGCACCCCCGCTGGTGCAGGGGCAGGGTCGTGTCGGGCAGCGCCTCCTGCCCCGCGACCCCCGCCGGCAGCAGCGTCAGGGCCAGCGCCGCCAGCGCCCGCAGCCCGGTCAGGGAGACACCTCGCGAAACGCCCAGCCGGGTCGCGACCCCCGCCCGCGCTGGACCTGGACGATGCGGGCCAGCTCCCCGCCCAGGATGAACACGATGCTGCTGTAGTAGACCCAGAAGGCGACCACGACGAGGTTCGTGAACGAGCCGTAGAGCTCGAGGAAGCGGCTGAACTCGGCCAGATAGGCGACGAACGCCTGCTTGGCGAGCTCGAACAGGAGGCTCGAGAACAGCGCCGCCACGGCCGCGTCCTGCCGCGGGATCCAGCGGTCCGGGACGTAGCGATACACGAAGAAGAACATCAGGTAGGTGATCAGGTAGGCTACGAGCAGGCTCATCAGCGCCCAGAACCATGAAATGTTGTAGGCATCGAGGCCCAGGAAACCGACCCCGTAGTTCTTGAGCCAGGTCAGGGCGGTCGTCAGCGAGATCGTGAGCAGGAACAGCGACCCGACCACCACCACCATCCGCACGTCGTGGATCTTCCCCTCCACGATCCCCAGCCGTTCCTCGGGTGGGATCTCGAAGATGATCTCGAGGACCGTTCGAAGCGAGCCGAACAGGCGCGTCGAGGCCCAGATGAGCCCCACCAGGCCGAGAACGCCGAACAGCCCGCTGTCTTCCACGAGGCTGAACAGCAGGCTCTCGGCCTGGGCGCTCGCGAGCGGCATGACGCGCTGGATGAAGGACAGGATCTGCTGCCGGGCCGAGGTCGACGACTCGACCAGCATGCCGAGAACGGAGATCGTGATCAACAGGAGCGGAACGATGGTGACGAGGACGTTGAACGTGATGCCCGAGGAGAGGAAGAAGAGCTGGTCGCGCGCCGCCTTGTGCCAGAGGTTCTTGGCGTAGAAAGCGCCGTAGCGCCGAAAGGCCCTCCACCAGACCCGCAGGGATCTCATCGAAGAGCGGCTTTAGCGCCGGGTAGGTGCCGCGCGCGCTGTCGCGGGGTGCGCCGCGTCAGCGAGGCGCGACGAAGGGCATCGGCACAGCTAAAGCGGCCATCGAACGCCACGCCACTTCGGCGACACCACACTATCTCCGTCGGCCGGAGATCAGCGATATCACGGCTACGAACAGCGCCGCGCCGATGATCGACCAGATGAGGGAGAACGACTGTCCCTGGATCTCGAGGGGGAAGGGCTCGGGGAGCCCGAGCTCCGTCCGGAGCCAGCCCCCGATCAGGGCGCCGACGAACCCCAGGGCGATGGAGACCAGGCAGCCCCCCGCGGAGTACCCGACGATCGCCTGCCCGAGCGCGCCCGCCACCGCGGCAACCAGCAGCAGGACGAGGAAACCCAGCAGAGTCATGTGTCCTCCCCTCGAGGGTTGGATCGCCGGCTACGGGCCGACCAAATCTATCCGGGCCGTTTTGTCCGACGCAACCGCCATTCGGCCTTCCCAGACGAGGTCGCGCCCCCGCCACACGCGCGCCAGATACTCTCCCGGCCACACCGGAAGCGCGGGGTGGGACCCCGACGCGTCTCCCAGCCGCTCCCCGGCGAGGGTCAGGACTTCCAGGCGATAGGTCCCGTCCGCGCCGGCGGGCGGAGCGACTTCGAGCCGCGAGAGACCTTCCCGCCGAACGATCCGTTCCTGGCCGGGGACCACGTCGATCGCCTCGAATCGGGCGCGAGGCACGGTGCGGGCTTCGAGATCGTACCGCCCCGGCATCGCCAGTCGCCGCTCGCCGCTGCGGATCGCGCCGTACGTCTCGCCGGTCAGGATCTCGCGCACGTCCACGCGGATCCCCTCCACCTCCCCGGCCGCGCCGCTCAGCTCGACCCCCAGGATCCCCGTCTCGGGGAGGGTCACGACGGTCTGCGCGTCGTCGCGAACGACCACGTCCTCGGCGACGTAGACGGGCAGGGTCTCCACGATCAGTCGGTAGCTGCCGGCGGGCACGAGGCCCGGCACGCCCACGGCCAGGGTGTCGACCTCGCCGGGACGGAACGCCAGCGCGCGGGTTGCCGGCGGCGACTCGAACTCCGGCGTCAGGATGAGGAGCGTGCCGCCGCCCCCGAACGCGACGCGCGTCGTGCGGCCGGCGGGCACCGAGACGTCCGACTGCACCAGGACCGAGTCGCCGAGGTCCACGCTCACGCCGTAGGTCCCGGCCTGCATGACCGCGTCCTCGCCGGTCAGACCGTAATGAAGCTCGCGCCTTCCGTCGCGGGACCGGATGGAGACGGCCGCGCGGATCCGCGCGCCGGTGTCGTCCAGCATCTCCACCCGCAGGCGGCCGAGGGCCGATGCGTCCAGCGTCGCGGTCTCTCCCGGGAGGACCATCACGCGCTCGAACGCCAGCGGCGGGGCGGATTCGACCACCACCCGATAGACCCCGGCCGGCACGGCCCGCGGACCGCGCGCCGTGAACCCCGACACCACCTCGCCCGTCGCGGGCCGCTCGATCCGGACCGGCAGCGGAACCCGGGCTCCGCCGCGGCCGAGCGTCGCACGCACTTCGAGCAAGCCCTCGTTCCGCAGGATGAGGGCCACCCTGCGGCCGGCGGACGACGCCTCGCCGGGGCCGTCGATGATCGTGAACGATCCCGAGCCGGCGCGGGAGAGGCAGCGCAGCCCTTCCATGTTCTCCTGGCTGGGAGCGAGCGCTACGACGTGGAGCCGCGCGTTGCGGTTGGGTCCGCCCCCGATCGCCTCCCGCCAGATCTCGCACGGATCGACCTGGCAGTCGTCACCGCCCTCGGTGACCAGCACGTAGGTCGAGATGGAGTCGGCGGCGGCACGCTCCAGCGCGGTTCCGAGCGGCGCGATGCCAAGCGGCCGGATCGCCTGGACGGCCGCCGACCACCGGGCGGCGCCGGCGTCAGGCTCGACGACCAGCCGCGTGTCCGAGCAGTCGCGGCGCGTGGGCGGGCTGGCGGATCCGTACAGCCTGAGCGCCGGTCCGCTCGGTTGCCGGGTTCCCAGCGCCGTGTACAGCGCTTCGAGGAACTCCCGGGCGAGCGCGATGCGCTCGGCGTCGCCGATGGGCGCCAGCATGTCGGTGGAGGCGTCGACGATGATCTCGATCCGGCCGTCGGCGGCAAGAGCCTGCGCCAGCAGCGCCGGTTCCGGAAGGGACAGCGCCAGCAGGATCGCCAGCGCGCAGCGGATGATGATCAGGAAATCTTGAGGAAGCGGCTGTGGGCGCACTTCGGGCAGGGGGGCAGTCTCTTGCCCGCCGCCAGCGACAGAACGTATCCGCACTGCTCGCACTGGTACCCGCCCTCGCGCGCGACGACCTCGCCCGTTCGGAACTCGTGTCCGATTTCGAGCACGGTCTCTTCGTATTTGCGGCGCGCGAACGTGCCCGCCACCACCGCCGCCGCGGCTCCGACCACGCCCCAGAAGACCGTTTTCCATCTGCTCACGTGGATCTACCTCGCGGTCGGGTGACCCGCGCGCGGCATCGCCCGCGCCTCGTTCGAACGAAGGTACCGCCCGCCCGCTCTGTTCGTCAAAGCAACGGAGATGCTAGTGCGCCGCGGCCTGCGGGCGGGTGACCCAGGCGGTCAGCTGCTCCTTGAGCTGCTCCGTCGCCTCCCAGAGCAGAAGGTGCGTGCAGCCGGGGAACAGCCGCACCTCGCAGTTCGGGATCGTCCGGCCCAGCCGCTCGCCGCGATCCAGGAGCTCGGAGTCGGTTCCGTACAGCGCCAGCACGGGGCAGCGGATCGTCGCCAGCTGCTGGTCGGTCATGAGGGGCGAGGCCGCGAGGTCGTCGACCAGTGTGGTGCCCTTCGTAAGGTGATGGGCGTTGACGATCAACCGGTTGGCCTTGCGCTCGCTGTGCCGGCCGGCCCATCGATGCGCGTACTTCATGATCATCTCGTCGCGCTCGGCGCCCTTGAGCGAAAACGCGCGCGTGATCTCGCCGGCCCACGAGTCGTCGGTCATGTTCGCGTCGACCAGCGCCAGCCCCCGGACGCGCTCGGGGTGGGCGATCGCGTACGCGAGCGCCAGCAGCCCGCCGAAGCTGTTGCCTATGAATTCGACCGCGCGGCCGTCCGGGACCAGCACGTCGAGGAGCGCGTCGATGTCGGCCACCAGGCTGTCCACCGTGTAGCCGGTCCGCGGGCGCTCGGTCTGGCCGTGGCCGCGGAGGTCGAACAGGATGACGTCGGCCACGCGCGCCACCGGGTTCGCCACGGTGAAGTACCAGCTCGACAGGTTGTCCATGACCAGCCCGTGGAGGAACACCACGGTCGGCTCCCCCGAGCCGAGCCGGATCACGTGGAAGTCGAGACCGCGCACCTGTACCTCAGCCATTCAGGAACTCCTCCACGACGCGCACGACCTCGGCCGGGCACTCGAGCGGAAGCAGGTGACCGCCCTGGAGCTCGGCGACCCGCGCATCGGGCAGGATCGCCGCCAGATCGTCGGCCCGCGCGCGGAAGGGGGACCTGGAGCCGTACACGCAGAGGACGGGGCGCGCGAGGCGGGCGAGGCCGGCGGCGTCGATGGGCGGCTCCGCCATCAGGTCCGCGGTGACGGTCGTTCCCTCGCGCAGGTGGCGCGCGCGATCGGCGCGTAGCGCGCCCCGCCGGCCGCGCCCCGCGGCGAGCCGGGCGGCCAGCTCGGAGAACTGCTGGTGGTCGAGCTCGATGAGCTGCCGCATCTGATCCTCGTCGACCTCCTTCATCATGGAGGCGACCTCGGCGGGATCGAAGGGGGGCAGCGGGGCGTCGAGCACGACGATCCGCCGGACGCGCTCCGGCTCGTCGAGCGCGAAGCGCAGCGCCACCGCTCCGCCGTAGCTGTGGCCGACGACGTCCACGGGCCCGTCGAAACCCTCCACGGCCGAGAGGACGCCGCCCAGGTCCGCGCTCGAAGTGGCGAGGTCGAAGCCGGATTCGGCGGGCGCGCTCAGCCCGTGGCCCCGCTGGTCGTACAGCAGGACCGAGCGCCCGCGCGCAAGGAGCGGCGCGACGCCGAAGAACCACGTCGCGAGGTTGCCGATCACGAGCCCGTGGATCAGGACGACGGGGGGTCCGCTGCCCAGCTTCTGGATGTGAAACGCGCGGCCCGCCGCCGCGATCAGCGGCATGTATCGATGTACGTCACCACGTCGCCGACCTTGAGCTCGATGATCTCCTCCAGTTCCTTCTCGCTCAGCCAGCGCACGAAATCCACTTTCTCGTAACGGGCCTGCAGCTTCTCGGCGAGCGCCACGAACTCGATGCTCTCGAGCTCCAGGTCGCTTCCGAACGACGTCTCCATCGTGATCGGTCTGTCCACGGACCATTCCGGTCCGACCACGTCCTCGATCACCCCGCGGATCACATCCAGCGTCTCGCTCATCGCTCCTCAGTCCTCCATCGTCCAGGCGATCGCGCATCCGTCCTCGATCCGCGTCGCGACCAGGGTTCCCGCCACATCGATGCATTCCTCGTCCATGGATTCGATCTCCATCCGCCGCGGATCCTTCATTCCGGTCCGCCTGCGCTTCGCCGCTGCCTCCTTCGCCGCCCAGAGCCGCGCGCGCCAGCCGTCGCGCTCGGCTTCCGGCCGCGACGACAGCCACTCGCGCTCCCGCTCCGTGAACGCCGCCCGCTCGAGCTCGGGCGCCCGGGCCTCGACCGTCTCGAGGTCCACTCCCGGATCGACGCCCTCGGCGACCATGGCGACCGCACGCCCCTGCTTGTGGGATACGGAGACCCTGAGGTCCAGGTCCCCGGGCGCGCGGACCTCCGGGGCGCCGTCCTCCCCGGTGAGGATCTCGACCTCGATGGGCCAGAGCGGGCCCGTGCCCCGCTCCCAGAGGAGGAGCCGCACGGCGTCCTTCGCGGCCACCCGCCCGGCGAGCCAGTCCTCCTTGCGACGCTCGGGCAGGTCGCGGTACCCCTCCCACTCGCGCGCGGTGAGATAGCGCCGGGCGAAGTAGTCGCGGGTGATCGCGTCCGCGAACGCCCGCTCGAGCAGCGCGCATCCCGGCGCGCCTTCGATGGGCCTGGCCAGCGTGTTCTTCTCCGGCCACTGGATCACCGGCCACATCCAGGGCTCGTTCGGCCGCCGCCGATCCTCCCATCCCGTGAAGCGGGCCCACACGCGACCGCCGCCGACGAGCTCGAGGTCGGCCCGCACCTGACGCGCGCCGAAGCGCCGCACCCGGACCGTGCAATCGAACCTCTGGCCGGTTTCGGGCGGGGGGCCGAAGAACCTCGCTCCCTCCAGCATGACCGGCACGGCCACCCGATCGCGATCCGACTGCGCCTTGATCCAGTACCCGAGGAGCTGCCCGGCGCCGTCGAGGAGCGCACCCTCCGCCGGCATCTCGACGATCTTCCCGCGGATGCCGTCGGAGCCGATCTCGCCGAGCTCCGCGACCGACTGGTAGCGGGGGCCGTGGAACATGAGGCGAGTCGCGTACATCTCGGCGGCGGTCTGCTCGATCGGCCGCGCGTCATCGAGCGGCTCGCGGTCGGACGGCGGCGGCTCGGGCCAGGCGTCCGCCAGGACCACCGTGCCTTCGGCATGCTCCCCCACGCGCACGGCGACGCGGCTCTCGCCGTCGAAGCGGGCGGTGACGGGCAGCGTCCGCGGCTCGTCGACGGGGATCCAGCGATATGCCACCACGCGCTCGAGGCCGACCGCCAGCTTTCCCGGAGCGGCGCGCTCCGCGGCAGCGATCATGCGCGAGAGCGTCATCGTGAACGGCACCAGAGGGAACCCGTCGCCGGGATCGGGCCACCCCTCAGGCAGGCTGAAGAACGAGTGGTCGAGGAGGAACGGGTAGCGATCGAGCGAGAACTCTTCTTCCCACGCCGCCTCGCGCGGGCCTCCCGCCGGGGCCGGCTCGCGCGCCGGCGCGCCGGAACCGCTCGCCGCCCCCCGCCGATCCCGCCACGCCGCGAGCACCGCGCGGTGGCTCTCTTCCAGCGCGCGCGACGTGGCCAGGAGCTCGCGGGCGACAGGATCGGAGACGTCGATCCCCGCTTCGACGGGCGCCGAAGGGGCCCGCGCCGGGAGGTCGAGCGCCATGTCCTCGTCGAGCGAGAGCAGCGGAGCGCCCAGCCGGATCCGGACCGGCACGCTCCTCTTCGCCGGCGCGCCGGCGGGTCCGAGGAGCGCGTCGGCGTCGACCTCCACCCCCTCGACCCACAAGGTCGCCACCAGCCGCCGTAGCTGGTCGATGCCCTCGTGGCGGTGGGAGCTCGCCGCCATCGACAGATGAGGGCGGCCGCGCAGCGTGTCCTCGACGAACGCGGCCACGCTCCCCGTGCCCACCTGGACGAACAGCCGCACGCCCTCGGCGTAGAGGGCCTCGGTCAGGCGGCGGAACCGGACCGGCTGGACGAGGTGCTCGAGGAACAGCTCCCGCACCCCGGCGGGATCCTCCGGATACGGGGCGCAGGTCGTCGCCGACCAGACCGGCACCGTGGGCTCGACGATCTCGAGGCCCCGGACCACATGCCGGATCGGCTCGACGTAATCGGCGAAGACCGGCGAGTGGAATCCCGACTCGAAGGACAGCACCTGGCAGAACACGCCGCCCGCGCGCAGCCGCTCGAGGACCGGCCCCAGCCGCGCGGAGGGACCGCAGAGGACCGTCTGATGCGGACAGTTGTCGAGCGCCACGTGGATCTCGTCTTCCGCCACGAGGAACGGCTCCAGCCGCTCGGTCCCGCAGCCGACCGCCGCGTACGCCACCTCGGGCACCGCCAGCGTGCCCGGCCGGAGGGCCGCCAGCACGTCGTCGAGGGAGCGCGGCGGGATCGCCTCGGCCGCGAGGAGCGCGGTCCACTCGCCGATCGAGTGGCCGGCCACCACCCACGGCCGGACTCCGAGCCCCGCCAGCGCGTGGTGGAGGAGCCGGCCCGCGAGGACGACCCTGGCCCCCCTGCGCTCGAGATCCCCCTCGATCGGGGGCGGCAGGGGCGGCAGGCCGAACCAGCGGGCGACGTCGTCGACCTGCGGGTCGAACGTGCTCTCGACGCCTGGAAAGAGCAGCGCCAGCCGGCCGCCGTCGGCGACCAGGCCGCGGGGCGCGAACATGAGCGCGCCGGCGCGGTCGCGAAACGTCTTCCCGGCGGCGACGATCGCCCGCGCGTGGTCGATCCGCTCGGGCGTGGGGTGGAGGAGCGCGAGGCGGCAGGGCCCCGAGCCCGCCGCGGGGGTCGCGCCCGCCAGCGCCTCGGCCAGCTCCTCGGGGGTCGACGCCGCGACCCGCAGCCATGCGCCCTCGGACACGAGTCTCCGCATTCCCGGCCTCGGCAGGCGCAGGGCGTGGTGCTGCTCGAGGACGACGTGGGCGTTGATCCCGCCGAATCCGAAGGCGTTGACGCCCGCCCGGCGCGGCCCGTCGGACTCCCATTCGACGGCCTCGCGGACGAGCCGGAACCGCGTCCGCTCGACCCCCGGATGGGGGTCCTCGCAGTGCAACGTCGGAGGCACGATCCCGTAGTGGACGGCCAGCGCCGCCTTGATCATCCCGGCCATTCCGGCCGCGGGCATCGCGTGGCCGATCATCGACTTCACCGATCCCAGACCGGCGCTCGGCGAGCCGTCGGGCGGGCCGAACACCCGCTCCAGCGTGGCGAGCTCGGCGGCGTCGCCGTTCGGCGTCGCGGTGCCGTGCGCCTCGACGAGGCCCACCGAACCGCGCGCCCGGGGATCCAGCTTCGCGCGCTGCCAGGCGCGCTCGAGGGACAGGACCTGGCTGTCGGCGCTGGGATTCATCACGCTGGACGCGCGCCCGTCGCTGGACACGCCGGTGCCGCGGATGACCGCGTAGATGCGGTCGTCGTCCCGCTCGGCGTCGGCCAGCCGCTTGAGCGCCATCATCCCCGCGCCCTCGCCGATCAGGAGTCCGTCCGACTCCCGGTGGAACGGACGGATCCGCTGGCTGCGCGAGAGCGCCCCGAGCTGCGTGAACACCGCCCAGAAAGCGGCGTCGTGGACCAGATGCACGCCGCCCGCCAGCACGAGATCGCAGCGGCCCGATCCCAGTTCGGAGCACGCCTGGTCGACGGCCAGGAGCGAGCTCGCGCACGCGGCGTCGACGACGTAGGCGGGGCCGTGCAGATCGAACCGGTTCGCGATCCGCGACGCGGCAAGGTTCGGCACCAGCCCGATGATCGTGTCGGGGCCGAGACCCTCGATCTGCGCCTGATAGCGCCGTTTGATCTCCGCCGCCTGCGCGTCGGTCAGATCCGGCAGCAGCGCTCGCGCCGAGCGCACGAGCTCCTCGGCGGTCCGCACCGCCTGGACGAGGCTCATCGCGACCTGGTTGACGTATCCCCCACGGCCCAGGATCACGCCCGTTCGCTCGCGCGGCGGGTCGCGGTCGTCGTACCCGGCGTCGGTCAAGGCGGCGGCCGCGGTCTCGAGCGACAGGAGCTGGTCGGGCTCGCTCCCCCGGGCGGCGATCGGCATCAACCCCCACCGCAGGGGATCGAACTCGAGCGTCTCGCCGATGAAACCGCCGCGACGGCAGTAGAGCCGGTCCAGCTCCCCGGCCGCGTGATCGAAGAACAAGGGGTCGATCCGCTCCGGCGGGGCGTCGACGATCGCGTCGTGTCCGGAACGCAGGTTCTCCCAGAACTCGTCGAGATCGCGAGCGCCGGGGAACACGCACGCCATGCCGATGATGGCCACGTCGGTGGAAGCGGAGGGCTGCATGGAGCGAATCGGGACTGGCTAGTGTGGTGTCACCAACAGGTCATCGCAGAGCTACGCAGGGCGTTCATTTTCAGCGTCCTGCCGCCGCGGAATCCGTGAACCGCGCGTCGGCGGCGCCCATCAGAACGACGCGCGCGGCGTCGGCGTGCGGCTCGTCGATCTCGTCGAGCAGCCCGGCCACTCCGGCCTGGGGCGGGATCAGGCCGATACCGCGGCGATCGTACTCCCGGCGGAGCTCCGCGGACACCATGCCCGCCGAGTCCCAGGGGCCCCACGCCACCGAGATCGCGCGCACAGGGCGGCTCTCCGCCAGGTGGATCGCCAGCCGGTCGAGGACGTCGTTGGCGGCCGCGTAATCGGTCTGCCCCGCGTTTCCGAAGACCGCCGCCGCGCTCGAGAAGAAGACGATCAGCCGCGTGTCCTCGCGGAGCTTCGCGACCAGCGTCAGCGCGCCCGCGACCTTGGTGTCGAAGACGCGCTCGAAGGACTCGACGGTCTTGTGGACCACCAGCTTGTCCTCGATGAGGCCCGCGGCGTGGAACACGGCGTCGATCCGGCCGTGGCGTGCGTGGATCTCGTCGATCAGGGCGCCGAACGCCGCCTGCGACCGCACGTCGACGGAGTGGTACCGCGCCCGCCCGCCCGCCGCGGCGATCGCGGCCAGGGTCGCGCGGATTTCGCGTCCGGCCAGGACCTGGCGCAGCAACCGCTCGATTTCGGCCGGGCGCGCTCCGGGAGAGAGCTCGATGAGGCGGCGCTTGAGCTCCAGCGCGTCCTCGATCCCGGCGATCTCCGCCGGCTCGTCCCCGGTCGGCATCGGCGAGCGTCCGACCAGCTCGAGCGCGCAGCCGTGGCGTCGGGCGAGCTCGATCGAGACGTGCGCCGCGATGCCCCGCGCGCCCCCCGTCACGAGTACGACGGATGTCTCGTCGAGGCCCGCGGCTCCGCCGCCGTTGCGCTCGAGCGGCGCGGGGACGATCGCCAGCTCACGACGCTCGCCGCCGACGTATCCGATCTCCACCGGGCCTCCCGTCGACAGGATCTCGCGCACGACCTGCTCGGCGAGCTGGCCCGGATCGGCCCGGGGGTCCATGTCGATCGCCCGGACGTGGACCTCGGGCCGCTCCTTGGAGAGGCTGCGGAGGAACCCGGCAACGCCGCCCTGGCCCGGGCGTCCCGAGCCGTTTCGTCCGTATCCGAAAGCGCCACCCATGCCGGTAGCGGCGATGATCCACTTCGCGTCTCCGTCGAGCGCCCGCTTGGCGAGCCGGAAAAGCCGCTTGACGTCCTCCGGGCCGCTGGCCGGCGAGAGGCGAGAGAGGTCGACGAGCCCGTCGATCCGGTCGAAGTCGGCTTGCGCGCCCAGGACCGCAGCGTTCGCTCCGAGGTCTTCCAGCAATCCGGACAGGGCGTCTGCCACCCCCATGCCGTCGTCGATGATCGCGAACGCGCGGCTGTCGAGCCGGGTGCCGTTTCGCGCGGGTAGAGGCGCGGGTCGAACCTCGAAACGGAACCGCCGCAGCCCGGCCGCGGAGCCGTTGGATGCGGCAGACGGGGCCGAGCCGTTGCGGGCGGCGGCGTATCCGTTCCTTTCCCCGACGTCGACGGGACCACTCGCCACCGAGCGGTCTTCGATCCAGGCCACGATGCCGCGCAACGTCTTGATGCCCGCCAGCTCCTCTAGCAGCTCGTCGCGCTGATCGCCGAGCTTCTCGGCGAGACCGGTCTGCTCGTTGAGCGCGCCCAGGATCTCGATCCGCTTGATCGAGTCGATGGACAGATCAGCCTCGAGATCGAGGTCGAGGTCCAGCATCTCGACGGGATAGCCCGTTCGCTCACTGACGATCGCCAGCAACGATTCCGCCAGCGGCGCCGGGGCGGATGCGGGCTGGGTGGAAGGACGGATCGCCGCGGCCTGCGGCGAACGCTCCTCGATCCAGGCCACGATGCCGCGTAGCGTCTTGATGCCCGCCAGCTCCTCCAGCAGCTCGTCCCGCTGATCGCCGAGCTTCTCGGCGAGACCGGTCTGCTCGTTGAGCGCGCCCAGGATCTCGATCCGCTTGATCGAGTCGATCGAAAGGTCGGCCTCGAGATCGAGGTCGAGGTCCAGCATCTCGACGGGATAGCCCGTTCGCTCGCTGACGATCGTCAGCAGCGAGTCGGAGAGAGACCCGCGCGCGCTGGACTCGACGGTCGTCGAGACAGGCGCGACAGGGACAGGTGGCGCGGCTGCCGCGGCCGGCACGGCGGCGGGAGCACGTTTCGCGACCGGCGGAGTCGGCAGGACGGCCGGCGCCGCTCCGAGATAGCGCAGCATGACCTCGCGCTGGGCCTCGATCGCCTCCCGCATGCTCCGGAGGTACTCGACCATCGCGGCCTCGCGGTCGTCCGCCGGCGCCGCCGGGAGGCCCGCGTGGACGCCCGCCCGGACGGGCGGCTCGGTGACGGGCCGGAACGATCCCGGCGGCAGCGCGCCCGACGCGGGACGGACCCACTGGCCGTCCACCAGCCAGGTCGTGGGTGACAGCTCCCTCGCCTTGGCGCCGTCCAGATCGAACGTCGCGCTCGTCCGTCCCGCGAAGATCCCGCCCGGATCGAGCTCGACGCCCGCCGCGGCGAGCCGCGCCAGCGCGCGCACAAGCCATTCGAGCGCGCCCTCACCCTTCACGCTGGTCGGCACCGCGAGGTGCGGCCGGTCTCCGAGGATGCGCTCCACGAGTCCGGTCTGGATCCGGCCCGGACCCACCTCGACGAAGATCCTCGCCCCCGCTCGGTACATGGCTTCGATCTGTTCCACGAACCGCACCGGCATGCCGATCTGGTCGGTGAGGAGCCGGATGGTGCTCTCAGGGTCCCCGGGATACGGCGCGGCCGTGATGTTCGACCACACCTCGCGGCAGAGCGGGCGCACCTCTCCGGCGCGCAGGGCGGTTTCGAAGGCCGCGGTCGCTCCCGCCACCACCGGGCTGTGGAACGCGCAGGCGACGTTGATTCGTGTGGCCTTGATGCCCGCCGACTCGAGGCGCGCCACCGCCTCCTCGACGGCCGCGGTCCTTCCCGACAGCACGGTCTGGTCGGGAGCGTTGCGGTTGGCGACCACCACGCCCTCGATCCCGTCGATCAGGGACTCGATCGTCTGCGGCTCCGCATTGACGGCCGCCATCGCGCCCGGATCGGCGCCCGCGGCGTCGAGAATCGCACGCCCGCGCGCCCGCGAGAGCCGAGCCACGTCGCTCGCGCTCCAAGCGCCGGCCTCCCCGAGCGCCACCAGCTCGCCGTAGCTGTGCCCGGCGAGCATGTCGGGGACGATGCCCCCGCGCTCGAGCGCCCGCGCCATCGCGGTGTCCGCCAGCCCGAGCGCCACCTGGGCCACGTCGGTCCGGGTGAGCGCCGCCTCCTGCACCGCGCGATCCCGCGGCGTGAACGCGCGCGGCGGGAACATGCGGGCCGCGATCTCCGGATTCGCCTCCAGCTCCCCGCGCAACTCCGGGAACGCGACGTACAGGTCGGCGAGCATGTCGACGTGCTGGCTGCCCTGTCCCGCGAACAGGAACGCTACCTTGCCCGGCGAGTCGGCCGACGACTGGCGGGCGAAGATCTCCTCGCCGTCGGCCTCGCCCGCCAGCGCCCGCCTCACCTTCGCGGCGAGGTCCTCGTGCGAGCGCGCGACGATCGCCCACCGCACGGGCTCTCCGCCGAGCGCGGCGGCGCGGGCCAGCTCGCGAAGCGCCCACGGCCATTCGGCCTCGGCCAGCACCAGCAGGCGCTCCGCGCGGGCGCGCGCCATTGCCAGGTCGGCTCCCCGTACCAGGAACAGCTCCGCGGGCCATTCGGGCAATCCCGACTCCGGCACCTCGCCGCCGTCGTGGCTCGCGACCACGGCGTGATAGTTCGTGCCACCGAAGCCGAACGCGCTGATCCCCGCCACGCGCGAGCGGCCCATCCAGGGGTGCGACCGGTCGCGGAACGAGAACGGGCTGGTCTCCGGATTCCAGTATGGATTCGGGCGCTGGAGGTTGAGGGTCGGCGGCCGCACGCCGTGATGGAGGCACAGCGCGACCTTGATCAGGGACGCCACGCCGGCCGCGGCCTTCGAGTGGCCGATCGAGGACTTGATCGATCCGAGGACGCAGGCGCCCGGCTGGATGCCACGCGCTCCGAACACGCGTTCCATCGACTGGAGCTCGGTCTTGTCGCCGACCACCGTGCCCGTGCCGTGCGCCTCCATGAGACCCACCGACTCGCGCGGTACTCCGGCCAGGTCCCACGCGCGCTCGAGGGCGCGGATCTGCCCTTCGAGCCGCGGCGCGGTCAGCCCCAGGCTCCTGCCGTCGCTGGACCCGGCGATGCCCTTGA
This sequence comes from Gemmatimonadota bacterium, assembly GCA_035699465.1. GTDB lineage: Bacteria > Gemmatimonadota > Gemmatimonadetes > JACCXV01 > JAHWKZ01 > JAICNR01. The sequence goes on from DASSPT010000110.1 coordinate 41,175, forward strand.
TGACGGCGTAGATGCGGTCCCCGTCGCGCTCGGCGTCGGCCAGCCGCTTGAGCACCACGACTCCGACGCCCTCGCCGATCGAGATGCCGTCCGCGCTCTGGTCGAACGTGCGGCACTGGCCGCCCGGCGAGAGCGCATGGACGCTCGAGAACATGAGGAAGTCCCCGATGCCGCAGTGGAGGTCCGCGCCGCCGGCCAGGACCATGTCGCAGGTCCCCGACTCCAGCCAGTGGATGCCGACCGACACCGCGGCCAGCGACGACGCGCAGGCGGCGTTGACCGTGTAGTTCTCGCCGCCGAGATCGAGCCGGTTGGCGATGCGCCCGCTGATGACGTTGGCGAGCACGCCGGGGAAGGTATCCTCGGTAGCGACCGGGAGGACCTCGTCGAGCTCGGGCGGGATCGCGCCGGCGTAGCGCGGATACAGGGCCCGGAACCCGTAGGCGTGCGAGAGGTCGGAGCCGCCCTCGGTGCCGAACACGACGGCGGTCCGCTCGCGGTCGAACTCGCGGGTCCCGTAGCCCGCGTCCTCGAGCGCCCGCCGCGCCACCTCGAGCGACAGGAGCTGCGCGGGATCGATGGAAGGCAGCGACTTGGGCGGGATCCCGTAGCGCGTGGGCTCGAAGGGCACGGGATCGAGGAACCCGCCCCATTTCGACGGCGTCGTCTGCCCCGCCTTGCCGTCGGGATCGTAGTACATGTCGGGATCCCATCGCTCCCGCGACACCTCGCGGATGGCGTTGATCCCGCGCGCGATGTTCGACCAGTAGGCGTCCAAGTCGGAAGCTCCGGGGAACACGCACGCCATACCGACGATCGCCATGTCCGACGGCCGCCTTCCGGGCCGCGCCTGCGGCTCGGCGATCTCGACGGATTCGAGCCAGGCCGTCGCGCCTTCGCTGACCTCGCGGTGGAGCTCCTCCATCGAGCACGGCTCGTCGCGCAGCGCCGCGACCTGCCCGATCATGTACATGCCCTCCGACTTCTGCTCCTCCTCGCCCATCGCGACGAGCCCGTCGTCCACGCGCTTCAAGCCCTTCGACGCCATCCGCAAGCGGCCGAGGTTCATGTGCTCGAGGCGCGCCCAGAGCTCCTTGGGCTCGGCGCCCGACTTCTCCAGCCGCTCGCGCTCCGTCCGGAAACCGCGCGTGTACGCCGACTCCGCGCAGCGCGTCGCGTGACCGGGAGCGGTCTCCAGCAGGATGGTCCCCGCGCAGTCGATCGCCGCCTGCTGGTACGCCGGTACGATCGCACCGGTCGTCACCGCCTCGCGCGTGAACAGGTACGCGGTTCCCATGAGCACCCCGATCCGAGC
>DASSPT010000111.1:0-7747 GCA_035699465.1 Gemmatimonadota bacterium
GCCGCGACCCGGATCGACGCGCAACCGCGTCGGCGACACTCAGCAGCCCCAGTAGTACCCCTCATAAATGCGTTCGTACCGCCCGCCGCGTTCGATCCAGATGTCGAGATGCGCGCCCTCGTACTCGAGCGCCTCGAGGAGGAGCAGGGTCGGGAAGCCCGCGGGCCCCGTCGCGAACGCGGCTACCGGGCGCCAGGCGGGAGTCGGGACCTCCGCGCTCGAAGGGACCGGCCCCAGGGTGGCTACCCGCTCCCATCCGTCGGCCGTGCGCCGGAGGACGATCGCCGAGGCGATCTGCGCCTGGCCCGTGGACGGGTCCTCCACGGGCCAGGACAGCGCCGCCCACGCGGCACCCTCCCCCAAGGCGGCCCATTCCACCGACGCCGCTTCCGGGTCTACCCCAGGCGGGGCCAGCTCCGTGGCCGCGCTCTCCAGTAGCGCGGTCAGCTCCGCATCGGGCGCCAGCGGGCCCATCGCCAGCCGCCGGGTGGTCGGGCGACTCCCGGAGGGCGTCACCAGCCGGCCATCCTCGAGGCGGGGGGAGTCGGTGGCGGCGGAACCGGCGTCCAGGATGCCGAAGCGGTGGAGTTTCTCGCTGCAGACGTCCTCCAGCGAGTCGATGTCGGTCACTCTTGTCTCCACGGCCGAGTCTCCCACGAGCCAGGCCGTCGACGCGGGCGTGATGCCGGGCGTCCCGAGCGGCGCCTCGACCGCCCAGAAGCCGCCTTCGACGGGGTAGCCGGGCCGAAGGAGCGACGGCGCGACCCCGCCCAGGGCCTGCCCGTAGTGCGCCCACTGCGACTGCTCCATGAGTCGGGTGGTCGGGAGCCATCCGCGCCGGTCGTCCCAGGTGGCCACCCGCACCCAGCCCGCCTCGCCCGCGCCATCCGGAACGACATCGAGCAGCGTTCCGGCCGGCACCTCCATGACGCCCGGAGATGCCGTGTCGGGTTCGAGGTGGACAGGCCCCGCGGTGAGGACGACGATCCGCTCGCGCGCCGCCGAATCGGGAGGGGATGCCCCGTCTTCTGGGGTCTCGGAACCCGGGTCGCAGGCCCATCCGAGGGTCGAAAGACATAGGAGCGGGAGGATGCGCGGCCACCGCACGCGGGGGATACTCGGTTCACCGGGCAGCCCCGTCAAATCCGAGGCCTGACCACGGCTCCCGCGACCCTCTATCTTGCGGGCCATGACCGGCCCGGTCCACGACCTACTCACCGCGCTCCGCCCCCTGACCATCGAGGTGAATCGCGCCTGGTGGGATGCCGCGGTCACGGGCCGTGAAGGCGACTACCGGCGTCTCGAAGGGCTTCGCAACCGCATCGACCGGCTGTACCGGGAGCCGGCTCTCTTCGAGGAGATCCGGCGCGCGCGCGAGGAGCCATCCGGCGATCGGATCGCGGATCGGAGGATCGAGCTCCTCCATCTGGAGGCCCTGCCGCGCCAGGTCGACGAAGCGCTGGGCGAGCGGATCAACCGGCTGTCCACGGCCATCGAACGCGATTTCTCGACCTTCCGCCCGGTGGTGGGCGGGGAGCGGCGCACCTTCAACGACCTGGAGATCGCGCTCTCCAACGAGCGCGATTCCGCCGTCCTCCAGGCTTCGTGGGAAGGCCTGAAATCCGTCGGGCCCGTCGTGGCCGGCCGACTGGACGAGCTGGTGGGACTCCGCAACGAGGCCGCCAGGCGGGTCGGGTACCCGGATTACTATCACATGAAGCTCGGGATCGGAGAACAGGAGCCCGCATCCGTCGACCGCCTCTTCGACCGCCTGCAGGCCCTGACCGAGGCGGCGTTCGGCGAACTCAAGGACGAGATCGACGAGAAGCTCTGCGAGCTCCACGGCGTGGACGGGGCGGGGCTTCGCCCATGGCACTACCAGAACGGGTTCTTCCAGGAGATGCCTTCGATCTACGGGATCGACCTGGACGCGATGTATCGCGGACAGGACCTGGTCGAAATCGCCCGCCGCTTCTACGCGGGCATCGGGCTCCCGGTGGAGGGGATCCTCGAGCGATCGAGCCTCTACGAACAGGAGGGGAAGGACCAGCACGCGTTCGCCACCGACATCGATCGCGAGGGCGACGTGCGGATCCTCTTGAACCTGCGTCCCAACGAGCGCTGGATGGGGACCACGCTCCACGAGCTGGGGCACGCCGTGTACGACGAGGGGATCTCGCGGGACCTGCCCTGGGACCTGCGGCGCCCCGCGCACACCTTGACCACCGAGGCGATCGCCATGCTCTTCGGCAGGCTGTCGCGGGACGCCGACTGGCTGCGCGAGATGGGCGTCGTCCACGCGGATGGGAGCGACGAGCTGCGGGAGGTAGCGATCCGACAGACCCGCGGTCAGATGCTCGTCTTCTCGCGCTGGGCGATGGTCATGCGAGGTTTCGAGAAGGAGCTGTACGCCGATCCCGGGCAGGACCTCAACGCGCTGTGGTGGAAGCTGGTCGAGCGATATCAGGGGCTCTCCGCTCCGGAACGGCCCGCGGGCGCAGCGGATTACGCGGCCAAGATCCATGTCGTCAGCGCGCCGGTCTACTACCACAACTACATGCTCGGGGAGTGCTTCGCGTCGCAGATCGACGAGCAGCTTCGCGCGGAAGTCCTGAACGGACACTCGACGTACTGCGGCGAGACGCGGGTCGGGGACTGGCTGGTCGAGCGCATCTTCCGCCCCGGCGCCAGCTATCACTACGACGAGCTGGCCCAGCGCGCGACCGGCTCCGCGGTGGGCCCCGAGGCGTTCGCCTCGCAGTTTCTGACGGCGGTCGCGGAGGGCTAGCCGGGGCGACCCTCCATCCCGAGGTCGCGCAGCGCTTCGAAGCGCGCCACCATATCGGTGCGGCCGGTCCTCCTGAGCGCGGGAAAGAGAACCTGCACGGGAAGCGCGACCCGCTTCGCGTCTCCGCCGGGCGGTTCCGGGTTGAACAGCACGATCCCCACGATGAGCGCCGCCCCGACGCCCAGCGCGTCGAGATCCGCCTCGCGAAGCTCCGCCGTCGACACCGCGGGCAGGATCCATGTCTTCTCCGCCGCCAGCCACGCCCGCCCGCGATCGTCCAGCGAGAGACCGCGGGTGGCGGGAACGACGGCTCGGAGCGCCTCCGACACGGCGTCCCGGAAGGAAGCCGCTACCGGGTCGTCGGGAATCGCTCGCCTGCGCGCGGGATCGAACCACTGCTCCCCCCGCACGTGCTCGACGTCTTCGCCTGTCAGCACACGCAACGCCTCTCGCCGATTCGCGTCGTATGCCCTGCTCGCGCCGTAGCGGGGACCTTCCCCCTTCCGCAGGAGGATCAGCACGGTGATCGTCCCCGCGAGGAGGGTCACCGAGAGAAGGAGCGCCGCGATGGAGATCGCACCCGCCATGGCGGCGAGGTTATCGGAGCGGGGTGGTCTTGCCAAGCACCGGGGGCGGGCTTAGCCTAGCCGCCGATGCGCGAGCAGGCCCTGGCCCGATTGATTCCCTTACGTCCCTGGATCGCCCTCTCCAGCTTCCTCCTCGGGGCGGCGATCACCGTGCCTGCGTTCATCGGACACGACCTGTACCTTGCGCTCCTGGGCGCGGTCTTCCTGGGAGGCGCCCTCTTCACTCTGCTGATCCCGCTGCCCTACCCGCGCTAATTCGTCAGACCGCGTACCGCGCTCCCGCCCCCGGCGCGCTATTCTCTCAACGATGCGGATCCACTTCGCCCTCGCACTCGGAATCGCAGCGCTGGCCGCCTGTGCGGACGATTCCATGACGGGTCCCGACGGTCGCGTCACCTTCGAGACCTCGTTCGAGACCGGGCTCGACGGCTTCGCGAGCGACGGCACGGACCTCGACGATCCGCCCATCGAGTGGTCGATCGAGCGTACCCAGGAGGAGGCGGCCGAGGGCGCGTGGTCGGTGCGGCTGGACCTCGACAATCTGAACGACGCCGGGAAGATATGGATCGAGCGCGCTTTCGACCTCGAGCCGGGCGCGGCGTACGACGTCGATGTCACCTACGCCTTCGGGACCTCGGACTTCGGCGACATCAACACGTGGACGATCATCGCCGGCGTCGACCCCGAGAACCCGGAGGTGGTGGGCGACCTCACGTTCCAGGGGTCGACCTCGACAGGCGGGGACGAGGACGTCGGCGTGGTGTGGCTCGACAAGAGCCATTCCTTCACGGCTACGGCCGGCGCGAGCGGCGAGCTGTGGGTTTCGCTCGGAGTGTGGGGCACCTCCGAGTTCCCGCGCACGTACTACCTCGACGACATCCGGATCGAGTTCACGCCCCGATAGCCCGCTGCGGACAGGAGATGGCGCTGGTGTAGGAAGCGGGGGCCGGATCCCTCCGGCCCCCAGAGGTCAATGCGCGTGCGCTTCCGCACCCATCGGAGCCGGACGCAAGCGAAAGAAGAGCTGCAGGCCGGTCGGGCTCCGCGAGCCGTAGAAGGGCTCGAGCCCGGCCGGCACGCGGGCGAGCGTCACGCCCGCGCCCACTCCGGGCGCCAGCCCGGCCACCGGCTCCAGCTGCCGCACGTAGCCGAGTCCCAGCTTGCCGACCGTGAACCGCAGCTCCTCGAGCTCTTCGGGGAGCACCAGATCGTGGCCGGTCTTCTCGACGATTTCGAGGCGGCCGTAGAAGAGGTCGCGCTCGGCGAGATTCACTTCCGTCTCCAGGAGCAGTGCCTGGGTGGCCGTGCTCCCTTCGCGGTTCCGTCCCCACGCCATCGAGTTTGCCCATAATCCGTCGCGAGCGAGGGGACGGTGGTACGTGGCCGACATCGTCACGCGCGTCAGGTCGATCCGCGGATCGCCGACTTCGTGGACCTCCGCGTCGTTGAGGCGCCCGGCGGAGACTTGCAGCGCCCAGCCCTCGCTCGGGAGCAGCCACAGCCGCGCCGCATAGGAGTCGAGCGCGTCGAGATCCAGATCGAAGCGATCCCCGTCGGGCTCACGGCCGTTGAAGAGAGATGCCTCCGCTTTCCATCTCCGGCCGTAGAGTCCCGCAGTCGCGACCCCGAAGGCGATGTGTGTCGAATCGAGCCAGTGGTGGCCGATCGGCGCGATCGGGTTGGGAAACGAAGAGATGCGGTGCGGGAACGCGACGGGCCCCAAGGCCGGCTCCCCCACGGGCCCACCGTAGAGCTGGATGGCGAGGTTTTCGGCAACAGCCCGCTCGTAGACGGCGGTCAGCTCCATCCACACGTCGTGAGGATGCTGGCGGTCGTGGAGCGGCTCGTCGTCGCAGAACTCGCCGGTGGCGAGCAGATCCGGATAGCCGCACTCGTCCGCGGTCACCGGGTCCGCGCTCAGCATCGCGCGCAGGGTCATGTCTCCCCCGAGAACGGGGCGGCGGGCCATCCCCATGGCCCAGTTCGTGGATCCGAACTGCTCTCTGCCGCGCTCCCCCCCATCGTCGAGATAGTGGACGTAGAGGCTCCCGTGGAGCATGAGCTCCCAACCGGCTCCCTGACCGTGGAGCGCATGCATGGGGCTGACGTCGGGAAGCCAGGCCGTCCCAGAGCTCTCGCGATTGCGCGGCTCGCCGATCGGACCCGGTCGCATTCCCTCCACCACGCCAGCGGTGGATTCCGCGACCGAATCCCGCGCCACCGAGTCGGCGGCGCCGGCATGCTCGTGTTCCTGCGCCGTCAGGGTACCGGCCACGCAGAGGAGCAGGAGGAAGGACACGAGCGAGGTACGAGTCACCGGGCCTTCCCCCCGCGGGACGGGGTTCCGAGGAAGAACCAGAGCTCGAAGGCGATGAGGCCTGCGCCGGCGAGCACGACGATCCAATCCATCGGGCTCATGGCGTTTCCAGCCGCGCGGTGCGGAGCTTGAGGGAGTTCCCCATGACGGTGACATCGGAGAGCACCATCGCCAGCGCGCCGACCCACGGGGCCATGAGGACCCCGGTCCAGGGCCAGAGGAGCCCGGCCGCGATCGGGATGCCGACGACGTTGTAGACGAACGCGAAGAACAGGTTCTGCTTGATCGTCCGCATCGTGCGGGCCGAGAGCGCGATCGCCTGGGCGACCCCGCGGAGATCGGGGCGGATCAGTGTGATGTCCCCGGCTTCGATGGCGACGTCCGTGCCGGTTCCGATCGCGATCCCCACGTCGGCCTGGGCGAGCGCCGGCGCGTCGTTGATGCCGTCCCCGACCATCGCCACGCGCTTGCCCGAGTCCTGAAGCTCGCGGACGCGCGCGGCCTTCTCCTCCGGCTGTACCTCCGCCAGCACGGAGTCGATTCCCACGCGTTTCGCGATCGCCATAGCCGTCCTGCGGTCGTCCCCCGTCAGCATGACGACCTCCAGACCGCGCTCCCGGAGCGCCCGTACGGCTTCCACCGAGCCCGCCTGCACGGTGTCGGCGACCGCGAGGATGCCGGCCGGCCGGCCATCCACCGCCACGCGCACCACGCTCTTGCCCTCGTCGGCGAGCTTGCGGATCCGCTCCTGCTCCGCTTCGCCCATGGGTGCCACGCCGTGGCTCGCCAGCAGCTCCGGGGTGCCGATCAGCACGCCCCGACCGTCCACTTCGGCCTCGATTCCCCGGCCGGCCAGCGCGGCGAACCCCGATGCCCGGGGGATCGCCAGTCCTCGCGCTTCGGCTTCGCGGACGATGGCCTCGCCGATCGGATGCTCGGAGCCCCGCTCCGCAGACGCCGCGATCGCCAGGATCTCGTCGGCGCTCATTCCCCCGGCCGGCACGACGTCGGTCACCGAGGGCTCCCCGCGCGTGACCGTGCCCGTCTTGTCGAGGACGATGACGTCGACCGCCTGCGCGACCTCGAGGCTCTCGGCGTCCTTGATCAGGATCCCCATCGCCGCCCCCCTGCCCGTACCGACCATGATCGCCGTCGGCGTCGCGAGACCCAGCGCGCACGGACAGGCGATGATGAGCACGGCCACGGCGGTGACGATCGCGTAGGTCAGCGAGGGCTGGGGCCCGAAGACGAACCACAGCACGAACGTGGCGATCGCGACGGCGATGACGATGGGCACGAAGTACGCGGCCACCAGGTCGGCGAGGCGCTGCACGGGGGCCTTCGATCCCTGCGCCTCCCTCACCAGGCGAACGATCCTCGAGAGTGCGGTGTCCGACCCCACCCGCGTGGCGCGGAAGGCGAACGACCCGGTGCGGTTCATCGTCGCGCCGATGACTTCGTCGCCGGGTCCCTTCCCGACCGGCATGGATTCTCCGGTGAGCATCGACTCGTCGACCGCGGACCGGCCCTCGATCACTTCGCCGTCTACCGGCACGCGCTCGCCGGGGCGCACGACGACGACGTCCCCCACTCTCACGTCCGCGACCGGGACCTCGATCTCGACGCCGCCTCGCCGGATACGCGCCGCGTCCGGCTGCAATCCCAGGAGCTCCCGGATCGCCTCGCCCGTCCGGCCCTTCGCGCGCACCTCGAGCCAGGTGCCGAGCAGGATCAGCGTGACGATCGTCGCGGCGGCCTCGAAGTAGACGTGGGGCTCGATCCCCGCGGACCGGAAGACGTCCGGAGTCAACGTCGCGACGGCGCTGTACGCATACGCCGCGCCCGTGCCGGTCGCGACGAGCGTGTTCATGTCGGCGGAGCGGTGCTTGAGGCCCTTCCACGCGCCGACGAAGAAGTGGCGGCCGCTGTACGCCAGCAGGGGGGTCGCGAGAACGAGCTGGAGCCAGGCCGGGAGGATCGGCCACCCGTGAACGGAGACACCGACCAGCATCAGGAGGTGCGGCGCCATCTCGAAGATGCCGAACGGCAGCCAGA
>DASSPT010000112.1:0-20744 GCA_035699465.1 Gemmatimonadota bacterium
CATCGCCGCGCCAAGCGAGACCGGCACGTTCATCGCCGTCGTCAGCCCGTAGCTGTGGAAGATGGGCGCAACGCACAGGAATCGCTCGCGGCCCTCCACCGCGTCGGGAAGCCAGTGGCGCGTCTGCAGCGCGTTGGCGACCAGGTTGCGGTGGGAGAGCATCACGCCCTTGGGACGCCCCGTTGTGCCGGAGGTATAGAGGATCGTCGCCGTCTCCTCGGGCTGGATCCCCGCGCGGCGCTCGTCGACCGCGGCCGGGCGCGACGCGCGCGCCTCGCGGCCGCGCTCGACCAGCTGACGGGCGGTCAAGAGTCGCTCCTCCTCCCGATCCACGGGCTCGAGCGAGATCACCCAGGACAGGGACGGACAGCGGTCGCGGACCTCCAGGACCTTCGCGAGCTGGAGAGCGGTCGACACCACGCAGGCGCGCGCGCCGCTGTCCTCCAGGATGTACTGGACCTCGTCGGGGGGCAGGGAGGTGTAGATGGGAACGACCCACGCTCCGACCGAGAGCGTCGCCAGGTCCGCCAGCGCCCACCCCGGACGGTTCTCCGAGAGCAGCGCGACCCGCTCGCCGGCCTGGATCCCCAGGTCGATCAGCCCGTGCGCGGCGAGCTCGACCTCCTCGCGGAACTCGCGGGCGGGGATCTTCGCCCAGTCGCCGCCCGCCTTGTAGCGCAGGAGATCCGGGCGGTCGTGCCGCTCGACCGCCTGCAGGAACAGCTCCGGAAGCGTGCGCGGCGGCTGAGCCGTCATGCGGGCTGGCTCAACGCGATCGGGGCCAGAGCCAGAACTCGAGCCCGCCGGAGACCTCGAAATGGTTGAGCATCTCGTCGCCGATGCAGGGAGCGAAATCGCCCTCGCTCTCCGCTTCGGAGCAGAACTGGAGGTGGTCCCGAACATCGCCGCGGAACGTGATCCAGTCGTTGACGGGATGCGTGAATCCGACCGCCAGCGGGATCATGAAGCTCGCGTCGCCGTCCCCCTCATCGGGGTTGACGATCATGAACCCCAGGCCCGCCGAGAGCAGTAGCCGCGTCGGGATCTCCTGCGAGCCCCCGATGAAGTAGTCGGCGGCGCCGTAGATCGAATGGACGTCGAGCTCGATCTGGTCCTCCGGGTCCGGGAAGTCTGTGAACTCCGAGAGTTCGGTCTCCACCTGGGCATAGCCGTACCCGACGTCGAACTGCCAGCTGCGGCCGACGCCCACGTTCAGGCGGGCTCCCAGCACGGGTCCCACGTTGGCCTCGCGCCCGATCTCCTGGAGCTCCCCGTCGTCGAACAGGAGCACGCCGACGTACGGGTTCACGCCGATCCGTTTGCCCGTGAGGCCCTGCGCGAGGGCCGCCGGCGTTGACGCGGAACCCAGGAAACCGGCGGCGAGGAGTGCGACGAAGATCCAGCGGCCCGGTCTCATTCGTGTTCCTCCTTGAATAGTGAAGGTGATCTCGGGGCTAAGATAAGCCGTTTCGCCCGTCGATTGGAAGCGCGTGGGGCGGTATCGTTGCCTCATGCGGAACGCCGACGTCGCCCGCGTGATGGAAGAGATCGGCGGGCTCATGCGCTTCCGCGGCGACAATCCCTTCAAGATCCGAGCGTACGAGAACGCCGCGCAGGCCATTCGCGAGCTCGACGAGCCACTGGACGTGCTGCTCGCCGAGGGGCGGCTGCGCTCGGTCCCGGGGATCGGCGCGGCGATCGAGAAGAAGATCGCCGACTACGCCGCGACGGGGGCCGTGCCGCTTCACGAGAAGCTGCTCGAGGAGATGCCGATCGGCGTGCTAGAGCTTCTCGCAGTGCCGGGCCTCGGGCCGCGGCGCGCGCGAGCCGCCTACAAGGAAGCGGGGATCGACTCGCTCGACGCCCTCGAGGCGGCCGCCATGGACGGGACGCTGGCGACGATCTCGGGCTTCGGCCCGAAGAGCGTGGAGGCGGTCGTGGCCGCCCTGGGCCAGGTGCGGAAGCACGCCGGCCGGCATCTCGGCTACGAGGCGCGCGCGCTGGCGGAGATCCTGGCGAGCCGGCTGCGAGAGCGGGACGACGTTTCGGCGGCGGAGGTCGCGGGCGAATTGAGGCGTGCGGTCGAGATCGTGGAGAATGTCGTCCTGGTCGCAGCGGCGAACGACGCCACTCCCGTGATCGACGCCTTCTGCGATCACCCGATGACGGCGGAGGTGCTGTCGCGGCCGAAGGTCGGCGGCAAGACGCGGAGCGCGAAGGGGTCGGCGGGCGCGAAGAAAGCGACGGCCGCCGCGGAACCGGGCGTCCCCGAGGCCGCGGTGCGGCTCGGCGGCGGGCTCGTCGCGCGCCTCGTCGTCGTCCCGCCGGATGCCTTCGGCGCCGCGCTCCTCGTGGAGACCGGCACGGCGGAGCACGTCGCGGAGATGAAGGAGGTCGGGCGGACAAAGAAGCTCCGCCTCGAGAGCTCGGGGCTCACCGGGCCTCGCGGCGCGCGGGTCGTGGCCGCCGACGAGGCCGCCGTCTACCACGCGCTGGGGCTCGCGTTCGTGCCGCCGGAGCTGCGCGAGGGCCGCGGCGAGGTCGAGGCCGCACGCAACGGCGAGCTTCCGGTGCTGGTCGAGCGCGACGACCTCCAGGGGCTCGTCCACATCCACACCACCTGGAGCGACGGGCGCGTGACGATCGAGGGCATGGCGACGGCGGCTCGGGAGCGTGGCTTCGCGTACATGGTCGTCTGCGACCACAGCCGGAGCACCGCGATCGCCGGCGGGCTGTCGATCGACGACCTGCGCCGGCAGATCGACGAGATCCGGCGCGTGAACGAGGAGATCGACGGGATCGAGATCCTGGCGGGCTCGGAGGTCGACATCCTGGCCGACGGCTCGCTCGACTACCCCGACGACGTGCTCGCCGAGCTCGACTGCGTGGTCGCCTCCGTCCACGGCGCCTTCCGGCTCCCCCGTGCCGATCAGACCGCCCGGCTCTTGCGCGCGCTCGCCAACCCATGGCTCGACATCGTCGGTCACCCCACCGGGCGAAGGCTCCTCTCCCGGGACGGCATCGACGTCGACATGGAGGCGGTGCTCGACGCGGCGGCGGAGCACGGCGTCGCCCTCGAGGTGAACGGCGATCCCCACCGCCTCGACCTCGACTGGCGGTGGCACCGGGCCGCGACCGATCGCGGGATCCTGCTCTCGATCGACCCCGACGCGCACAGGGTGAGCGAGATCGAGGAGCTCCTCGCTTCGGGGATCGAGTTCGCGCGCAAGGGCTGGGTCACCGCCGAGCAGACGCTGAACGCGCGATCCTTGAAGGAGTTCCGCGCGGCGTTGCGCAGAAACCGGGCTTGAAGCTTACCCGACGGTCATGGCGTGTCCGCCTCGATCGCGGATTCTCGACGAAGCCCGGCGAGGAACCCGGACAGGTTCCTATCCACGTCCTCCGCGTATCGGAATCCCGCCGCGATCGCGACCTCTCGCGCTGATGCGCGAAAGATCTCGATCGCCTCGAACAGAGCCTGCCACGATTCCTCCGGGACGGGCGCCGGATAGAGCCGGAAGAGGCGCTCGCGCGGGAGGTCGTCCGCCCAGGCCGAGACCGCCTTGCCGTCCGACGGAGGCGCAGACCCGCGCTGGAGCTCGTGGCGCCATTCCAGCATCGAGAGCAGCCGCGCGAGCGTGGCCTCATGCCGGGAGCGTGCCGGCCACGAGTCGCCTCGCGCGAGGTACTTGCCGACGTGATAGGCCTCGAACCAGAACTCCTCGACCAGCCCCGTGAATTCCTTCTGCCCGCGTTTCCCGGTGGCAGCGCGCGGTGCGGCAGGCATCGCGGCGCCATCCTTGTCCAGTAATACGCGGACGGAGAACGGCCCATCGATGCGACCGGACATGGATCGCGCCTCGTAGAGCGCGAAATCGACCTTCACGCCGCCGGCGAAGATCACCAGGCGGGTCGGCACCCGCGCTTCGCCGTCCCTATACTCGTCGTGGACCCGCACCCAGGCAGGGCCCAGGGCCTCGACCCAATCGTCCGTCGCCTCGAAGCGGGGCACGGAGCGCGCGTAAACCTGGATGTCGATATCTGCCAGGTGGTCGGGCCGAACGGGGCCCGCGCGGGATCCGGTCAGCGCGAGCCCGCGCACGTCGGGATCCGCGATTCCCCAACGCATGATTCGCTCGAGCATGCGATCCGCTTCGGCGGGATCCGGCACGGTCATGGGAGGACGGCGAGCCCCCGTAACCACGCGGGGGCCGGTTCGAACGCGGCGACGGCATGCCACGTGGCGCCCCCGTCGGCGGAGCGGTGGACGCCGCGCTCGTCGGCCGCCCATAGCTCGCCCGGCTCGCCGCCCGCGGCGAGTAGCGGCGCGATCGTCGCGGGCGGGTCGGGCCAGCCCTCCATCACCCGGCGCCACCTGCCCCCACCCTCGCGCCGGAACAGTCGCCCGTCGGATTGGCCGGCCATGTAGGCCGCGTGGGGATGGGACGCCGCCGACACGACGACGACGTCCGGGTCGCCGGGGTCGACCGCCACGCTCCTCAGGTACGTGACGTCGAGTCCATCCTCGGGGGAATCCCACGATGCGCCGCCGTCGGCGCTCTCCCAGTAGCCGTCGCCGGCCGAGACCCTGAGGGTCCGAGGCCGATCGGGGTGGATCGCCAGCTCGTGCGTGTCGTACGGCGCGATCTCGGGTCGGTCCTGCCACGTTGCGCCCCCGTCGGGCGTCGTGACGAGGGCGCCGGCCTCGATCGCGACGTAGAGACGGCCCGGGGTGGCGGGGTCGCAGGCGATCCAGCGGACGTGATGGGTCTCGGGCTTGGGCGGAAAGCTCCAGCTCGAGGACGACGGCAGGTCGAGGAGCCCCTCGGAGCGCCGCCAGCTCCCGCCGCCGTCCGCCGACACGCGGACCGCGCTCGGCTCCGTTCCGGCGTACACGACGGCGCCGCCTTCCCCGCGCTCGTTCGGGCTCGCCGCGAGTGCGGTGATCTCCTCGCCTTCCAGGCCGGCTCCCACCCAGGACATTCCGGCATCCTCGCTCCGGAGCACGCCGTCCGACGTCCCGCACCAGGCGCGGCCCGCGCGCGACGGGTCCGCGGCCAGGCACGTGGGGCGGGCGGCATCCCGTGGGCGGGTCGCGGCATCCAGGTCGCCCCGGGCGACCTTCCCGTCCGACGGCTCTACGACCAGCACCTCTTCCCGCGTGGCGACGAGGATCGGCATGCCGCCAACGTCCGTTCCATCCCGCGATCCGTCAACCGCGCGGTTGTCGAAGAAACGGCCGAACCCTAACTTCCGCGCGATCTTGCGCGGCTTCGGGCCGCGCTTTTCGTCCCTATCCCCCATACACGGAGTCCACGGTGAAGATCGTCGTCTGCATCAAGCAGGTTCCCGAGCGCGATGCGCGGCTCCGGATCGCCCCCGACGGCAAGTCGGTCGACACGGCCGGGGCCGCGACCGAGATCAACGAGAGCGACCAGTACGCGCTCGAGGCGGGCCTCCGTCTCGCCGAGAAGGTCGGCGGCGAGGTCGTGGCGCTCCTCCTGGGGCCCGACGCGGCGGAAGAGGCGATTCGCCGGGCGCTCGCGATGGGCGCGGCCCGGGCGATCCATCTGAACGCCGCCGCCTTTCAGGGCGGCGACGCGTCGTCGACCGCGAAGGCGCTGGCCGCCGCCGCACGTCAGGAGTCGGCGGACCTCGTCCTGACCGGTCTCCAGTCGGACGACGCGGGCTGGTCGCAGACCGGCGTCATCGTGGCCGAGCTCCTCGGCTGGCCCAGCGCGACCCTGATCATGGAGATCGAGCAGCCGGAGGGCGGCCGGATCAAGGTCAAGCGCGAGCTCGAGGCCGGCTGGTTCCAGTGGATCACGTTGCCGCTTCCGGCCGTGCTGACGATCCAGTCCGGCATCTATCCGGTCCGCTACGCGACGCTCAAGGGGATCATGGGGGCGAAGAAGAAGGAGATGAAGAAGGCGGGACCGGCCGACGTGGGGATCGAAGCGGGCCAGGTCGGCACGGCCGGCCGGAAGGTCGAGCTGAAGCGTCTCTATGTTCCGGAGAAGACCGCCGAGGCCGAGATCCTGCGGGGCGACGCCGCGACCGCGGCCGCCTCGCTCGTCGAGCGGCTCCAGAAGGAAGCGAAGGTCCTGTGATGGGCGCCATCTGGGCGGTGACGCAGACGGAGAAGGGTGAGCCTAGGGGAGTCTCGTACGAGACGATCGCCGGAGGGCAGAAGCTCGCGGCCGCGCTCGGGAAACCGCTCGAGGCGGTCGTGCTCGGCGCGGGAGTCGCCGGCGCCGCCGAGAAAGTCGCCGCGAGAAAGGTCGAGCGGGTGCGGGTGATCGAAGACCCGAAGCTCGATCCTTACACGCCGGACCCCTACACCGCGGCACTTCGCTTCGCCGTCGAGGCCGAGAAGCCCGACTACATTCTCTTCCCCCACACCTATCAGGTGCGCGACTGGGTGCCGCGGCTGGCGGCTGCGCTCGACGCGGGGTTCATCAGCGACGTCGTGGACCTCCGCGCCGACGGCGGCGAGCCCGTGTTCGTGCGGCAGGCGTATCAGGGGAAGCTCAACGCGGATTGCGCGTTCACGGGGGCCGGCCCGCGCCTGGTGAGCTTCCAGGCGGGCGCGTTCCTCGCCGACGACGCCGCGAAGGGAGACGCCGCGGCCGAGATCGTCGCCCAGGCCGTCGACCTGTCGGGGGTAGAGGTCCGGACAGAGGTGCTCGAGACGTTCCAGGAAGTCGAGAACAAGGTCGACCTCTCGCGCGCGGACGTGATCGTGGCGGTGGGACGCGGCATCGGCAAGCAGGAGAACCTGGGCGTCGTCGAGGAGCTCGCCGCCGCGCTCGGCGGGCAGCTCGCCGCGAGCCGGCCCGTGTGTGACAACGAATGGCTTCCCATGGACCGTCAGATCGGCTCTTCCGGCCAGACGGTCGCGCCGCGGCTCTACCTAGCGGTCGGGATCTCGGGAGCGATTCAGCACCTCGTGGGTATGAAGAACTCAGGCACGATCGTGGCGATCAACAAGGACGCGAATGCTCCCATCTTCTCGATCGCCGACTATGGCATCGTCGGGGACCTGTTCGAGATCGTGCCCGCCCTGACCGCGAAGGTGAAGGAGGCGCGCGGCGCCTGAGTCGCGAAGCATGGAAGACCTGAAGATCTTCGAGGACGTGTCGCTGGAGTGCGACGAGAAGGGAACGATGCCCTTCCGCGGGGGGCACTCGCACGGGACTGTGGGCCTCCTCGATCTCCCCGCCGAGGAGCCGCTTCCCTTCGACGAGTATCGCCGCCTCAGCGCCGAGGAGGGCGCGGAGGCGATCCGCGCCGCGAAGACCGTCCTCGGCGACCGGCTCGTGATCCTCGTCCACCATTACCAGCGCGACGACGTCTACCAGCACGCCCACCTGACGGGCGACTCGTTCAAGCTCTCCAGGCAGTCCGCCGACGTCGGCGCCGAGTACGTGGTGTTCTGCGGGGTCCACTTCATGGCCGAGTCGGCCGACATCCTCTCGCGCCCGGACCAGACCGTTATCCTGCCCGACCTCTCCGCCGGTTGCTCGATGGCGGACATGGCCGACATCGACCAGGTCGAGGAGTGCTGGGAAACGCTCGCGGACGCCTTCGGCGGCGACCCCGAGGAGCGCGTGATGCCGGTCACGTACATGAACTCGAGCGCGGCTCTCAAGGCGTTCTGCGGCCGGCACGGCGGCATCGTCTGCACGTCGACGAACGCGCGCGCCGTGATGGAGTGGTCGTTCGCACAGCGCCGCCAGGTACTGTTCTTCCCGGACCAGCACCTGGGGCGAAACACGGCTCGAGCGATGGGTATTCCGCTCGCGGAGATGGTCCTCTGGCGTCCGACGGAGCGGGACGGAGGAGTATCCGCGGCGGATCTCGACGCTGCCCGCGTGATCCTCTGGGAGGGCCACTGCTCGGTGCACGCGATCTTCCAAGCCGAGCACGTCGACAGGATCCGCGCCGCGCGACCGAACGTGCGCATCCTGGTTCATCCGGAATGCCGCATGGAGGTGGTCGACAAGGCCGACGTCGTCGGATCGACGGAGGTCATCCGCAAGACGATCGAGGAGGCGCCCGCCGGCAGCGAATGGGCGATCGGCACCGAGATACACATGGTGAACCGCCTGAAGGAAGCCCACCCCGACAAGTTCGTCACCTTCCTCAGCCCGACCGTCTGCATGTGCGCGACGATGTATCGCATCGACCAGCCGCACCTGGCATGGGCGTTGGAGAACCTGGTCGCCGGGCACGTCGTCAACCGCATCGCAGTCGACCCCGAGATTGCCCGCTGGGCGAGGCTCGCGCTCGATCGGATGCTCGCGGTTCGTTGAACGTCCGCACGGCGTTCCGATCGATCTGCGTAGTCGCGCTCGTCACCGCGGTGACGGGGATCGCCGCGGGCTGCGCCGCCAAGCGATTCCTGGGGTTCGGAGGCGACGGCACGCTGCTCGTCAGGCACCACGAGTCCGCCTCGCAGGAGATCTGGCTGGGCGGCGAGCTCCTGGGCGTCGTCGACTCCGCCGCGGTCGCCTGCTTTCGGGGAACGCAGACGGGGACGCTGAGGGTCGAGGCCCGCGCCGCGACCGCGGCGTCGGCTCCCGGGACGCTCACTCGCGCAGCCTCGATCGTCCTGCCTCCCGATCAGCCGCGCCTCTGGGACGTCGATCACGATCAGGTGCTCGACGGCCGGGCGTTCCTTCGAGTCTGCAGCTAGGTTTTGCGTCCGCAAACGCCAGGAAGCGTGCGCTGCGCCGTGGCGAGGGTTCTCGTGAGGAGGCATCGATGAGCGTCGAAATCCGGGTTCAGCCGACCCCGAACCCGAACAGCATACTGTTCCACGTCGATCGCACGGTCATCGAGGAGCGGATGAAGCAGTTCAACTCGGCGGACGACGCGGCCGGCGCTCCTCTGGCGAAGGCTCTGTTCGCGATCGAGGGCGTCGCCTCGGTGTTCTTCATGCCGAACTCGATCACGGTATCGAAGACCCCGGCGGGCGACTGGGATACCATCGTCCCCGACGCCGAGGACGCGATCCGCATCCACTTCTCCGACTAGCTACGCCAGGTAAACCCGTTCCTTACCTGCTGCCCGCGCGGGAGCGGGTCATTCCCTGTAGGTGGCGTGCGACGTCGGCGTCTCCCATAACCGCACAGACTCTACCGGATAGCCTGCCCCCTTCACGAATTCGAAGATCCGGCGCGCGATACTCTCCGCCGTGGGGTTCTCCTCCATCGTCAGGTACGGCTCACCCTGCTCCTCAAGCCACGCCACAAGCGGATCGTCGTGTCGGAGGATCATCTGGTGGTCCATGGTCGAGTCGATCCACTCCTTCACGTCGCGTTTGACGTCGCCGAAGTCGAAGACCATGCCGCGGTGGTCGAGCGTGTCGGACTCGAGCGCGATCTCGACCAGGCCGTTGTGGCCGTGGGGATGCGCGCATGCGCCCTCGTAGTCGAGCAGGCGGTGCCCGTAGCAGAAATGGATCT
This sequence comes from Gemmatimonadota bacterium, assembly GCA_035699465.1. GTDB lineage: Bacteria > Gemmatimonadota > Gemmatimonadetes > JACCXV01 > JAHWKZ01 > JAICNR01. The sequence continues at coordinate 9,471 of DASSPT010000112.1, forward strand.
GGACCGTGACGCGATACGTCATACTGCTACCTGCTTCCCGTATCGGTGGTCGAGATCGACGGTCCAGATGCAAGGCGCGCGATGAGGCTCTTCCGAGGCGTAGTGTAACCTACGCCGCAGGAAGAACGAGGAGCGCAACGCCGCAGATGGGCCGACGAGGTCGACCACTAGGCGATCAACCTGCCGCCGTCGACGACCAGCACGTGCCCCGTCACGAAGTCCGTCATCGCCACCAGGTAGACGACGCTCTGCGCGACGTCGTCGGGGCTTCCCAGCCGGTCCAGGAGCGTGGCCTTGCGGATCCGCTCCGCGGCGGCCGCGCCGAAGTCTTCCGGCAGCATGACGGGCCCCGGCGCGATCGCGTTGACGGCGATCGACGGGGCGAGCTCCAGTGCCAGCGCCTTCGTCATCGTGACGATCCCGCCCTTGGAAATGACGTACGGCAGGTAGTTCTTGTACGGTCGAAGCCCCGCCCAGTCGGCGATGTTGACGATCTTGCCGCCGCCGTTCCGCCGCATGAGGGGCACGGCGTGCCAGGCGGTGAAGAAGGGGGCTTTCAGGTTGACGTCGAGCGTGCGGTCCCACGTCGCCTCGTCGATCTCCTCCCACGGCGTCCGCGGGAAGATCGCGGCGGAGTTCACCAGGACGTCGAGCCGTCCCCACCGCGCGTCGATCGCGTCGAAGAGTCCGCGCACCTCGGGGAGTTGCGAGAGGTCGGCCTGGAAGACCTCGGCCTCCACCCCCAGCGCGCGGATCTCGGCGACCGTCTCCTCGGCCGGGCCCGCGCTCGCGTGGTAGTGGACGGCGACGTGCATCCCGCTCTCGGCCAGCGCGACGGCGATCCGCTTTCCGACACGCACGCCGGACCCCGTGACCAGGGCGACCTTTCCTGTTGTCTCCATGGGGCCCGCGTTAGGTTGCCGTCGTGAACGAACGTCGGAAACGGTGCGTGCTGGTTTCGGGCGGGCTCGACAGCGCGGTGGCGCTCGCCGAGGCCGCGCGCGAGGGCCCGGTGGCGCCGGTGTACATCCGCTCGGGCCTGGTCTGGGAGTCGGCGGAAATGTATTGGCTCGCGAGGTTCCTGCAAACGATCGCCGCGCCGCGGCCGGTCGTCCTCGACATGCCGGTCGCCGACCTCTACGGCGCGCACTGGAGCCTGACCGGCGACGATCCGCCAGGGGCAGACAGCCCTGACGACGCGGTCTACCTCCCGGGCCGGAACCTGCTCCTCCTGTCGAAAGCGGGCGTGTGGGCGGCCGAGAACGGCTGCGGGTCGATCGTCCTGGGCCCCCTCGCCGCCAACCCGTTCCCGGACGGCACGCGGGCGTTCTTCGACGCGATGGGCGAAGCGATCGGGCTCGCGATGGGGCTCGGAGGCATGCTCTCGATCGAAACGCCGATGTCCGGGCTATCGAAGACCGAGGTCGTGCGGCGTGCGACCGGGCTGCCGCTGGAGCTGACGTTCAGCTGCCTGAGCCCGGGGCCCGACCACCGCCACTGCGGGGAGTGCAACAAGTGCGCGGAGCGCCGGCGGGGCTTCGCCGAGGCCGGCGTCGACGACCCGACCGAGTATGCCTACGGTTCGCGCTCGGGAGCCGGCTCGACGTAGACCTCGAACTCGGTCCCCTCCCGCTCCGCGCAGCCGCCTTCGAGCCGCGTCAGGGTGGTCGGCCCGGCGATCGACTGGCTCCAGATCGATCGGATGCCGCCCCCCCGCTCGAGGACGATCCTGAGTCCCGCGTCCATGCACGCCTCGCACCAGCGGTAGACGATCGTCTCCGCCTCGCGCCAATCGCTCGCTCCCACGGACCAGCCTCCGTCCGCCGGCAGCAGAGCTTCCATCGTGGGGCGCGGTCCCGGCGTCCGGTCGACCAGGAACTCGAGCGTGCCGTCGAGGGGGACGAAGATGCGGCTATCCGTTGCGAGCCCCGGCCAAGCCAGGCCTTCGAGCGGCGCGACCGTGCGACCGCCGATCCGCCGCGGCGACCCGACCGTCACGCACATCCGGCCTCCATCCGCCGTTTCGAACACCATCGTGTCACGGGCCACGAGGCCCATCCAGCCTAGCAAATCCGAGGGCGCGACCTGAGCCGTTGCACACGCCGGGAACAGGGTCGCGAGTGCCACCAGCGTCCCAAGGGCGTTTCTCAGGCACGCGCGCAACGAGTTCATGCAGGTAGATACCCCGGAGCGCGACACGGGCTCCGCCCTACAGCACGACCTGGGCCTGGATCCGCACCGCCGACTCCTGGTCCCGCTCGTCGCTCTCGGGCGAGAGCACATCCAGGTTCGCCTGCAGCTTGAACGCTTTGCCGAAGTAGAGGTTCACGAGCGGGGTCCAGAGCAGGAAAGCGTCGTCGTCGGCGTCGGTGTCGGGATCGAAGCGGTCGACCCTCCCGCCGAGCCCGATCCCCGTCAACGCTCCGGATCCCTGGAACACGTACTCGCCCCAGATCTGCATGCCCAGGAAGCTCGCGAATTCGACGTCCGTGCCTTCGATGCGGGGCGCCAGCGGGTTCTCGCCCGCGACGACGTTGCCCGCCACGTGAATTCCGGGCGCGGCGTACCTCCCCAGCTCCACCCAGCCCTCGAACGCGGTCGCGTACTCAGCGTTCTTCGTGATGAGACTGTCCCCTCCGGCAACGATCAGCGTGTCGCGCGGCGACCCGAAGTAGCCGTTCGTCACGATCGCGGCGGCGAGGACGAGCGGCAACCGCTCCCTGTCGCCGGCCCAGGGCTCGAACTCGATCCGCGCCGCGAGCTGCTTGCCGTCGTTGGTCTCCCCCCGCTCGCCCGCTCCCAGCCATGCGCCCGCCTGTAGCCGCACGCGCCCGTCCGCCCAGCGCGACAATGCCATGACCCCGCGACCGCGGGCGCTGAGCGCGGAGGCGGCCAGCATGCCGGAGGTCGACGTCGTCGATCCGGACGTCCCGCGAATGCGCGCCCCGCGCTCGATCGCGAGCAGGCGCTTGCCGGACTCGATGTCGATTCCGTTGAACGGAACCTTGAACTGACCCGCCCAGACGGACAGCGCGTCGCTCACTTGGCCCGCGAGGTAGGCGTCCCGGAACCGCGCGCGCTCAGGCTCGAAGTCCATCTGGATCCGTCCCGACCACCGCTCTCCCGCCTGACCTTCCGCCGTAAAGCGCGCGCGGCGGAGCTCGAAATCCGTCTCCAGTTCCGAATCGACCGACGTCGTCGATGCCTGGGGCTGTGCCAGTACTTCGAGCTTGAGCGTGGCCCCTTCCGCGGCCGATACCTGCGGCTCTTCCTCCTGAGCCCCCGCAGTTCCGGGTACGACGCCGGCGAGCACCAGCAGGCTGGCGACCATCCATCGCCGGCTCACGGCCGCACCGCGGCGAACGGGACCGACGCGTCGTGCACGACCAGCACGCTGCGGGTCGTGCGTCGGACGAGCTGGCTCGCCAGATCGGGGGTCGCGCGACTCCTTCCCCGGGAACCCGGCAGGTGCGCTCCCACTACGATCACGTCGTGGTTCCGCCCTTCCGCCTCCGCGAGAATCTCGTCGAGCACAGGCCCGCGCCTCACCTCCACGTCCGCGCTCACGCCGCGCGCGCGAAGCGCTTCCGCGCCCTCCCGCAGGTGCTCGAGGACCCACGGCGGTTCGACGTGGATCCGCTCCTGCTCCCAGGCGGGAACCTGCCGGTCGTCCACGTAGAGCAGGGTCGCGTGGGCGCCCACCGATCGCGCGAAGCGGCCGCCGAACGCCACGTCGGCCTTCCCCGGCTCTCCCGCCCCGGTGCAGAGGAGCACCCGCTCGATCCCCGTTCGCTCGCCGCTCGCGAACAGGACCGGCGTGACTCCCCTGCGCGCCAGGTCCTCGGACACGAATCGTCGCTCCCGCGCGAGCTTCGCGTCTGCCGTGCCGTTCGGGACCACGATCAGATCCACCCGCCGGGCCGCGGCAGTGCGCAAGATCACATCCACGGGAGGACCGTAGTGGATCTCGATCGGCGACGACATCCCGCGCGCCGAGAGGGCCGCGGCCAGAGCCGCCTGCTTCCGCTGGCCGTCCGATTCGTCCCGCGCGGTGACGAGGAACGTGATCTCGCCGCCGACCGAGGTCGCCAGGGCACGCGCGGTCGGGAACACGCCGTCGAGTCCCTCGTCGTCCCCTACCCAGGCCAGCACCCGCAGCGAGAGTCGCGGCAGGATGTGATATCCGCGCATCTCGACCCGCACTTCCTGACCCGCGCGGAGGGCGGGCTCCCCGTTCCTGAGAGCGGGGAGGAACGTGCGGAGCGGGATCCCCTCCTCGCCGAAGCCCGCCCCGATGTGCCACGCGTGCGGGAGCGAGTCGATCCGCACGCCGACGCGCCGCACGGGACCCAGATCGAGCACCTCCTCCACGCGCCCGATCCCGAGCGGCGTCCCTTCCCCGTTCGGCGACGAGGGATCGGCGAGCGACAGGTCCTCGGGCCGGAACAGGAGCGCCCACTCGGCTCCGCCGGTCCCTGCCGGCATCGCCGGGACGGGCAGCTCCAGCTCGCCGACTCGGACCCTGTCGCCCACCCGCCGGGTCCCGATCAGCGCCGCGTCGCCGAGGAACTGCGCGACGAACTGGTGCTTCGGGCGGTGGTAGAGCTCGCTCGGCTCGCCCACCTCCAGCAACCGTCCTCCCTCGACCACTCCGATCCGGTCGGCGAGCTCGAACGCCTCCGCCTGATCGTGTGTGACGAGGATGGTGGTGATCTCGAGACGCCGCTGCACTTCCTTGAGCGCGCGCCGGAGCTGCTCGCGCACCTTGACGTCGAGCGCCCCGAAGGGCTCGTCGAGAAGGAGCACGCTGGGCTCGAACGCGAGCGCGCGCGCCACCGCCACGCGCTGCCGCTGCCCGCCGGACAGCCGCCGCACGTCGCGACGGGCGTAGCCGGCCAGGTCCACCATCGCGAGCAGCTCGTCGCGCTTCGCGGCGCGCTCTTCCTTCGGGACCTTACGGATCGCGAGCCCGAACTCGACGTTCTCGGCCACGGTCATGTGCGGGAACAGGGCATAGTCCTGGAACACGAGGCCGATGTTCCGGTCCTGCGGCGGCAGCAGCGTGACGTCGCGGCCGTGGAGAACGACGCGACCGTCGTCCGCCGGCACGAGACCCGCGATGATGCGCAGGATCGTGCTCTTGCCGCTGCCGCTGGGACCGAGCAGGACGAACAGCTCGCCGTCCCGGATCTCGGTCGACACGTGGTCGACGACCGCGTGCCCTCCGAATCGCTTCACCAGATCGTGGAGTACGATGCTCATGCGTCTTCTCCTTTGGTCATCTGCCTGGCACCCCTCCTGCGCACGATCTCCATGGCCATGAGCAGCGTGAACGACACCGCCGCCAGGACGAGGGCCATGCCATGGGCGCCGACCGCGTCGCGCTCGTCGAGCGCGCGGAAGATGAAGAGCGTGGATGTTTCGGTGAGGCCGGCCACGCTGCCGCTAACGACCAGCACGGCTCCGAACTCGCCGATCGCGCGCGCGAACGTGAGCGAGATCCCGTACAGGATTCCCCAGCGTATACCCGGCAAGGTGACGCGTCGGAAAGCCTGCCAGGGGCTGGCGCCCATCGTCAGAGCGGCGTCTTCCTGGTCGTGCCCGTGCTGCTCGAGTACGGGCATCACCTCGCGGATCGTGAACGGGAGGGAGACGAACGCGGTCGCGAGGAACATCCCGGGAAGCGAGAACACGAACTTGATCCCGGCGGCGTCCGCCAGCGGCGTCAGCCAGCCCTCCCTGCCGAACAGGAGGATGATCATGAATCCGGCGATGACCGGGCTGACGGCGAACGGCAGGTCGACCAGCCCATCGAGGAAACGGCGGCCGCGGAACGAGTCCCGGACCAGGACGTGCGCCACCAGGACGCCGACAACCGCGTTGAACACGGTAGCACCCACGGCCAGCAGCAGCGTCAGCTTCAGCGCGTGAACCGCGTCCGGAGCCGACAGGCGTTGAACGAGCGCGCCGACGCCTTCCGCGAACGCGCCTGTGACCACCGCGGCGAGCGGGCCGAGGAGGAGCAGCGCCGCATAGAGCAGGACCGGCCCCACCACCAGCCACTTGAGCGGGCGATCAGACGCGCGCACGGGCACTCTCCCCTCGCCGCTGGAGCCGCTCGATCGCCCACATGGCGGTGAACGAGAGCACGAGCAGGACGATAGAGATCGCGCTCGCCGCTCCCGTGTTGTCTCCCTCGACCTGCTGGTACAGATAGACGGGAGCCGTCAGCGTGCTCCCGGGAATGTTGCCGGCCACGATGATGATCGAGCCGAACTCCCCGAGCGCGCGCGCGAAGCTGAGCATCGATCCCGTGAGGATCGCGGGCGCTATCGTGGGCAGCACCACGCGCCGGAACGTGGTCCAACCCGAAGCGCCCAGCGTCCATGCGGCCTCCTCCTGGCTCTTCTCGGCCCCGTGAAGCACCGGCTGCACCGTGCGGATCACGAACGGGTAGCAGACGAACAGCAGCGCGAGCACGATGCCGGGCTTGGCGTAGATGACCGGCAGGCCGTAGGCGGTCAGCCACGATCCGACGCCGGTCTGCGGACCGTAGAGGGCGACGAGCATCACGCCGGTCACGAGGGTGGGGATCGCGAACGGCAGGTCGACGATCGCGTCCAGCAGCGCGCGTCCCGGGAAGCGGTAGCGGACGAGGGCGTATGCGGTGAGCGTGCCCATGACGGCGTTGACCCCCGTCATGACCACCGCCGCGCCGATGGTCAGCGCCAGCGCTTCGACCGCCAGCGGCTGGGTTACGTCGTCCAGGAACGCGGACAGTCCACCGGTCAGGCCGTGCTGCGCGATCGCCGCCAGTGGCAGCACGATCATGAGGCCCAGGTAGAGGCACGCGGTCGCGCGCAGGCCCCAGCGACCCCAGGGCCGGGGCGCCGGCGAGGTCGCGTGGCGCGGCAACGCCAGCGCCGCGCCGCGACCGGAAGAATCGAGCAGCGCGCTCATCGGGCCGCGCGGACCGCCTCGAACGCCCGCGTGAAGCGGCCGCCCTCGCCGTAGATCTCGGTTGCCACCCGGTCCCAGCCGCCGAGGGCGTCGATCGTCCAGAGATCCTCGACCGACGGGTAGACGGCGGCCGTCTCGGCGGCCACCGACTCGTCGACCGAGCGCAGGCCGTACTCCGCGAACGCCCGCTGCGCCTCCGCGCCGTGGAGGAACGCCACGAACGCCTCCGCGACCTCGCGCACCCCGTGCGCGTCCACGTTCTTGTCGATCAGCGCCACGGGATTCTGGATCAGGATCGTCGACGCCGGGATCACGTAGTCGTACTCCTGCCCCCCCAGTCGCGCGACCAGGACCTCGTTCTCGTAGGTGATCGCCGCGTCCCCGACCCCGCGCTCGAAGTTCGTGATCGACTCGCGCGCCCCCTTGTCCATGATCCGCACGTTCCGGAACACGCGACTCAGGAACTCCTCGGCCGCGGCCGGGTCGTTCGCCGGAACTCCCGCCACATGGCCGCGAAGGGCCGCGCCGTAGAGGGCGTTGATGTTCCACTGGGCTCCGCCCGAGGTCTTCGGGTCGGGGGTCAGGACGTCGAGCCCTGGACGGGCGAGATCTTCCCAGTCGCGGATCCCTTTGGGGTTCCCGGGTCGCACCGCGATCACGGCGATGGAGTTCGAGACCATGCCGCCGTGGGGCCCGCTCCTCCAGTCGTGGGTGATGAGACCCGCGTCGGCGATCTTGTCGACGTCCGCTTCGAGCGAAAGGGCGGCGATGTCGGCTTCGAACCCGCCGACGATCGCGCGCGACTGAGCCCCGCTGCCCTGATACGACTCCTGGAACTCCACGTCCTGGCCGGTCGTACGCTTCCAGTGTTCGCGGAAGGCGGGCAGGATCGCCTTGCCGTAGGCCTCGCGGGGCGTCGTGTACGCCCCCAGGACCAGTGTGACGCTGCCACCCTCGTCCGCCTCGGACTCCGAGCCGCTGCCCGTTCCGCAGCCGGTCGCGGCCACCACCGCCACGATCGCGAGCGAGAGGATCTTCCGGTTGGATGCACGCACGACCATTCCTCCTACGATGGAATATCGATCCGTAACATCTACTGTTGGACTAGGAGTTAGGTAGGAAAAAAAACGCGCTCACGAGGCGGCCCGCGCCCGATCCGTCGAGGGGAAGGCGAAGGCGAGGTCCGCGATCGTCGTCGTGTCGACGACGCCCCTGATCGCGGACTCGATCCGCTCCCAGAGGAGGCCCAGCCCGTCGACCGCGGGGATCCCCGCCGCGCGAGAGGCCAGTCCCAGCCGCTCGTCGAGGAGGCGGATCGCCTCCCCCGCCGTGATGAGGGAGCCGGGCCGGGTCAGGCGGTATCCCCCCGCCGTCCCCACCTGCGCCTCCACCAGACCCCCGTCCTTCAGGACGCGGAGGATCTGCTCCAGGTACTTGAGCGGGACGCCGCTCGCCGCGGCGATCTCCCGGGCGGGCGTCATCCCCGCTGGTCCGGCCCGGTGGAGGTGGACGAGGGCGCGGAGGCCGTACTCGCTCTTGGCCGAGACGTTCACCGCCCTGCCCTCTCGCGTCGAATCGGAACTCCTACTGTCATGCAAGGAGTTTACCGGAGTTCGCGGCGGTCTGTCAAGGCAGTCGCCGTCCTGCCATCGATCACCGGGCGAAGATCAATTTCGTCCCCGCGATCACCAGAACGACGGCCAGGAGCGCCTGCAAGGCGCGCGGTGCAATCCGCCGGCTGCCCAGGTAGGAGCCGAGCGTTCCCCCGGCCATCGCGGCCAGCGCCAACGGGAGCAGAACCGACGGGATGTCCAGGCCGGATGCCAGGTAACCCCCGAGCCCGGCAAGCGAGTTCACCAGGATGAAGGGCGCCGAGACAGCCGCGGCGCGCCGCACCGGCGCCCAGTGACGCAGCAACAGGATCGGCGTCAGAAGAATCCCGCCTCCCGTCCCTGTCAGGCCCGACAAGAGTCCGATTCCTCCACCGACGATCCACGCCACCGGTAGCCCGACGGGCCGCACGCTCGTCACGGCCGCCGGGCGCCACGCGAAACGGACCGCCGATGCGAGCAACACCAGCCCGACGAGGACCGCCAGGAAGTTGGCCGACAGCCGGACGTAGCCCCCCAGGAAGGCCATGGGCACGGATAGAAGCGCGAACGGCCAGAACAGCGACCAGGAGAAGTGGCCAGCGCGCCGGAACTGCCACGTTGCGATGGAGGCGACGAGGACGTTCAGCATCAGCGCGGTCGGCCGCACGACGACGACGTCGTACCCGAGCAGGGTCAGCACGGCGATGTAGCCGGAAGCGCCGGCGTGTCCGACCGAGGAATAGAGGAAGGCGACGACGAGGACGGCCAGGACGGCGAGGAGCAGGAACCCGCTCACACGGTTTCGGCGCCCGACTGGGTACCCAGCGGAAAGTGGGGCAGGAGCCGGTAGCTTCGCAGGCCGAGGACGATCGCATCGCCGACCTCGAGCGGGGCCTCCTCCGCCTCCCACTTCGTCCGCGTGACGACCAGCGGGAGTCCGGCGATGTCGACGACATCCTCCGGGGAGCTCGCCCCGACGAGCCGGGCCGCCAGGCGGACGGTCAGCCGCTCGGTGGGACCGACGTACGACACCGACTCGACCACGGCCTCCGAAAGGGGATGGCGGGCGGCGAGAAGGTCTCGACGGAATCCGATCTCCACGTCCTCGGGCCGGAAGACGACCTTGACTGGTTGACCGTCGACCAGGACCGGCCTTTCCTCCGGAGGATCGAGCGCGGTGCCGAGGACCCAGGTGCGGTCCCGCCCCCAGCGTCCGAGCAGCACGTTCGCCGCGCCCAGGAAGGTGGCGACGAACTCGTTGCCCGGCCGGTTGTAGACGTCGTAGGGCGTCCCCACCTGCTCCACCTGACCGCCGTTCATGACCAGGATCCGGTCCGCCAGCTCGAGCGCCTCTTCCTGATCGTGAGTGATGAACAGCGCGGCGACGTCCGCGTCCCTGAGGATCCTGCGGACCTCCCGCCTCAGCTCCACGCGCGTGCGCGCGTCGAGCGCGGTGAACGGCTCGTCGAACAGCATGACGGAGGGCTCGTAGGCGAGCGCGCGGGCCAGCGCGACCCGCTGGCGCTGCCCGCCCGAGAGCTGTGTCGGCAGCTTCCTTCGATGGGGCACGAGCCGCACGAGCTCGAGCATCCGCTCCACCCGCTCCCGGATACGTCCCGCGGGGACGCCGCGGACCTCGAGGCCGAACGCGATGTTCCGTTCGGCGGACATCTTCTCGAAGAGAGCCTGGTCCTGAAACACGACGCCGAACCTGCGATCCTGGGGCGGGATCCTCAGCGCGGGGCGGCCTTCGAGAAGGACCTCACCGGCGTCCGGCTCCTCGAGTCCCGCGAGGATGCGGAGGAGCGTGGTCTTGCCGCAGCCCGAGGGACCGAGGACGACGAGGATCTCGCGGCTCGCGATCTCGAAGTCCACGTCGCGCAGGACTTCCTGGTCGCCGAACGACTTGGCGAGCCCTTCGACCTGGAGGACCGACGTCGTCAGATCTCCGGCGCCGGGCCGAAGAGACGGTCCGGGTTGTCCTGGAGAAGCTTGCGCTTGACGTCCTCGGCGAGATCGAGGGCCAGGAACTCGTCCAGGTTCGCACGCATCCCGGGGACCATGGGGCCCGGCCAGTCGGTCCCCCAGAGGAGCTTGTCCGCGACCGCCTCGAGCCGCGGGAAGTAGCGCAGAAGGCCCTTCGGCGGGATGCCGGAGACGTCGCCCCAGAAGTTGGGATGCCGCCGCAAGAGGAAGAACGACGCGTCGGGCCACAGCGGGCGCCCGAGGTGCGCGAGGATCACGACGAGACCGGGGAAGTCGACGCCGACGTCGTCCAGCGGAAGCGGGTCGGCGTACACGTTGCGGGCGCCGGGAAAGATCGACGTCCCGGTATGCACCATGACCGGAATGCCGAGCTCCTCGGCGCGGCCGTACATGTCGGCGAGCGCGGGCAGGCCGTGGCGGTAGGCGTTGGCGGCGATCTCCTGGTGCGGCGGATGGAACTTGATCGCGCGGACGCCGAGATCCCTTAGCCGCTCGACGTCGTCGGAGAGACTACCCTCTCCCGTAGGATCGAGACCCCCGAAGGGAATCAGCCGGTCGGGTGCGGCGCGCGCAAGCCCGGCCACATAGGGGTTCACGTCGCTGGTGAACCCCATGAGCCCCGGGCTCACGTAGTTGATCACGCCGATCCGCGCGATGCCCGCCTCGTCCATCACGTCCAGCACGCTGGTGGGGTCGCGCATCATCCGCTCGAGCTGAGCGAAATCGGAGCGCCCCT
>DASSPT010000113.1:0-11820 GCA_035699465.1 Gemmatimonadota bacterium
CTCCGGTCGCGCTCCCATCTCCCGGTAGACCTCCGGCTGGAGGAGGTTCACCCACAGGGCGTCCGGCAGGCGGTCGCGAAGCCAAGTCGTCTTGCCTGTTCCGCGTGGACCCAGCAGGAAGAAGCCGCGAGGGGGAGGGTCGAAGAATCGCGGTGTAATTGTCATTATGGGACGCAAAATGACATTTGCATTATGGAAATGCAAGCTCCTGACGGGACGTGTGGGAGGACTCTCGGTTTTTCGTCTCTTGATTTTCGGTGAAATTTCGGTAAGCTGAGGATCCCTGTCCAGCCAGCACCGGCGTTCGTTCTCGTCTCGACCCTCTCACGAATCGCCAGATGGCCCGACCCTTCGTTCACCTGCACGTCCACAGCCACTGGTCCCTCCTCGCGGGCGCGTGGGCGCCCGCCGAGATCGCGCGCCGCGCGGCCGCGCTCGGCATGCCGGCGGTCGCGCTCACCGACACGGACGGGCTCTACGGGGCGGTGCCGTTCGCGAAGGCGTGCGCGGAGGCGGGCGTCCGCGCGATCGTGGGCGCCGAGCTGACCGACCCCCGCCGGCCCTGGCGCGCCGTGTTCCTGGCCCGAGACCGGGCCGGGTACGAGGAGCTCTCCGCGCTCGTCTCGGCGCGCTGGCTCGACGACGGCTTCTCCCTCGCGGGCGCGGTGCGCGGGCGCTCCGATCACCTGGCGGTCCTGGTGCGCGACCACCGGCTGCTGGAGGCCGCGGTAGCGGCGGGGCGCAGCGCGGGCACCTATGCCGAGGTGCGTCCCGCGCCGGCGGGCGAAGATCCCACGTCCTCGGCCGAGCGCGCGCTCCGGCGCGAGACGCTCGCCTGGGCGGCGCGGCTTTCGCTGGCTCCGGTCGCGACCACCGGCGCGTGGTACGCCACGCCCGCCGACCGCGCGGCGCACCGCGTGCTCAGGGCGATCGGCGCCAACGAGACGCTGGCCGCTCTCGACGACCGCGCGCGGCGGGGATCGCAGGCTCCCGGCCGCGGCGATCTCGACACCGGGCCATTCGCGTCCACGACCGCGTGGTTCCAGGCCGGGGACGAGCTCGCCGCCGCGTTCGCCGACTGTCCCGAAGCGCTCGCCAACGCGGGCAGAGTCGCCGACGAATGCCGCTTCGCGTTCGAATGGGGCGCGTTCCACTTCCCCGAGTATCCCACCGAGAACGGCGAGAGCGCGTTCGCGATGCTGTGGCGGGTGGCCTTCGAGGGGCTGGCGGAGCGCTACCGGCCGCTTCCGACCGAGGCCATCCGGCGGCTCCAGGAGGAGCTCTCGGTCATCGAGGAGAAGGGGTTCGCCGATTACTTCCTGGCGATCCGCGATGTCGCCGAGTGGGCGCGCGCCCGCCACATCCCCCTGGTGGGCCGCGGGTCGGCGGCCAACAGCCTGGTGTCGTTCTGCCTCGGGATCACGCACGTCGAGCCGCTCCGGCACCACCTGTTCTTCGAGCGCTTCCTCAACCGCGAGCGCGCCGACTGCCCCGACTTCGATCTCGACTTCTGCTGGCGCCGCCGCGACCGGGTGCTGGAGTACGTGTACGAGCGGTTCGGCGCCGAGCGGGTGGCGATGATCGCCACGTTCTGCCGGCTCGGAGCGCGCGGCGCGCTGCGCGAGGTGGCGCGCGCGCTGGGCGTTCCCGACCGCGAGATCTCGCGCGTGACCGGGCGAGTGCCGCACTTCTCGAGCGTCGAGATGCTCGAGGAGCTGCGCGAGACCTTGCCCGAGTGTCGCGGCCTGCCGCTCGACCGGCCGCCGTGGGACGAGGTCGTCGATCTGGCGCTCGCCATCGACATGTATCCGCGCCATATCTCCGCGCATCCCTGCGGGATCGTGATCGCCCCCGGACCCGTCGACCGCTGGGTGCCGCGCCAGATGTCGGCCAAGGGGCTCGCCGTCACGCAGTTCGACATGCATCCGGTCGAGGACATCGGGCTCGTCAAGATCGATCTCCTCGGAAACCGCGGCCTCTCGGCCATCGCCGATCTGTGCGATCTCCTCAGGGAGCGCGTGGGCCTCGAGATCCGCTGGGCGCGCGACGAGGACGCCGAGGAATGGGAGGAGCCGGGTCCCGGAGCGCTCTCGACGATTCGTTTCGTCAACCCGTTCCGCGACGGGCGCACCATGCGGCTCATGCGCGAGGGTCGCACGATGGGTTGCTTCTACATCGAGTCGCCGTCGATGCGCGCGCTCCTCAGGAAGCTCTCGTGCGACACGTTCGAGATGCTGACCGCGGCGTCGTCGATCATCCGCCCCGGGATCGCCGACAGCGGCATGATGGACGCGTTCATCCGCCGCTTCCACGGCGAGGAGCGGGTCGAGTACCTGCACCCCGTCATGGAGGAGCTCCTGTCCGACACGTACGGCGTCATGATCTACCAGGAGGACGTGATCAAGGTCGCGCACCGGCTGAGCGGGATGACGCTCGGCGAGGCCGACGGCCTGCGCCGCGCGATGTCCAAGAAGCGCGACTACGAGGATTTCGAAACCTATCGCGCGCGGTTCGTAGACGGCGCGCTCGCCAGCGGGGTGACGCAGGAGGTCGCCGCGGAGATCTGGCGCCAGATCGAGTCGTTCGCCGGCTACTCGTTCTGCAAGGCGCACTCGGCCTCGTACGCGCAGGTGTCGTTCCAGTCGGCGTGGCTGAAGACCCACTACCCGGCCGCGTTCATGGCGTCGGTGCTCGCCAACGGCGGCGGATACTACCCGGCGTTCGCCTACGTGGAGGAGGCGCGGCGGATGGGGATCGAGATCCGGCTCCCCGACATCAACGCGAGCGTCGCGACGTGGAGCGCGGAAGGCGCAGGCGCGGATCCCGCCGACTCGAACGCGATCCGGGTCGGGCTGTCGCAGATCGGCGAAGTCGCCTCGGCGACCGTCGAGCGCGTCCTCGCCGAGCGGAAGCGGGGCGGGTCGTTCGCCTCGCTCACCGATTTCTGCGCGCGCGTGCCGCTGGGCGTGACCGAGGTCCACCGGCTGATCGACGCCGGCTGCTTCGACCGGTTCGATCTCACCCGCCCGCAGGCCAAATGGAAGGCGGAGATCGCGCTCCGCGGCTGGGGGCGCGCGGCGTCGAGCGGCGGTCGCCCGGCGGACGGATCGGGAGCGGCGACCTTGTTCTCCGAGGCGCGGCTCGCCGATCTCGCGCGCGAGGCCCCGCCCGTGCCCGCGCTGGCCGACTACCCCGCGGCGGAGCGCCGGCGGCGCGAATGGGATCTCCTCGGTGTGGCCGCGCACCACCATCCGATCGAGTTCCACCGCGAGGCGGTGGCCGAGGCGCGCCGCCGGGCGCGCTCCAGGGCGCCCGCCATCTACGCCGGCGCGCTCGCGCGGCACGCCGGGCGGCGGGTCACGATGGTGGGGTTCCTGACGACGACCAAGCGAGTGCGAACCAAGCACGCGGAGCCGATGATGTTCCTGACGCTCGAGGACGAGACCGACATCTACGACGTGGTGCTGTTCCCGCGCGTCTACCAGCGCTACGGCGCACGGCTGGGTGACAGGGGGCCGTATGTGATCACGGGAACGGTCGAAGACGACCCGCGCCCGTCGTCGGTGATGGCGGAGAAGATCGTTCGGCTCGAGGAGGCCGTGGGATGATAGCTTGCCTACGCTCGGAGGGGGACTCGGATTGGATGTTCGTTCAGAACCCTTGGGGGAGCCTGCGACATGAAACCGAGAGAGTTGACGATCCGCAGCCTGATTCTGGGCGCACTCATCACGACGGTCTTCACGGCGGCGAACGTCTACCTCGGCCTGAGAGTCGGTCTAACCTTCGCCTCGTCCATCCCGGCGGCCGTGATCTCGATGGCGATCCTGAGCAAGGTGAAGGATTCATCGATTCTCGAAAACAACATCGTACAGACTGTCGCGTCCGCGGCCGGCACGCTCTCCGCGATCATCTTCGTTCTACCCGGTCTTGTGATCGTCGGGTGGTGGACGGGATTTCCGTTCTGGCAGTCGTTCCTGATCTGCGTCAGCGGCGGCGTGCTGGGAGTGCTGTTCACGATCCCCCTGCGCCGGGCGCTGGTGACGACGTCGGATCTGCCGTATCCCGAAGGAGTGGCGGCGGCGGAGGTGCTCAAAGTCGGATCGGGAACCCGCGGGGAAACGAAGGACGAGACGGGCGCCGCGAGGGAAGGACTGGTCGCGGTGATCCTGGGCGCCGTCGCCTCGGCCGCGCTGGCCATCCTCGCCGCCACGCGCATCGCCGCCGGCGAGATCATCGGTTTCTTTCGGATCGGCGGCTCGGCGTCCACGGGATACAACATCGCGTGGTCGCTGGCGCTGCTCGGCGCGGGCCATCTCGTCGGATTGTCGGTGGGCATGGCGATGCTGACAGGACTCATCATCGCGTGGGCGGTCGCGGTGCCGGTCCTGACCTCGATGCAGCCCGCGGCGGAGGGGGTCGATCTGGCGACCCACACGCTCGAGGTCTGGCGCACCCAGGTGCGGTTCATCGGCGCGGGTGCGATCGGGGTCGCGGCGATCTACACGCTGGCCCGACTGGCGAAGCCGGTGGTCGGCGGACTCGCGAGCACGCTGTCCGCATCGAGGGCCGCGGGTACGCGCCTGGATACCGACCGCGATCTCTCGCCGCCTTGGATAGTGGCACTGACGGTGGCCTGTCTCGTCGTAGCCGCATGGCTGTCGTTCAGCTTCGCGCGCTCGACCGTCCTCGCTGCGAATGCAACGACGCTCACTCTGATCGCGGTGCCGTTCGTGTTGTTCGTCGGATTCATGATCGCGGGGATCTGCGGCTACATGGCGGGGCTGATCGGGGCGTCGAACAGCCCGATCTCGGGCGTGGGCATCCTGTCGATCGTGCTCTTCGCATCCGTGCTGATCCTCGCCGTGCCGCCGGCACCCGCAACGCAATCCGCCATGGTCGCGTTCGCGTTGTTCGTGACCGCGATCGTGTTCGCATGCGCCACTATCTCGAACGACAACCTTCAGGACCTGAAGACCGGCCAGCTGGTCGGCGCATCCCCGATGCGACAGCAGATCGCCCTCATCGTGGGCGTGGCGGCGGGTGCCGCCGTGATCCCGTTCGTGCTCAACCTCCTGGCGAAGGCGTACGGGTTCGCGGGGGCCGCCAACATCGGTGTCGTGGCACCCGATCCGCTGCCTGCACCACAGGCGACGCTCATCGCCGCGCTCGCGCAGGGCGTGATCGGCCGCGACCTCGAATGGACGATGATCGGCATCGGCGCGCTCGTGGGCGTCGGGCTGATTCTCCTCGACACGACCCTGGGCGCGATGAAGAAGCTGCGCATTCCGCCACTGGCAGTCGGTATCGGGATCTACCTGCCGATGTCGGCGACGTTCGCGGTGGTCGTGGGCGCCGTGCTCTCTCACTGGTGCGATGGGCGCGCCCGAATGATGCCGAACCCCGAACGCGCGGAGCGGCTCGGAACGCTCGTGGCCTCCGGATTGATCGTCGGCGAAAGCCTGTGGGGCGTAGTCAATGCGGGGCTCATCGTGGGTTTGTCGAACGAGGCTCCGATTCGCCTCGTGGCCGACACATTCGCGCTCGCGCCATGGCTCGGGCTGCTCGGCTTCGGGGGCGCGATCGTGTGGCTGTACGGCTGGATGCTGCGCCGGTCCCTCGTCGCGCGCTGAATCGTGGCGCTCGGGGCCGACTCGCGCACGGGATTTGGTGGCTCTTTGATCTCTACGGCGCGGGATTCACCGTGTCCGCGGGAGTTACAGGCGTAGGGGGCGCCGGGGACGGCATTCCCGCGGGGTCCAGGCGGTACAGATGCGTTGCGGTGAGCGCGTAGAGTCGGCCGTCGGGGCCGAGCTCGAGGTCCGTGATGCCGCCGGCCAGGCCCTCGGCGAACGTGCCCTCGCGAACGACGCGCGTGCGCGTGGGATCGAGCTCCAGCTGGAGGATGCGGCCGGTGTTGTAGAAGCCGACGAGCACGCGCCCGTCGAGCGCAGGTCCGTACGCATGATCGCGAAGGACGACGATCCCGGTGGGCGCGACGCGCGCGCCGTACGACTCCCAGACGGCGGGCCGGAACCGATCGCCGAGCACGGCTGCCGCCATCCGCTCGAGCGGATTGGTGGGCAGCCCCCAGACGAACGGCCAGCCGGCGTTCTCGCCGGGGTCCATGCGCAGCACCCGGTCGTGGCCGGCCGGTCCGTTGTCGGCGATCCACAGCGTCCCGTCGGCGGGATCGAACGTGAAGCCGAAGGGATTGCGCAGTCCGTAGACCCAGATCGGATTGTCCGGGCCGAGCGGGTTGTCGGTGGGGATCGTGCCGTCGGCGTTGTACCGCAGGATCGACCCCATGGGCATGTCGGTCCGCTGGGCGTTCAAGCTGGCGTTCTTGTCGAGCTCGCCGAGCGAGGCGTAGAAGCGGGCGTCCGGACCGAAACGGATGTTGCCGCCGTTATGGAATGGCCCCGGCCGCGCGGGCAGGGTGAGGATTCGCCGGCCGGGCTCGGGGGCCAGCGATTCGCCCGCGAGCACGTGCCGCTCGACGAAGATGCCGGCCACGCCCTCGGGCTGGCGGTCGTGGGTGTCCTCGGCGGTGGGGCTGGCCGTGTACCAGATATAGAGGAATCGGTCGCGGACGAAATCCGGCCCGAGCGTGAGCCCCGCCAGACCCCGCTCGCCGCTGAACGCGACCGGCACGTCGAGGAGCGGGCGCGGGGCGAGGCCGCCGTCCTCCTCCATGAGTCGGACGCGGCCGGTCTCCTTCTCGGTGTAGAGTCGCCGCCCGTCGGGGAGGAACGCGAGCTGCACGGCGAACTCGAGCGAGTCCGCCAGCGTGACGACGGAGAGCTCGGGCGCCGGGAGCGTGGGGTGCTCGAGCGGCTCCGCGCAGCCGGTCCAGAAGAAGCACCCGGCCAAGTACAAAACCCATCCGATTCCGAGGAAGCGCGACCATGAACGGTGTCGCCTGAGCATGGCCCGGAAGCTATCGACGGCACCCTCACGCGCAACGCGCCGCTCGCCCGTGCCCGACTGGGTTCCCGCCGATCTTCCGGCGGCGCCCGGTGTCTACCAGTTCGAGGCCGACGGCGGGACCGCGCTCTACGTCGGAAAGAGCGTCAACCTGCGTCGCCGGGTGCGGGGCTACTTCTACGGCGGCGGTCCGCGCAGCGAGCGAACCGCCGAGATGCTGGCCCTCGCCCGCCGGGTCGAGTGGCGCGCGACGGGGAGCGACCTCGAGGCGCGGCTCGACGAAGCGCGGAGGATCGTGGCCACGCGCCCGATCTACAATCGCGCGCTCAGGAATCGCTCACGCGGCTGGTATCTGGAGATCGACTGGCGGGACCCGTTCCCGCGACTCCGCGTGGTGCGCGCGCCGCGCGGCGGCGGGTCACGGCGCTTCGGGCCGTTCCGCGGGCGGCAGGCGCCGGAGCGGGTCGCCCGGCTCCTCGAGCACGCGTTCCGGCTCCGGAGCTGCAGCGGGCGCGTGATCCCGGACCGGGCGGCCTCGCCCTGCCTGGCGCATGGCGTCGGCCTGTGCTCGGCGCCCTGTGTCCGTGCGGTCGGCCTGTCGGCCTACCGCGCGCAGGTCGAAGCCGCCGCGCGGTGGCTGGCCGACCCGCGCTACGCGATCGACCTTCGCGCGTCGCTGGCGACCGAGCGCGACGAGGCGAGCGCCACGCTGGCCTTCGAGCGCGCGGGCGAGCTGCAGCGGAGGATCGATCGGCTGGACGCGCTGGAGGAAGAGCGCGCGACCCTCGAGCGTCCGTGGGTGGAGCGGTCGTGGATCATCGCCCTGCCCCATGCACGTCCCGGTCGCTCGGTCCTGATCGCGATGGTCCGCGGGCGTGTCCTGCCCGCTCGCGAGGTGGACTGGGAAGAGGAAGACGGACAGGTGGTAGCGGACACCTGTTACGCGGCGCGCGTGGCCGAGCTCAGGGCGCCGTCGGTTCTCGAGCCCTCCGAGCTCGTCCCCAGCCTAATCGTCAGTGGCTGGTTGATGGACGGATCCCCGGGGGGCGTGGTGCTGGACCTGGATCGATTGAGTGACGCGGAGGTACTGAACCGTCTGGCGGCGGATCCGCCGGCGCGAAGCTAGATCGCCCCGTCGGGGTCTCGTGGAAGGACGTTCCGCCGGGTGGAAGGGAACGCGGGGTCCGTCCGGCGGCGGAT
Organism: Gemmatimonadota bacterium; assembly: GCA_035699465.1. GTDB lineage: Bacteria > Gemmatimonadota > Gemmatimonadetes > JACCXV01 > JAHWKZ01 > JAICNR01. The sequence continues at coordinate 8,125 of DASSPT010000113.1, forward strand.
GTAGCCGTGGTGGCGGCCGCAGCGGACGCACTCGTAGCGTACCCGAACCTGGGTACCGTCCAGCTCGGGAGTCATCTGCTCGCGGGTTCCGCAGAACGGGCAGACAGGCCCATCCGGCCAGTCGACCCTGGCGATGTCGTCGCGAGCGCGTTCGGGAGGGGTGTTTTCGACTCGGAACACGCATCCATTGTACGAGAGGACGAGAATCCGACTATACGATTTCTTACAATGAACGGTTCTCGGACGGGTAACTGGAGCCGCCGGGATGGCCGGGAGGAGTTGGCGAATGACCAGACTACCGGGTGTGAACCCCGAAGAGATCGAAGATCAGCGCGTGATCGCGGCCTTCGCGGCGATGGACGATCGGATGGGGGAAGTCACCGAGAACCTGAGGATTCTCGCGCACAAGCCCGAATACGCGGAGCTCATTCACTCCGTCTCCGACGCCATCGACGCCCCCACCGAGATCGACCCGGTGCTCAAGCAGATGGTCGAGCTCAAGGTCGCGCGGCTCCACGGATGCGAGTACTCGATCGATCTGCTGGAGGGATGCCTGCTCGAGAAGGGAGTGAGCGACGACGAGCTGCGGGAGCTCGACTTCCACCGGGATTCGACCCTCTTCGAAGACCGTGTCAAGCTGGCTCTCACCTTCACCGAGAAGATGGTCCTGGACGCCGTCGACGACGAGCTGTTCCACGCGGTTCGCGGGGCGTTCACGCTCCAGGAGACCCTGGAGCTCGTGGTGACGGTCGCGCTGGAGACGTTCTACGCGCTCGTCAACCGCACGCTCGGGCTCCAGCCCCAGGGTTTCCGCCAGCGGGCGGCTGAGGCGGGAGAGTAGTGAGTCGGCGCGTCGTCGTGCTCGACGCGGCGGGTACTCTCCTGGCGGTGGCCGGATCGGTCGGTGAAGTCTATGCGGAGGAGGCGCGGGAGCTCGGCGCCGATCTCGACCCGCTGGCGATCGAGCGCGCGTTCGGCCGTGCCATGCGCGCCGCGCCGCCGCTCGCGTTCGGGCACCTCCCGCCACCCGAACGTGAGACCGCGGCGCGCGGCTGGTGGCGCGCGGTGGCGCGCGCGGCGATCGACGACCCCGGCGACGCGCCCCCCGACCTCCCATTCGACGCCTTCTTCGACCGGGCGTGGGACAGGTTCGCACGGCCAGAGGCTTGGTGTCTCTATGACGACGTCCGGCCCGCGCTGCGTGCCCTGCGCGTGCGCGGGGTGCCCCTGGCCGTCTTCTCCAACTGGGACGCGCGGCTGAAACCGATCCTGGCAGCCCTCGGACTAGGCGGATACTTCAGTCGCGTGATCGTCTCGCTCGATCTGCCGGCCGCCAAGCCGAGTCAGGCCGCGTTCGCGGCCGTCGCACGAAAGCTCGCGGAAGTCGGCGGCGAAAGGCCGCCTCCCATGATGGTCGGCGACAGGCTGGACCACGATGTGCTGCCCGCGCTGGTCGCGGAGTGGGAGGCGGTGTGGCTCGACCGCAGCGGGCTCGGGCACGCTCCCGACGGCGTCCTCGTCGTGCGTGACCTGCGTGAGCTCGCCGAACTGTCGGGTTGACCCGTGCGAGGCCTCTCTCTAGTCTACTGCAACAGAGATTCGGAATACCCTTCGGTTATCGGACCTGGGCGTTACGCCCTCCACAGGATGGCGCGAATGGGCGAGTTCTTCGCCGCGCAGCTGCCGCGGAAATTCGCTCATCGCGGCGCCAGCGGGACCCATCCCGAGAACACCATGGAGGCTTTTCGCGCGGCCATCGAGCGTGGCGCGGAAGGCTTCGAGCTGGACATCCATCGCAGCGCCGACGGCCACGTCGTCGTCTTCCACGACGAGGCGCTCGAGCGCACGACGAACGGCAGCGGACCGATTCGGGAGCGCTCGCTGGCCGAGCTCCGGGAGCTCGACGCAGGCTTCCGCTTTTCGCCCGATGGCGGTCGCACCTTCCCGTTTCGCGGCTCCGGTGTCCGGATCCCCACCCTCGCGGAGATCCTGGGGGACTTTCCGGACACCCCGCTCATCATCGAGATCAAGCAGGTTCTCCCCGCTCTGGAGCAGGACTTGGCACGATTGCTGCGGGAAACGGGGGCCGGGGGACGCTGCCTGGTGTTCTCGCTGGAGCAGGCTCCCCTCGCGCGGTACCGTGATCTCGAGCCGGAACAGCCGACCGGCTTCGGGCCTGAGGACGTGGCGGATTTCCTGCGTCGCCTCGGCTCCGAGGCGTGGGACGATTTCCGTCCACCCGCGGTTGCATTCGCGGTGCCGACGACGTGGCATGGAACCCAGATCGTGAGTCGACCCTTCGTGGATGCGGCTCACGGCTTCGGCTGCGAGGTATACGTGTGGACGGTCAACGATCCGCGCGAGATGAAGGCGTTGCTGGAGCTGGGCGTGGACGGTCTGATCACCGACTTTCCCGACAGACTCTCGAAGCTCCTCTCCGGAAGGACGATCGGCTGAGCGCGCCCGGCAGATTCGTGCCGGATCAGCGCACGCTGTGTGCTGCGCTCGACGCCGTCGATCTCGGGATGGCGATCGTGGGTCCCGATCATCGCGTCGAGTACTGCAACGCAGCCTACGGCGAATACCTGGGGCTGGCGCCCGACTCGGTGGCCGGGGCCTCGGTCTTCGGCGCGGGCTGTCCCTGCGAGGCGCTCGCGGCCTACGAATCCGATTGGGACAAGTCGGAGATGATCGCCGTCAGCGGCGAGGCGCCAATGGGGGGAGTCGTGGAAGTGATCGTGCGCCTAGTGGCGCCCGGCTCCGACACGCGGCTCGTCGTGGTCCGGAAGGGGATGGTGCGCACCATCTCGGCGCGCCGGCTCACTCCGGACGTGGTCGAGGACGTGGCCCAGTTCGTCCACGATCTCACGGGACATCCAGTGGACGAGGGCGCGCTCGGCGTCGCGCCGCTCTCCGTGCTGCTCCTCGCGCTCGCCGATCTGGATTCGGTGCGTCAGCGCTACGGGGAGGAGGTCGCCGAAGACGCGCTCCGCCAGGTGGCGCAGGCCCTCGTTCTCCAGAAGCGCAAGGCGGACATCACCTGCCGGTACGGCGACGGACAGTTCCTGGTCCTCGCGCCGGACACCCCGCGCTACGGCGCGGCGATCCTGGCCGAGAGGATCCGGCAGTCGCTGACGACGCTCGATCTCGAGGTCGTCGACGGGCCGGTCCCGGTCACCCTGCTCGCATACACCGCGGAATTCCGCCCCAGCATGGATGGCACCATCCGCGAGGCGGTGGAGAAGGCGTCGGCGATGCTCGCGCAGCGCGCCGCCCGGCTCTCGAGCGGCGTCTGAGGGCTGCGCCCGTCCGCTATCTGGACGGGACCCGCCTGAGGCGAGCTGCCGCCGCGGCCGCGCGGTGGGTCAGCCAGCGCCAGGAAAATCTCAACGGCATCAACGTGTTCCCGGTTCCCGACGGCGACACGGGAACCAACCTCGCCGCCACGCTCGTCAGCGCGGCGGAGCGCGCGCAGCGTGTCCGCGACCGCGGAGTGGGCGCCGTGAGCCGTGCCCTGGCCGACGGCGCGCTGTACGGAGCGTGCGGAAACTCCGGCGCCATCCTGGCGCAGTTCTTCGAGGGGTTCGCGAGCGCGCTCGAGGGACGTCGGCGGGCGAACGGGCCGGGGTTGGCGGAGGCGGCCACGCGGACCAGCGAGGCAGCGCAGGCCGCGCTGGCCCGCCCGCGCGAGGGCAC
>DASSPT010000114.1:0-18456 GCA_035699465.1 Gemmatimonadota bacterium
CGCGTGCTCTTTTACGACGTCCGCCTGTCCGCTGACGATCGGATCGCCTGCGCGTCGTGTCACCGGCAGGCACTGGGGTTCGGCGACACTGTGCGCTTCAGCCGCGGTTTCGACGGTCGTCACGCCGCACGTCGCACCATGGCGCTGGCGAACGCGCGCTTTTACGAGTACGGCAGGTTCTTCTGGGACGAGCGCGCGTCCTCCCTCGAAGCGTTGATCTTGCACCCGATCCAGGACACGCTGGAGATGGGGATGGAGCTCGACTCCCTGGCGCGCAAACTGGACGCAACGTCATACTATCCGGGGCTTTTCACCGCGGCGTTCGGCTCGCCTGACGTGACGAGCGACCGCATCGCGTTCGCGCTGGCCCAATTCGTGCGCTCGCTTGTATCCGCCGAGTCGCGCTTCGACGCCGTGTTCGCAACGGGTGGCGCGCCGGACTATGCGCTCCTGAGCGAGCTGGAGCGGGAGGGACTGCGGATCTTCAATGACGCGAGCGGGGCAGGATGCGTCAACTGCCATCGCACGATCGCGCAGGTCGCCGACCAGGCGAACAACATCGGTCTCGACGTCGTCTCCGCAGATACGGGCGCCGGTGGCGGCCGCTTCAAGCCACCTTCGCTGCGGAACGTCGCGGTCCGGCCTCCCTATATGCACGACGGCCGGTTCGCGACGTTGCGCGAGGTCGTCGAGTTCTACGACTCGGGAATCGAGGACAGTCCCGACCTCGACCCGCGTCTGCGGGCACCTGACGGCTCGCCGCGACGCTTGCATCTCACGGCGGCGCAGCGCGATGCGCTCGTCGCGTTCCTGAACACTCTCACGGACTTTTCCTTTCTGAAGGCAACGAGATTCTCCAACCCGTTCCCCTGCAGATCGTCGACGTGATGTTCCACGATGATGTCGCGAGCGAGTTAGCCGGCCCACCACTTCCGCCATCAGGCGGTGCGTGACGCCGGTTGTAAGAGCGAGAGTCCCTGTGGTCCTCGGGACGCCCCGTTGGCACCGAGGCCCGGGATCCCGTAGATTCGCGCTCAAGATGGGGATAAGGCTCGCGATCAAAGCACCAACGATTCTCGAATGACTAGGGCGTGGCGCCCGCCGGCTCGCTACGAGCGAGGGCGAGGCCACGGCCGAAGAGCACGTGGGAAGGTGTGCCGCCCGGCACACCTTTTTTTATTTCCGGCAACCCGATCGAGACAGGAGCCATGAGGGCCACCGACAGCCTGGAGACGCTTCTATCGGTTCAAACCGTGGACAAGAAGCTTGCGGACCTCGAGCGGCGCCGGGACGAGATCCCGAGCGTGAAGGCGGACGTCTCGCGCGAGATCACGGCGCTCGAGCACGAGCGCGCGGAACAAGCCGAGGCGCTCGAGCAGGTCCGGCTCGACCGCCGGCGGCATGAAGGTGAGCTCGAGATGCAGCAGGAGCACCTGGCGCGGTACGAGAGGCAGCTCAACGACGTCAAGACGAACGTCGCGTACAGCGCGCTCCTTACCGAGATCCAGGGCACGCGGCGCGCGATCGGCGAGCTGGAGACGGAGATCCTGGAGGAGATGGAGCGCCGCGAAACCATCGACAGCCGGATCCGCGAGATCGACGCCGAGCTCGAGGTGAAGCGCGCGGCGGCCGCCGACAAGCTCAAGGAGCTCGACGAGGAGCTGGGCTCCGTGGAGCGCGAGATGGCCGCTCTCGATAGTCGCCGGAACGGAATGGTGAGCGAGGTCTCCCCGAATCTCTATCGCCTCTACGACCGCCTGCGCCGCGGCCGACGGTTCCCCGCGCTCGTGCCGCTTCGAGGAAACGCGTGCGGCGCCTGCCACGGACACCTTCCTCCGCAGGTCATCCGCGAGATCCAGCACGACGGATCTCTACATCCGTGTGAAAATTGTGGGGTGCTGATCTACACACGGCCGGGAGTGGAAGCCGACAATACTTCCGCGCAGGGGGCGAAAGCGGGCGACGCGCAGACGCAGGGCGCCGAGGCGCCGCGAGCCTAGTGTCCGGCAAAATTCTGGTGATCCACACCGACGGAGCCGCGCGCGGCAATCCCGGTCCCGCCGGGGCCGGCTGGGTCGTGGAGACGATGGACGGCGAGCTCGTAGAGGAGGGGTGCGCGTACCTCGGGGAGCTGACCAACAACCAAGCCGAGTACGAGGCGCTTCTCCATGCGCTGCGCGCCGTCGATCCCGGACCCGAGACGCTGATCGAGCTCCACGCGGACTCGGAGCTCATGGTTCGCCAGCTCAACGGTCAGTACCGGGTGAAGAACGAAGAGCTCCGGCCGCGCTTCGACGCGGCGCGCGGAGCGCTGGCGCTAGCGGGAGAGTTCCGGGTGTTCCACGTGCGCCGCGAGGAGAACGCACGCGCCGACGAACTGGCCAATCGGGCCATAGACATGCATTTTGAATCCTTGCGGGAGCAGGGCGGACAGACGGTCGCCGGCGGTCCTTGAGGCCGCTGGAGGAAAGTCCGGGCTCCACAGGGCAGGACGCTCGCGGACGGCGCCTTCGGGCGCGGGTACGCGAGGCACCCTTCGGGGTGACGGAAAGTGCCACAGAAAACAGACCGCCGGGCCTCGCGAGAGGGCCGGCAAGGGTGAAACGGTGGGGTAAGAGCCCACCGCGCCTCCGCGCGAGCGGGGCGGCACGGCAAACCCCGTCCGGAGCAAGGCCATGTAGGGAAGGATGCGGTGGCCCGCCGCGTTCGACTTCCGGGTAGGCCGCTCAGATCGATGGCCGTCGCCGCAACACGCGGTACAGAACCCGGCTTATCGTTCGCCCGCTCCCGCATTCTTCTCATCATCCCCATGGCAGGACCGTGCTGAGACCGACCTGGACATGGCCGGCGCCCGTCGACGGGCATGCGGCCGCAGCCCTCGCGGGCGAGCTGGGCGTCCCCATACCGGTGGCGGAGCTGCTCGTGCGACGCGGCTTCGAGACCCCCGGGCGCGCGCGGGCCTTCCTCGATCCATCCCTCGATCAGCTTCACGACCCGTTTCTCATGCGCGACATGGAGACCGCCGTCGCGCGGATCGAGTCCGCGCTGGCGAGCGGCGAGAAGATCGTCGTCTACGGGGATTACGACGTGGACGGCATCACGGCCACCGCCCTTCTCGTCCGCTATCTGCGCTGGCGAGGCGCCACCGTCGAGTACTACATCCCCCACCGGGTGGAGGACGGCTACGGCCTCTCGCTGGACGGAGTCTCCGCCCTCGTCGAGCGGGGCGCGCGACTCATCATCACCTGCGACTGCGCGGTCACGGCCGTCGCGGAGATCCTCGCGGCCCGTCACGCCGGGCTCGACGTGATCGTCACCGACCACCACGAGCCGGGGCCCGCGATCCCGGCCGCCGTCGCCGTGCTCGATCCCAAACGCGAGGATTGCGGCTATCCGGACCACAACCTGGCCGCCGTGGGCGTGGCCTTCAAGCTCTGCGAGGCGCTCGAGCTCTCCGCGGGCCGCAACCGCGACACCTTGCGGCGGGGTCTCGACCTGGTGGCGCTGGGGACGATCGCCGATCTGGTTCCGGTGACCGGCGAGAACCGGGTGCTGATCCGTTACGGCCTCGAGATGCTCGCGCGGACCAGGAACGCGGGGCTCAGGGCGCTTCTCGAACGCACCGAGCTCGCCGGCCAGAAGCCGACCGCCTGGCAGGTGGGCTTCGTGCTCGCCCCTCGGATCAACGCCGTGGGCCGCATGGACGCCGCGGTCCGCGGCGTCGAGCTCCTCCTCAGCGATGACCCGGCGGAGGCGGAGCGGATCGCCGGTACGCTCGAAGAGGTGAACTCCAGCCGCCAGGCGGCCGACCGGAACCTCCTCGTGGAGGCCCTCGCGCTGATCGAGTCGACGTACGATCCGGGCGTCGATCGCGCGATCGTCCTGGCCGGCAAGGACTGGCATCCCGGCGTGATCGGGATCGTGGCGTCGCGGGTCGTCGAGCGGTTCCACCGCCCGACCGTCATGATCGCTCTCGACGCCGACGGCCGCGGCCGGGGCTCGGCGCGGAGCGTTTCGGGCTTCCATCTGCTGGAGGCGCTCACCGCATGCGCCGCTCACCTCGACGCGTTCGGCGGGCATCGCTACGCCGCAGGGCTCGCCATCCGCGACGACCGCGTGGACGGTTTTCGCGCCGCCTTCCAGGGCTACGCACGCGAGCGCCTCGACGCGCGCAGCCTGCTCCCGACCCTGACCATCGATCTGGAGCTGACGCTCGAGGCGATCGACGCGCCGCTCTACCAGGCTCTCGGCCGGTTCGGGCCCTACGGCCCCGGCAACCCTGAGCCGGTCGTCGCGCTCAGCCAGGTGTCGGCGAGGGGTTACCCGCGTATCGTGGGCGAAGATCACCTCAAGATGCTGGTCGCCAGGAACGGGGCGACCCTGGACACCATCGGCTTCAACATGGGGTCGCTGATGCAGGAGCTGGATCTGAACCGCGGACCCCTGACGATCGCCTGCCGGCTCCGGGAGAACACCTACCTGGGACGTTCGGCGATCCAGGGCCGCCTTATCGACGTCCTCCCCGGAGACGGCCGCTCATGCGGGTGATCGCCGGCGAGTTCCGCGGGCGGCGTCTGGCGAGCGCGCGCGCGAAGGGTCTGCGGCCGACGGCGGATCGGGTGCGAGAGGCGCTGTTCAGCATCCTGGGACCGGAGGTCGACGACGCGCGCGTGCTCGACCTGTACGCGGGCACGGGCGCGCTCGCGCTGGAAGCCGTGAGCCGCGGCGCCGCGTCCGCCGTATGCGTGGAGCGCTCGGCGGGCGCGCTGGCCGCGCTCGAGCGAAACGTGCGCGATCTGGGGCTCGAAGGTCGGGTCACGATCGAGCGCGGCGACGCGCTCGTGTACGCCAGGCGTCTGCGCGGCGACACCGACCGGTTCGACGTCGTCTTCTGCGACCCGCCGTACCTAGATCCGCTCAAGCCATTGCTGGAGAGCGTGGTCGGGCAAGGCTGGTGGACCAGGGCGGCGGTAGTCGAGCACGCAGCCTCCCGACATCCGGCCGTCCCGCCGGGAACCGATGTCGACACCCGCCGCTACGGCGACACGGGGGTGTCGATCTTCCGCCGCCTGGGAAGCGCTCCTTGACGGGGGGGAGCGCTCCCTTGACGGGCCTCTATCCCGGGACGTTCGATCCCGTGACGCTCGGTCACGAGGATCTGATCGGCCGCGCGCTGACGATCGTCGAAACGCTCTGGGTCGGCGTGGCCTCCGACACGACCAAGGAGCCGCTCTTCCCGATCGAGGATCGTGTCGAGATGCTGCGCGAGGTCACGGCGGGCGAGCCCCGCATCCGTGTCGAGGCATTCGCGGGACTCACCGTGGACTTCGCGCGGCGGATCGGCGCGCGGGCCATCTTGCGCGGTTTGCGCGCGGTATCGGATTTCGAGTTCGAGTTCCAGATGGCGCTCATGAACAAGCATCTGGCGCCCGACATCGAGATGCTGTTCATGGCGCCCGACTCGACGTACTCGTTCCTGTCGTCGAGCCTGGTCCGCGAGGTCGCGCGTCTCGGCGGGGACGTCGAGGCGTTCGTTTCGCCGGTCGTGGCCCGGCGGCTGTCCGAGCGGTTCGCGGGGCGGCGATGACGGTGGTGGCGAACCTCGGGAACCTGGCCGGGATCGAGGAGTCGGCCACGCTGGGCATGACCGCGCGCGCGGCGGCGCTCTCGCGCGAGGGGAGATCCGTGGTCTCGCTCTCGGCCGGCGAGCCCGACTTCGAGACCCCCGAGTACATCCGCGAAGCCGGCGTGCGCGCGATCCGGGAAGGGCACACGCATTACCCGCCCGCGGCGGGGCTGCGAGCCTTGCGCGAGGCGATCGCCGCGCAGGTGGAGGCCGCGGGGGGCGCGCCATGCTCGCCGTCGGAGGTGCTGGTCAGCGCGGGCGCGAAACAGGCCCTCTTCGAGGCGTTCTTCACGCTCTTCGGCCCCGGCGACCGCGTGCTCGTGCCTGCGCCGTTCTGGGTTTCGTATCCGGCGATGGCGCTGCTCGCGCGGGCCGAGCCGGTCATCGTGGAGACGCGCGCCGAGGACGGCTGGAAGCTGACGGCACAGTCGCTCGAGGAGGCGGCCGCGGGCGAGGCCCGCGGGCTCGTCCTCAATTCGCCGTCGAACCCGACCGGCGCGATGTACGAGGAGTCGGAGCTCGACGCCTTGCTCGAGGTGGCCATGCGGCACGGGATGTGGATCGTCTCCGACGAGATCTACCGCGAGATCCGCTTTCGCGAGCCATACGCCTCGCTCGCCGCCCGGCGCCGGGAGTACGACCGGATCGTCGTCGTGGACGGGTTCTCGAAGGCCTATGCGATGACCGGCTGGCGGGTGGGATACGCCGTGGGCCCTGTCGATGTGGTGGAAGCGATGACGACGCTCCAGGGACACGTGAACACGAACACGGCGCTCCCCTGCCAGTACGCGGCGCTCGCCGCGCTCGCCGACGAGGGTGCCCGCCGCGCGGCGGTGGGCGCGATGGTGGAGGCCTTCGCCACCCGCCGGACGCTGCTCCTCTCGGCGCTCGAGCGCGTGCCCGGCATTCATCCGCTGCCGCCCGACGGCGCCTTCTACCTCTGGATCGACGCGCGCGAGTGGTGCGCTGCGCTGGGCGGCGACTCGGAGGCGCTATGTTACGATCTCCTGGAGAACGAGGGGCTGGCCCTGGTCCCGGGATCCGCGTTCGGCGTGGAGGGGTACGTGCGGTTGTCGTTCGCCGCGGCCGACTCCGTGCTGGAGGACGCCGTCGTCCGTCTGGCCTCCGCCGGCGAGCGCATCCTCGGAGGGCGGCGGTGATGGGCGCCGAGCCACTCAGCGTGACTCGCACGAAAAGGCCGGACGGGGTGGTCGTCCTCGAGCTGGCCGGCGAGCTGACCGTCCTCACGCGCGATCGACTCGACGGCGCCGATGGCGACGCGCGAGTGGTGATCGCCGCGCACGGGCTCACACACATCGACACCCCCGGCCTCGCCTGCCTCGTCCGGCTCGCGGGCAGCTGCGCCGAGCGGGGAGGGCGCCTGGCGGTCGCGGGGCTCGACGCCGACATCCACGACATGCGCCAGCATCTCTTCCTCGACGAGGCCATCCTCTTCGCGGACGACCTGGAGGACGCGGCAAGACTCGTTTCGGCCGCGCCGTAGGAGCGCTGGCACCCCGGCTCTCTCAGCACTTCCTTCACGATCGATCGGTGGCGGACCGGATCGCCGAGTCGGTTCCGGCGCGGGTGGGAAGCCGCGTGGTGGAGATCGGGCCCGGACGCGGGGCGCTGACGAAACCGCTCCTGGAGCGAGGCTTTCGCGTGCTCGCGATCGAGCTCGATCGGGAACTGGCCGCCGGGCTCGGCGAGCGGTGGGGGGGCGACGAAGGGCTAGAGGTCCTCCAGGAGGACGCGCTCCAGGTCACACTGCCGCCTGCCCGCCCCGGCGAGCCCCTATGGGTCGTCGGGAACCTGCCCTACGCGATCACGTCCCCGCTCCTCTTCCACGTGCTCGACCAGGTAGAGACGTCGGGGATCGCCGGGATGGTGTTCATGATCCAGCGGGAGGTCGCCGACCGACTCGCTGCCGAGCCCGGGACCAAGGCGTACGGGGCGCTGACCGTGGGGGTGCGACTCGTGGCGGACGTGGAGCGGCTCTTCGAGGTCGGCGCGGGGGCCTTCCGGCCACCGCCCGCCGTGGTCTCGGCGGCCGTCCGGCTGACGCCGCACGACCGGTTCGGGCTGGACCTGGCGCGCCGGGAGCGCCTTCGCACGCTGGTCCAGTCCCTGTTCGGGCAGCGGAGGAAGCAAATCCAGAAGTCGCTCCGGACGCTGCGGGGTCTTTCGCTCTCCCGGGAGGCCGTGGACCGTGTGGCCAGCCGGTCCAACCTCGATCTGGCCCGCAGGCCCGAGACCTTGTCGCCGGAGGAGTTCCTGGCCCTGGAAGCAGCGTTAGAGGAGTCCTCGAGGGATTGACCCTTTTCCACACAAAGCCCAGGGACGGCCGTTCAGCAGCGCCCTCGACGTTCCGCATGGGAGGAGTACCATCCGTGACGGATCGACGCCTCACCTCGTGTAGAGTCTCCTGAAAAATCCGTATCTCGTTGTATCCGAGTAGTATGTCTGTCGGTATCATTTGTAAGACATGTGACCGACCGGTACGCGGGACCTGGTCAGACCGATTTCGCCCTCCGGAAAGCCCCACCCCCCGGGGGCGACGGCTCGTGTGGACAAGTGTGGAAAACTTCACCCGAGAGGGATCAGGTTTTCTTCCGCCTCGCGCGCCGCTTTCCTACCCGCCTCCACGTCGACGCGTGTGAGCAGCAACGCCCCGACGACGAAGTACACGAGGACCGACAGGACCCCGCTCCGTACCGAGCCCGTCAACGTCACTCCCAGCCCGAACAGGGCCGGACCGGTCAGCGCCGCGAACTTCTCGAGCACCCCGTAGAAGCCGAAGAACTCCCCGGTCATGTGCCGGGGAATGAGGCTCGCGAACAGCGACCGGCTGAGCGCCTGGCAGCCGCCCTGCACCATCCCCACGACGATCGCCATCGCATAGAACTGGCGCGAGGTCTCGAGGAAGTAGGCGTAGACCGTGACACCCATGTAGACGCAGAGGCCGAGCAGGATCGCGCGCTTGGGCCCGATCCGGCCCGCCAGGCGGGCGAAGAGGATCGTGAAGGGGATCCCCACCAGCTGCGCGACGAAGATCGCGCCGATCAGCCCATTTCGTTCGAGTCCAAGCGAAGCGCCATAGATCTCCGCCATGCGGATGATCGTCCCGATACCGTCGTTGTAGACGAGGAAGGCGATCAGCAGCACGAACGCCTGCCGGTAGCTGCGGATATTGCGGAACGTTTCGCCCAGCCGGGTCAGCGCTACCGCGATCGGGCGCTGGCTCCTGGTCTCGTCCGGCTCGATCCGCCGCGGCGGCTCGGGAACGCCGCGAAACAGGGGAATCGAGAACAGCGCCCACCACACGGCCACGCTCAGGAACGCGAGCCTGCTCGGCAGCGTTCCGGATGGAAGCCCGAACGTATCGGGCGAAATGATCCAGGCGAGCTGGAGCGCCAGCAGGATCGCGCTTCCGAGATACCCGAGCGCATATCCTGCGGTCGAAACGCGGTCGATCTCTTCCTTTCCCGCGATGTGGGGGAGGAGCGAGTCGTAGAACACGAACGCGCCCTGTGCTCCGATGTTCGCGGCGCCGAAGAGGACTGCCGCCAGAAGCCAGTCGCCGCGCTCGATGAGCACCATACACGCCGTCGCGACGACTCCGACGGCGAGGAAGGTGCCGAGCATGCGCTTGCGCGCCCCCAGGAAGTCCGCCAGCGCGCCCAGGATCGGCGCGGCCACTGCGACCAAAGCGAGCGCGATGGAAGTGGTCCAGGTGTAACGCTGGAGAGCGACGGTTTCGGGTAGGCCCCCGGCGGCCACTTCGTAGAAGTAGACGGGGAATACTGCGGTCTGGATCGTCAGGACCCAGGCGGAATTCGCCCAGTCGTACATCGCCCAGGCGCGAAGCTCGGGCCGGCCCAGACCGACGCGCTCGAGAAGGCGTCGCATGGGCGGAAGCTTAGCAAATCGCCGGGGAGGCCGATATGCCGCCGCGCCGCTTGACCGTCGCAGGCCGCGCGCTATACTGGCGAAAGGCTTGTGAAAACAATCACAAACTCCCCCCCGATGCTGTGAGAGCCCCTCCGAGGATCTCCGATTCCGCGCTCCGGCGCCTGAGCTACTACCTGCGCTTCCTGGAAGCGTTCGAGGCGGAGGGGAGGGCGACGATCTCGAGCGAAGACCTCGCCGAGCGGGGCGGCACGACGTCCGCCCAGGTGCGGAAGGACCTGTCCCACTTCGGATCGTTCGGCAAGCGGGGCCTGGGCTACCCTGTCGCGGAGCTGAGGGGACGCCTGGCCGACATCCTGGGCGTGGGTCGGCGGTGGGAAGTGGCGCTCGTCGGCGCCGGGAAGCTGGGCGCAGCGCTCTACGCTTACGACGGATTCCGGCGGCGCGGCTTCCACGTGGTCGCGGTCTTCGACGCCGACCCGCGCAAGATCGGGAGACGCTGGGGGCAGCTGGAGATCGAGGACGTGGCTGCCCTGGCGAGCTCGGTCACCGAGAAGGGGATCGAGATCGGCATCCTCGTCACGCCGGCCGACGCGGCGCAGGAAGTGGCCGACGCGATGGTCGCCGCGGGAATCACCGCCATCCTGAACTTCGCTCCCCGCAAGCTCGTCCTACCCGAGACGGTGACGCTCAGGGACGTCAACCTCGCGATCGAGCTGGAGGCCCTCTGCTTCTCTCTCAGCCACCCGGACTGGATCGTGGGCCGCTGATCACCGCCGCCCCGGACGGCGCGGCGCCTCCGGGGATGTAGATTCCGGGCATGCGCATCGTCACAGTGTCGGGCACGTGTTCGGAGGTCGGAAAGACGACGCTCGTCTGCGAGCTGCTGACCCGGCTCCCGGGATGGGCGGCGATCAAGGTGACGCGCGGGCACTACCGGAGCTGCGGGCGCGATCCGGACACCTGCTGCGTGAGCGGGCTGTTGGGCGATGAGCCCCGCGTCTTCTCCGATCGGGCGGATACCGACGTGGCGGCGAAAGACACGGGACGCTACTGGGCGGCCGGCGCGGCGGACGTCCGCTGGGTAGTGGTGGCGCGGGGGCAGGAGGCGGAGGGGATCGCCCGCGCGCTGGCCGAGCTCCGCGAGCATGCGGGCGTCATCGTCGAGGGCAATCGCGTCGTGGAGTCGCTCGATCCCGATCTCGCCGTGATGGTGGCTCTATCGGGTCAGAAGGAGATTAAGGTCTCGGCGCGGCGAATCGTCGGGCGGGTGCACGGTCTCTACGTGCCGGAAGGGAACGGAGTCGGCGCGAGGGATGCGGCCGCGCTCGTCGGGGCGGAGGGCCCCTGGGAGCTGCCGGTCTGGGGACCCGAGGACCTCGACCGGATCGCCGCCGGCCTGCGCGAGGACCCCGCCGCGGCTTCGACGCCGGCTGGTGTCTGAGGGAGGCCTGTCGGTGCGGGCCCAGGTCGCCCTCTTCGTGGAGGGCGACCTGCTCTGTGTCCGCCACCGCAGGGCCGGGACCGACTATCTGGTTCTCCCCGGTGGGCATCTCGATCGTGGCGAGACGCTATGGGAGGCGGCCGTCCGCGAGATGCGGGAGGAGACCGGCCTGGCGGTGGAGGACGGCCGGCTCTGGGCCGTGAGCGAGTTTCACGGCAACGGGCGCCAGGTCCTCGACTGCACGTTCTATGCGACCCGCTGGAGCGGGCGGCCACGCCTCGGATCCGACCCGGAGAGCGAGGGCCACCCGGCGACGCTCGTCGGAATCCAGTGGGTCGACCGCGAGTCGTTCGCCGACGCACCGTTCCGGCCGACTCTCCTCGGCCGCTGGATGCGCGCTCACTGGGAGGACCCCGACGCGCCCGCCGCCTACCTGGGCATGGAATCTTCGTGACGCCGACCTTCGATCCGCCCGCCCTGCCGCTCGTCGTGCTGGGGCTGATCGCGCTCCTCGCCTGGCTCGTCCTGTCGCCCCCCTCCCGAAGCTCTCCCGTCTCCGCCTTGCTCCAGGGTCTCGCCGCCGCCGTCCTCGCGCTCGCGCTCGTCAACGCCGGATGGCGCGCGCGCGGAGGCGAAGGGCCGCGGCTCGCCGTGCTCCTCGACCGGTCGGAGAGCATGTCCGCGGTCCGCGCCGGCGACGCGACACGGCTCGAGGAGGCCCGCGCCTGGCTCGACGGCGAGGGGTTCTCCCGCCTGACCGCGGGCTGGCGCGTCGAGATCGATTCGTTCGGCGGGCGTACGACCGATCTCGCGGCGGCGATCGAGGCGTCGTCGGCCTCGCTTCCGGCTGCGATCCTCGTCGTATCCGACGGGCGCTCGACGGCCGGCGGGGGGAGCGGCGCGCCGCCCGTGCCGGTCTTCGCACGGATTCCCGGTCCGGTGACGGTACACGATGCCGCCGTCCTCGATCTGCGCGTCGAGGAGGACGATGGGCGTGCCCGTGTCGCCGTCGAGGTGGCGGCCGCGGGAGGGAGGGAAGTGGCCCCGCGGACCCTTGCCGTGCTCGTCGAGGGCCGAGAGGTCGCGCGCGCGCGCGTTCCCGCGCTGGCGGCCGGCGAGCGGCGGGAGGTTCGCGTGGGATTGCCGCAGGCGGCCAGGACCGAGGTGGTCGTCGAGGCCCGGCTCACGGAGCCCGCCGACGCGGTAGCCGCGAACGACTCCCGCTCGCGCGTCTGGCGCCCCTCCAGGGAGTCTCGGACACTCCTCGTAGGGCTCGCTCCCGGCTGGGAGCTCGGCTTCGTCCACCGGGCACTGGCGGCGTCGGCCGCCGAGCCCGTGGACGCGTACTGGGGAGCGACGGAGGGAGATCTGCGGAGCGTGGACGGCGGGCAGTCGGCGTCCTGGGCCGGGCTCGACCCCGCCCGCTACGAGGCCCTGTGGCTGATCGGCGATCCCGCGCTCCTCGGCCAGGCCGGAAGGCGCTGGGTCGAGCGCTTCGCTGCCCTCGGCGGTCGCGGGATCTACTGGGGTCCCGGCGGGAGCGGCGGCGAGCTCGCCGGGCTCCGCGCGCCGGCAGCCGGAGACGCCACGCCCGTTGCGCCGGCTCTGACGGCCGCCGGCCGCCGGTGGCTCGAGGGTGTCGTCGGCCCGCTGGGTGCGGCGCCCGATGGCTCCGCCGCGTGGCCGCCACTCGAGGGCCTGCCGTCGGCGCGGCCGACGCTGCCCGGTGGGGCCGCCGTTCTTCTCCAGGCGGGGGGTGCTCCGGTGGCCTGGTCGCTCGAGCGGGGCCGCAACCGCCACGTGGTGGCGCTCGGAACGGGGTGGTACCGCCTCGCCCTCGACGGCGGGACCGGAAGGGATGCGCCGAGCCGGCGCTTCTGGCGCGCCTGGACCGAGGGCGCCGCGCGCTGGCTCTCCGCGGCGAGCGCGGACGAGGCCGCTCTCGTTACGATGCCCGAGGCCGGCCGCGTCGGCGCGGGCGAGCCTCTCGAGGTCCGGCGCGTGGACCCGGCGGAGGCGCTCGCATGGCGCGTCGTCGCATCGGGGGGCGCCGAGGCGGCGAGCGGGGTCGCCGAGCCGGGCGCCGCTTCGATCGCGGTCGGGCCCTTTCCGCCCGGCGCCTGGAAGCTCGAGCTCGACGCGGGCGCCCGGCGGGAGAGCCGGGCCTTCGCGGTCGAGACGTGGTCGCCGGATCTGGCCCGGACCGAGGCCGACACCGGGGCGCTGGCCGCGACGGCGCGGGCGAGCGGCGGCGCGGTCGTCGACGGCGCCGAGCGGCTGCCACGCGCGGAGGCCGCGGGCACGTCCCCCTCGGGGCCGGACGTGGGCCTGGGGCTCGCGCCGTGGGCGTTCCTACTCGCGTCGCTCCTCCTGCTCCTCCACTGGGCGGTCGCCGCGCGAGCGCGCTGAACGCTGGCGCGTTGACGCGTCGCGGGAAGAGCCGGTAGACTCGTGCCCCGAGCCGACCGTCGATCGTCGTCCCCATCCCGTCACAGCATCCCCGCGAGGACCATGCCCGAGACCGACGCCCGCCGCGCGACGCCCGGCGCCGCGGCCCTTTCGCCGCGCTTCGATCCTTCGGCGATCGAGTCCCGCCTGTACGCCGAGTGGCGCGAGCGGGGGTACTTCCACCCGCCGGCGGGCGAGGGGCCCGAGCCCTATACGATCGTCATCCCCCCGCCCAACGTGACCGGGGTGCTCCACATGGGGCACGCGCTCAACAATGCGCTCCAGGACGTGCTCATCCGCTGCGAGCGGATGCGGGGCCGGCGGGCGCTCTACCTGCCCGGCACCGACCACGCGGGCATCGCCACCCAGAACGTCGTGGAGCGGGAGCTGGCCCAAGAGGGACTCAGCCGCCAGGACCTCGGCCGCGAGAAGTTCCTCGAGCGCGTGTGGGCCTGGAAGGAGAAGTACGGCGACGAGATCTACGATCAGCTCATGCGCCTCGGCGTGTCGTGCGACTGGGAGCGCGCCCGCTTCACGATGGACGAGGGGCTATCCCGCGCCGTGCGCGAGGTCTTCGTGCGGCTCTACGAAGAAGACCTCGTGTATCGCGGGCAGTACATCATCCACTGGTGTCCGCGCTGCGGGACGGCTCTGTCGGACGAAGAGGCGGAGAAGCAGGAGCAGGCCGGGCGCCTGTACACCGTTCGCTACCCGCTCGTCGATGGGTCCGGTTACATCCAGGTCGCGACGACGCGCCCGGAGACGATCCTCGGCGACACGGGGATCGCCGTTCATCCGGAGGACGAGCGCTATCGCGCGCTGGTCGGCTCGACCGCGATCCTCCCCCTGGTCGGTCGCGAGCTGACGATCGTCGCCGATTCTTTCGTCGATCGCGAGTTCGGAACCGGCGCCGTCAAGATCACGCCGGCCCACGACCCCGACGACTTCCTGGTGGGGGAGCGCCACGGCCTGCCGCGCGTCAACGTGCTGAATCCCGACGCGACGATGAGCGAGGCGGCGGGGCGCTTCGCCGGGCTCGACCGCTTCGCGGCGCGCGAGGCGGTGCTGGAGGCGCTGAGAGCCGAAGGTCTGCTCGTCGCGGAAGAGGAGATCCGTCATTCGGTCGGGCGCTGCTACCGCTGCGACACGGTGGTCGAACCATACCTGAGCGACCAGTGGTTCGTGCGCATGGAGCCGCTCGCGCGGCCCGCGCTGGCGGCGCTCCGCGACGGGAAGCTCTCGATCACGCCCGCGCGCTGGGAGAAGGTCTACGCCCACTGGCTCGAGAACGTGCGCGATTGGTGCATCTCGCGGCAGATCTGGTGGGGCCATCGGATCCCCGTCTGGACATGCGCCGACGGCCACGTGTTCGCGGCCCGCGAGGATCCCGACCGCTGTCCGGAGTGCGGCTCGAGCGCGCTCGAGCAGGACCCCGACGTGCTGGACACCTGGTTCTCCTCGTGGCTCTGGCCCTTCTCGACGCTGGGCTGGCCCGACGAGACCGGTGACCTGGCCACCTTCTATCCGACGAACACCCTCGTCACGGCGTCGGAGATCCTGTTCTTCTGGGTCGCGCGTATGGTGATGGCGGGCTATTTCTGCACCGGCGAGTGCCCCTTCCGGGACGTGGTGATCAACGGCACCGTCCGCGACGCGCAGGGGCGCCGGATGGCAAAGTCTCTGGGCAACGGGATCGATCCGCGCGAGGTGATCGACGAGTACGGCGCCGACGCGCTGCGCTTCACGCTGGTCGCGGCCGCGCCCACGGGGACCGACATCCATCTGGCTCCCGAAGATTTCAAGATCGGGCGGAACTTCGCCAACAAGCTGTGGAACGCCGCGCGCTACGTGCTCATGAACGTTCCCGCCGACTTCGAGCCGGTCGAGCCCGATGTCGCCGCGCTCGATCCCCCCGACAAGTGGATCCTCCACCGGCTGGACGCCGCCACGGAAGCGGTCGACCGGGCGCTCGCGTCGTTCCGCATGAACGACGCGGCACAGGCTATCTACGAGTTTCTGTGGCACGACTACTGCGACTGGTACATCGAGTGGTCCAAGCCGCGGTTGGCGACTCCCGCGGGCGATGCGGTGCGAGGAGTGCTGCTGATCGCGCTGGAGCGGAGCTTGAGGCTCCTCCACCCGTTCATGCCGTTCGTCACCGAGGAGCTGTGGCGACAGCTGCCTGCCACTCTGCGAGGCGGCGGGTCGGTCATGATCGCGTCGTGGCCTGAGTCGGCGGGTTGGTCGTATCCCGCGGAGTCGGCTTCGATGGAGCTCCTCCAGCAGGTCATCGGAGCCGCGCGCGCGCTGCGCGCCCGCTACGACGTCCCGCCGACGCGGCGCGCTCCGATGACGATCGCGGCCGAGGATCCAGCCGACCGCGCGACGCTCGAGCGGTTCGTGGACGACGTCGCGAGGCTCGCGCTGGCGAGCGAGGCGCGCGTGGTGGATTCGGCGCCGCGAGGCGAGGGGATCGCGGGCGAGGTCGTCCGCGGCGGCGTCGAGGTCGCGGTGCGGCTCGCCGACCTGGTGGACGTGGACCGCGAGAGGGAGCGACTCGGTGCCGAGATCGCCGGTGTCGAGCGGCTGCTCGCGTCCTCGCGCGCCAAACTCGCCGACGAGCGGTTCGTCTCGCGCGCTCCAGCCGAAGTGGTCGCGCGGGAGCGGGAGAAAGCCGCCGACCTGGAGCGATCGCTCGAGCGGCTCCGGGAGCTCGAATCGAGCCTCGAGGCCTCCTGAACCGGGCGCGCCGGTGTCCTGCCGGCGTCGCCATTTGGGGCGCCGCGACACTCTGCATCGCGCTCGGCGCTTGCGCGAGCGAGGGGTTTCCACCGGGCGGCCCCGTGGACGAGGCGCCGCCCGTCCTGATCGAGAGCGATCCCGCCGACCGCGCCGTCAACGCCTCCACGGACCAGGCGATCCGGCTACGCTTCGACGAGCCGATAGGCGAGCGGGGGATCGGCGACCTGGCGAGCCGGATCCTGGTCAACCCCGATACGCCGGAGTTCGATATCCGGCTCGACGGCGAGGAGATCACGCTGTCGCCGAACGCCCCGATGGCGGACGGAGTGACGTACATGGTGACGATTCTGCCTGGGCTCGAGGACCGCGATGGCAACGCGACGACGACGGCGCGCACGATCCTGTTCTCGACGGGTGGAGAGCGGCCGATCACGCTCTCGATCGTCCGCGCGACGATCGAGGAGGACAGTCTGCCCGCGGCGCTCGCACGCTACCACCTCGAGGCGCTGGGGCACGAGCTCGACTACAGCATGGTGGCCGATTCCCAGGGTCGGGTCGAGATGGAGGGGGTCGGGTACGGGAGGTATGAGGCGACCGCTTGGATCGAGCGGGTGCGACCGGACGGGTGGCAGATGACCGACGAGCCGGGTGCGCGCGACACGATCGAGATCTCGGCCGAGGAGCGCGCGCACGAGGCCACGTATCGGATCGCGGTGGTCGACACGACGGCGCCGGTCATCGTGACCGTGGAGACGCCCGTGTCGCGCTCGCTCGGGGTCACCCTCGACGACGACCTTGCGGCCGAACCGCCGCTGACGGCCGCGTCCGTCCGGCTCTGGGAGGCCGACGCGGCGCTCGTGGACGCCGAGGTCCCGCTCGACTCGCTGGCGCCCGCGGAGCTCCGCGGGCGGCGAATAGCGATCTCGGCCGTCGAGCCGTCGGGGGCGCGCGGGCTCGTGGTCGTCCCCGCCGAGCCGCTCCGCAAGGACCGCGTCTACCGGCTCGAGCTGGTGGTACGGAATCGGAGCGGCCTGGCGGCGACGCCGGAAGGCGGGCGCACGTTCCGTCCCGAGTACGAGGGGCCGGCGGTCTGGCCCTCCGAGCGGGTGCCCTTGCCGGAAGCCGAGCCGTGACGCGCGGCGATGCGGGCCCGCGCTGGCTGCCGGCGGTAAACCACTGCCTGGCGCGGATTCCCCCGGCGGTGCGCGCCCTTGGGGTGGGGGAGGCGCTCGAGCGGACGGCGCTGGCGCGCGCCCTGGACAGCGTGCGCGCGGAGCTGAGCGCGAACGGTGGCGGGGGATACGCTTCGCCTGAGGACGTCGAGCGGGAAGTGATCGAGCGTTGGGCGTCCGAAGCCGCGCAGCTCGCCCGCGCGGCCCTCCCTGCCGTCGTCAACGCGACCGGCGTCGTCATCCACACGAACCTCGGTCGCGCGCCGCTCGCGCCCGAAGCGATCGCGGCAGCCTCGACGGCAGGCGGTCGTTACACCCCGCTCGAGTTCGACCTCGATCGCGGCGAGCGTGGCTCGCGCTATGCGCATGCGGCGGGGCTTCTCGAGCTCCTGACCGGCTCGGAAGCCGCTGTCGTCGTCAACAACAACGCCGCCGCGCTGCTTCTCGCCGTGGACACGCTCGCCGCCGGCGGAGACGTGGTCGTCTCGCGCGGGGAGCTCATCGAGATCGGCGGCGGTTTCCGGATTCACGAGATCGTCGCCAAGAGCGGGGCCCGACTGGTGGAAGTCGGCGCGACGAACAAGACGCACGCGGAAGACTACGAAGAGGCGATCGCCCGCGGGTCGGTCAAGGCGATCCTCAAGGTTCACCGGTCGAACTTCGCGCAATCGGGGTTCGTGGCGGAGACGAACCTCGACGCCTTGTGCAGGATGGCCTCCCCGCACGGAATCCCGGTGATCTTCGATCAGGGGACAGGGATCCTCGAGGAGAGCGAGGCCACGCGCGGCGAGCCCACGATTCGCGGCGGAATCCAGGCGGGGGCCGCGATCGTCTGTGCGAGCGGCGACAAGCTCCTCGGCGGACCGCAGGCGGGGATCCTATGCGGGCGGGCCGACGCGATCGCGAGCGTGAAGCGGAACCCGCTCCTCCGCGCGCTCCGGGTCGACAAGATGACGCTGGCCGCCCTCGAGGCGACGCTCCGGCTCTGGCTGTTGGACCCGGGCAAGGTGCCGGCGCGGGCGATGGTCGAGACGGACCGGGCGGCGCTCGAGCGCCGAGCCGAGGCGCTCCTCGGCATGCTCGGGGAGCTGGCGCGTTCTCAGTGCCGGGTGGCG
>DASSPT010000115.1:0-13156 GCA_035699465.1 Gemmatimonadota bacterium
GAGCTGCCAGGTTCAGGGCGCGATGGGTCGGAAGGCGTAGAGGCTCCCGCCCTCGGTCATGACGTAGAACTCGTCGCCGCGGAAGAGGGGCGTCGACGTGAGGGCGCCGTCCAGGCGCGTCGACCACAGCGTGTCGCCGCGCCCGCGGTCGATGACGAAGACCGTACCGTCGAGGTCTCCCACCGCCACGTAATCGTCGCCCACGGCGGGCGCCATGCGCACGGTGGAGTCCTCGAGGTCCAGCCTCCAGTCGATCGCGTCGCCCATCCAGTCGTATGACCAGATCGTTCCCTCGTGCCCCGACATGTAGAGCCGCTCGCCCGCTCGCGTGGGGCCGGCGAAGAACCGAGAAGGGAACGAGCGCTGCCGCACGACGGCCAGATCCGGACCCAGCTCCAGCAGCTGACCGCCGAGCGTGGCGAACACCGCCGTCGCCTCGCCCCCGGTCCCCTGCACCACCACCGGGTCACCCCAGATGGGGCCAGCATCGGGGTTGGCGGTGTCGACGACGGTGCCGGTACCGGCGTCCACGGCATGCAGCAGCCCCTCGGTCGACGCGACCAGGAGGATGTCGCCGAGGAGCGCGGGGCGCGCGGTGACGCGCGTCTCGAGCTCGGTGGCCCATAGCTCGAGGCCTTCTTCGCTCCAGGCCTTCAACTCCCCCAGGGTCGAGACCGTGAAGATCCGGCCCGCCTCGATGATGGGGCTGGCCCCGAGGTCCCCCGCGTCCGCTTCCCAGGCCGCCTTCCCCGTCGCCCGATCCAGCGCGATGAGGCGCCCGCCGGTCTCGAGCTCGGGCAGATAGATCCGGCGCGCCGTCACGACCGGCGCCGCGCTGAACCCGCCGCGGAAATTCTCCTTGAATCGCACGCGCGGCTCGGGCGACACGGCCACGAGGTGGATGTTCCGATCCAGGCTCGCGACGAGGAGCAGCGAGTCGGCCCACACGAGCGGCGCGGAACCGCCGCGGGAGATCTCGAGCTTCCAGACCTGCTCCCAGGGCTGCGAGTGGTCGACCGGAAGCACCGGCGCGGGCTCGAGAACCAAGGCGTCGGCCTCGCCGGAGGGGGAATTCTGGGCCAGCGCCACGGTCGAAACGAGAGACGCGGCGCAACACAGAACCACGAGCGGCAATCGAATTGACAAGCCCAACCTCCAGACTAGCTTCCCGGCCCAAATGAGCGAGACAAAGAGGGTATCGATCGCCGACCTGCGCGACCACGTTGGAGAAACGGTCGAGCTGCGCGGCTGGTTGTATAACCAGCGCTCGAGTGGCCGGATCTCGTTCCTCCTGGTCCGCGACGGCAGCGGGATCGCGCAGTGCGTCCTGGTCGAGAAGGACGTCGACCCGGACACCTGGAGCGCGCACCAGAGACTCACGCAGGAGTCCTCGCTCATGGTTCGCGGGACGGTGCGGGAGGACGCCCGCGCCCCGGGTGGGTACGAGCTGGCGCTGACCCGGGTCGAGCCCATGCAGATAGCGGAGGACTACCCGATCGGTCCCAAGGAACACGGGATAGACTTCCTCCTCAACCATCGCCACCTGTGGCTCCGATCCTCCCGTCCGTGGCACGTCATGCGCATCCGTGACGAGGTGATCTTCGGGATCCGGGAGTTCTTCCGCGACCGGGGATTCGTGTGCCTCGACTCGCCGATCCTCACCCGGGCGATCGGCGAGGAGGCCGGCACGCTGTTCGAGACAGAGTACTTCGATCTGGGCAATGCCTCGCTCGCGCAAACCGGCCAGCTCTACGTGGAGGCCGGCGCGATGGCGCACGGCAAGGTGTACTGCTTCGGGCCCACGTTCCGCGCCGAGAAGTCGAAGACCCGGCGCCACCTCACCGAGTTCTGGATGCTCGAGCCCGAGATGGCGTGGTACGACTGGCGGGACAACATGGCGCTGCAGGAGGAGCTGGTGGAGTTCGTCGCCCAGCGGCTACTCGACCGACGACGTGAAGACTTGTCGGGGCTCGGCCGCGACATGGCCGCCCTGGAGCGGGTGGAGCGCCCGTTCCCGCGCCTGTCGTACGACGAAACGGTCGATCTCCTGCGCGAGAAGGGATCGAGGATCGAATGGGGGGAGGACTTGGGCGGCGAGGACCAGACACTCCTCACCGCCGAGTTCGACCGGCCGGTCTTCGTGCACTCGTTTCCGAAGGCGGCCAAGGCGTTCTACATGAAGGAGCATCCGGAACGGCCGGAGGTCGTTCTGTGCAACGACCTGTTCGCCCCCGAAGGCTACGGCGAGATCATCGGCGGCTCGCAGCGCGAGGACGACCTCGAGCGCCTGATCGCGCGGATCCGCGAGCAGGGCCTGCCGGAGGAGGCCTACGACTGGTATCTCGACCTGCGGAAGTACGGCAGCGTCCCGCACAGCGGGTTCGGCTTGGGGCTGGAGCGGACGGTGGCCTGGTTCTGCGGGCTCGACCACCTGCGGGAGGCGATCCCGTTCCCGCGGCTCATGAACCGGATCACACCCTGAGGCTCGTCAGCCCTTCTCCGCGGACTTGACCTCGTTCCACAGCCCATCCAGCACGTCGAGCGAAGACCGCTCCACGTCGATGCCCCGCTCCGCCGCCAGCGCCTCGAGTCCGCGAAAGCGGGATTCGAACTTGCGGTTCGCGCGGCGCAGCGCCGTGTCAGGGTGGATGCCCAGCAGGCGACCCCAGTTGACGAGGGCGAACAGCAGGTCGCCGTACTCCTCCTCGATCGACTCCGGCGTCCCGGCCGCCGCCTCGCCGTCGGTCTCGACGAGCTCCTCGCCGACCTTCAGGCGCGCGCCCGCGGCGTCGGGCCAGTCGAAGCCGACCGAGGCCGCCTTCTCCTGCATCCTGTAGGCGCGGACGAGCGTGGGCAGGTGCTCGGGCAGCTCTCCGATCACCCCAGCGTCGGTGTGTGCGGTCTTTTCCGCCCGCTTCAGGCGTTCCCACATCGCCTGGTGTCCCTGCCCTTGATACTCCGCATCGCCGAAGACGTGGGGGTGACGACGCACCATCTTCGCGATGAGACCGCCCGCCACCGCCTCCAGATCGAAGCGCGACTCCTCTTCCGCGATTACGATCTGGAACGCTAGATGGAGGAGCAGGTCCCCGAGCTCGTCGATCGCGCCGCGATCGTCACCCGCCTCTATGGCGTGAGCGACCTCGTGGGCCTCCTCGATGAGATAGGGGAGAAGCGAGCGCGGAGTCTGCTCGCGATCCCAGGGGCAGCCGTCGGGCCGGCGCAACCGACGCAGCAGCGCGAGCACGCCCTCGAAGCGTGGCTCGAAGGCCGCAGAGGCGCCGGGTCGCTCGGACTCGCTCATGGCGCGCGAACTTAGGCCGCAGCAGGCGAGTTGTCGCCCTCTCGCCGGGTCTCTATCCTACGCCGCCCATATGATCGAACCCCCCGTCATGGACGAATCCACCGCGCGGACCTGGATCGACGTCGATCTCGGCATCCTCGCGCGCAACGTGCGGGCGCTGCGCGAGCGACTCCCGGAATCGTGCGGTGTCCTCATGGTGGTGAAGGCCGACGCGTACGGGCACGGGATCGAGCCGGCCGCGCGTGCGGCGCGGGCCGCGGGCGTCTGGGGTTTCGCGGTGGCCGCGCTCGACGAGGCGGCGCGGCTTCGCGAGGCGGGGTTCGACGAGCCGGTCGTCTGCTTGATGCCTCTGCTTCCCGGCGAAGCCGCGCGCGTGCTCGAACTCCAGGTCGTTGCGGCGATCACCTCGCTCGAGCAGGCCGAGGCCTTCGACGCCGCTGCCCGCTCACGCGGGCGAACGATGGACGTGCATGCGGACGTGGACACGGGGATGGGCCGTACCGGCGCTTGGGATCGGGACGCCGTCGACCTGATCACGCGCGTCGCGAAATTGCCGGGGCTCAGAGTGACCGGTATCTTCACACACTTCGCCAGCGCCGACGAGGCGGGGCGTGGTCCAACCGAGCGACAGCTCGATCGGTTCGAAGCGGTGCTCGCCGAGCTCGAAGCTCGCGGCGTGCGCGTGGGATTCCTGCACGCAGCCAACAGCGCTGCGGCGCTCCGGTTCGCGCGCGCTTCCAGGCTAGGCGCGCGGGGAGGCGAGCCTCCCCGCGTCCTCGTGCGGCCCGGAATCGCAGTGTACGGCGCCGCGGGAGACATCGCTCCGGACGACGACGCGGGCCGATGGCGCGCGGCGAAGGGGCCGGGCCCTCCTCCCTTCGAGCCGGCGCTGTCGTGGCATGCGCGCGTCCTCGCGGTAAAGGAACTGGCCCCCGGCGACGCGGTCAGCTATCACGGCAGCTACGTAGCCCGCGCTTCAGAGCGGATCGCGCTGCTGGGTGTGGGGTACGCGGACGGGTGGCCGCTTGCCCTGTCGAATCGAGGACGAGTTCTGTTGCGCGGTAGCTTCGCGCCGATCCGCGGGGCGGTCTGCATGGACCTGACGATGGTGGACGCCACACCGTTCCCGGACCTGCGGGCCGGGGAGGTGGCGACGCTCATCGGTCGGCAGAACGACGTCCGACAATCCGCGGAAGATGTGGCCGCCGACGCCGGCGGGATCGCGTATTCCATCCTGACGGGGATCGGTCGCCGTGTTCGCCGGAACGTGCTGGAGGAGGATCGATGACCGAGAGTAAATTCCGCGAGCGCAGGTCGGCCCATCGTGACGAGTCCGAAGCCGAGGCCTCCGCGCCACCCGACGGCGTAGCCGCGCCGGACGTCACCGCGGAACCCGCTTCGCCCTCCGATTGGATCCCGGAACCCGCCTCCGATCGGATCCCGGAACCCGTCTCCCAGTCCGATCGGATCGCGGAAGCCGTACCCGCCCAATCGCCGCCTCCACCGCCGGCCGAGTCCGAAACCGACCTCGATCAGCTCGAGGACATGGAGGTTCCCGAACCCTCCTTCCTCGAGCTGATCGAGCCGCACATCGAGATGGCTTTGCGGTTTCTCGGAGAGCTCCCGCTTACGCCCGAGGGCGAGCGTCGCGTGCTGCCCCGCTGGGCCAAGCGCGAGATCGACCTGCTGGGCCTCCTCGAGCAGCGAACCCGGGGGAACCTGCCTCCCCCCGAGCAGGAGTTCCTTCAACAGGCGCTCGACCATCTGCGAACGATGTACCTGAAGGTGAGCCGGTGAGCGACCCGCGCGAACGATTGGAAACGCTGGCGACGGAGGCGCGATCGCGGGCCTACGCCCCGTATTCCGGCTATTTGGTCGGCGCCGCCCTCGAGGCCACCGACGGCAGCATCTACACGGGATGTAATGTGGAGAACGCATCCTACTCGGTCACATGCTGCGCCGAGCGGAGCGCCCTCTTCGCCGCCGTCTCGGCGGGCGCACGCTCGTTTCGGCGGATCGTGGTGACGGCCGGAGGGAAAGCCCCATACCCCTGCGGGAGCTGCCGGCAGGCGCTGGCCGAGTTCGCCCCGGAGCTCGAGGTGATCGTGGTGACCGACGACGGCTCCCGGCAAGAGTTCACGCTCGATCGCCTTCTTCCGCATCCGTTCCGCTTCACGAAAGGTCGTCAGCCATGAAGATGGGCCGCGTGATCGGAGCGGTGGTGGCCAGCCGCAAGGACGAGAAGCTCCAGGGCCTCAAGCTCCTGGTCGTCCGCAACCTGGACCTGGAGATGGCGAACGAGAAGGGATACGTGGTGGCCGCCGACGCTGTCGGCGCCGGGGCGGGCGAGGTGGTGCTCTACGCCACCGGCTCCTCGGCACGACAGACGGCGATCACCGACGGCCGCCCGGTCGACGCGGTCATCATGGCGATCGTCGACGAATACGACGTCGGCGGCGCGGTGACGCGCGCGACATGAGTCCTGTTCATGCACGTCGGTGGAGGGCGCTGGCTCTCGCGTCCGCGCTCCTGGCCGCGGCCTGCTCGGAGGACGGCGCCAGCCCCGTCGGGGTGGAGCTCCTACCCGGCGGAATCCTGGCTGGGGGCGTCCAGACGCTCGCGCTGACGGAGTTCGACCGCGCGCTGGACTACGAGATCTTCCCCTCGGATCGCGCCGACAGCGAGCGGCTCGTGACCGCGCACGACTGGCCCGGAGAGCCGGGATTCGAGAGCCGAGCGCTGTTCCAGTTCAGCTTCGAGGCCTTCGATTCGCTGCCGGTCGAGGTGGAGGTCGTGGAGGCGCAGCTGCGCTTGACGTACAGCCCCACGCCTGCCGTGCCGGTGACGTTCACCGTCCACCGCGTGACCAGCGAATGGGACGAGGAAGCGGCGACCTGGGAACGGCGCCTGCTGGGCGCCTCCTGGTCCGCGCCGGGGGGCGATTTCGATCCGGAGCCTCTCGTAGAGTTCACCGTCGGGCCCGATCAACCCGATTCGATCCGCGTCGATTTCCCGCTCGAGTTGATCGCGGACTGGCGCTCCGGCGCGGTCGAAAACCACGGCGTGATCCTCGTCCAGCAGACCGCCGGAGAGACGGTCGATTTCGTGTCGCGTGGACTGGAGGGCACGAACCGCAACGGCCCGCTCCTCGACGTCGAGCTCGAGTTCCCGGGCCCCGGGGCTGCGGCCACCATCCTGGCCATCGATGACGTCTTCATCGTCGACGACGAAGCAGCGCTCGAGTCCGACGGCGGGCTGGTGGTGAGCGGTGCGGAGCCCGTGCGCAGGATCTTCCTCGATCCGGCCATCGATGCGATTCCCGACGGGGTGACGATCGCTGCGGCCAGACTCGTGCTGACGGTCGACGAGGCACGCGTGCCGGGGGATACGCTCACCGTGGTGGCGCGCCAGGTGTTGTCCGAGTTCGTGGGAGAGAAGACCGTGCTGAGCTCGGTGACGCCCGCCACGGTTCTCGGCGCCGCGGTGCTGCCGCCCGGGGCGGCGTCGGGCGATACGCTGGCGTTCGAATCCCCGTCCCTGACACGGCTCGTGCGGGAATGGATCCGCGATCCCGAGTCGCGGCTCGGAATCGCGCTCACGCTGCTCGACGAGCGCAGCGCTTTCGGCGGGGTACGGTTCTTCGGTCCGGATGCGCCCGCGGACGTCCGCCCGCGGATTCGACTCCTCTATATCCCGCCCTCCGACCCCGGGCTCGGGGAAGGGGGCCCATGACGCGCTGGTTGCCGGCGATGCTCGGCGCTCTCGCGCTGCCTGTCACGGCGCTCGCGCAGGAGAGCGTGTTCAACCTCCCCGCCTTCGCGGTCCCGGAGGAGGGCGCGACGATTCGCACGCGAGCTCTGGGCGGCGCGGGAAGTGGTGTCGGGGGCGACGTGTTCACGCTGGCCAACCCCGCGCCGATCGCGCGATTCCGGCGCGCCGGCCTGTATCTCTCCCTCATCGGACAGAACGTCACCGTGGACGGTGAGGACGCCACGGGGGACTTCACGGACGTGATGTTTCCGATGGCGCAAATCGTCATCCCCGGCTGGGAGGGAAGCGTATTCGCGGTGGGGTACTACCAGTTCGTCGACTTCGACACCGATCTCGAGGCGACGGTGGAGTTCGAGGGCGACAGCTTGCCCGTGGAGCTGGAGTCGACCGGGGGGGTGTCCGTCCTGTCCCCGGCGGCCGCCTACTCCTTCGGAGCTGCCACGCAGGTGGGGGTATCGGCCGACTTCTATCTCGGGTCGCGCGAGATCGTGCGCGTGGTGGACCTTCAGGAGCTGAGTCCGGGGGCTCTGGCGGCGAGCGACAGCCTGACCCGGGACTTCGGCGGGGTCGGTTTCACGATTGGCGTCGAGCGCGCGATCGGACCGCGGGTTCGCCTGAGCGCCGCGTATCGACATCGCCCGACGATCGAAAGCGAGGTCACGCAGGCTCCCGACGACGCTCTGGAGGGGGTACGGTCGGAGTTCGACCTTCCCAGCGAGGTCATTCTCGGCGCGGCCTGGCAGCCGTCGCAGGGACTGGTCGCGACCGCAGGCTACCGTCGTTCGTCCTGGTCGTCGTTCGATCCCGCAGGGGTCGAGAACGTGGGCTTCGGAGACGCGATCGAAGTCGGCGGGGGAATCGAGTACTCCTCGGCCGTAGAGCGAGCCATGGTGCTCGGCCCGCAGGCGCCTCTGCGGCTCGGTTACCGGTGGCGCAGGCTGCCGCTCGAGATCGACGGCGAACCGGTCAGGGAGTGGGTAGCGTCGCTCGGATACGGCCGCACTCTCGGCGCAACCGGGCGGAGCGGCGTCGACGTGGTGTTGGAGTATGGGCACCGCGGCTCGCTCGACGACCACGGCCTCGAAGAGTCGTTCGTGCGCCTGGGTGTCGGGTTCAGGACCTTCGAGCAATGGCGTCGTGATCGTCCGGACAACTGATTGACATGATCAGAGGCGGCGTCTAGCTTCGCCGTTTCGCACCGCTCTTCCAGGCCATCGCTTCCTTTCGCGGCTTCGTCCCGCCGCGCTCGTCGAGGACCCTATGCGACGCAACATGCAGATACGCTGGCTCATCGTGGGCCTCGCCATACTCGCGTCGGCGTGGTTCCTGTGGCCGACCTACCGCTACTACACGATGTCGCCTGAACAGCGTGTCGCGTTGCAGGAGCGCGATCCGGGCGCCTGGGATCGCCTTACCGACGGTGCCATCCAGCTGGGGCTGGACCTGCAGGGCGGCATGCATCTGGAACTCGAGCTGGACGAGACAGAGAGCTCCTTCACCGGCGACGAGCAACGCGACGCGATCGATCGCGCGCTGGAGATCATCCGCAACCGGGTCGACCAGTTCGGCGTCTCCGAACCCTTGATCCAGAAGGTCGGCGACGATCGGATCATCGTCGAGCTGCCGGGGATCCAGGACGAGGAGCGCGCCAAGTCGCTCGTTCAGCAGGCCGCATATCTCGAGTTTCAGCTGGTCGTCGACGGCCAGGACGCGATCGATCAGATCCGGGCCATCGACGCGGCGCTTGCGGGCCGCGACGTCCGAGCCTCCGAGCCCCGGGAGCCCGTGACGGGCGGGGACACGGTGGCCTCGGACACGACCGACGCAGCGGCCGACACCGCGCCGGGGGACACCATTACTGGTCAGTCCCTCGAGGAGCTGACCGGCGTGGAAGAGGACCTGCCGGACACCACCGGTGTGGCCGAACTGGCCGGCGGCGGAGATCGCCCGCTCTCCTCGCTCCTGCAGACGCTCCCCCGGGGCAACGACCAGAACGACTTCCTCGTCCCGGAGAACCGAGTCGCGGACGTGGAGGCCATGTTAGCCGACTCGGGCGCGCGTCTGGCGCTCGATCCGGGCTCCGAGTGGCTTTGGGGCGGCGACGCGGAGACGTTCTCCGATGGGCAGTCCTACCGGAGCCTCTACGTCGTGCAGGCCGAGCCGCTGATGACGGGCGAGGCCGTCGCCACGGCCAGCGCGGGCTTCGACACGCAGTTCACCAACCAGCCCATCGTCTCGCTGGATCTCACCGCCGACGGGGCGGGACTCTTCGCGGACATAACGCGTGCGCATGTGAACGAGCGGCTGGCCATCGTGCTGGACGGCGTGGTGCGGATGGCGCCGAACATCAACCAGCCGATCGCGAACGGTCAGGCCCGGATCGAAGGGTTCGAGGCCGTCGAGGAGGCGCGAGACATAGCGATCGTCCTGCGCGCAGGCGCGCTCCCGGCTCCGCTGCAGATCATCGAGGAACGCACGGTCGACCCCTCTCTGGGAGCCGACTCCATCGATTCGGCGAAGATCGCCGGCTTGCTCGGAGTGATCGGCGTCGTGGCGTTCATGATTCTCTATTACCGGGGCTCGGGGCTCGTGGCCGATATCGCTCTGCTGCTCAATGTCGTCCTCATTCTGGCCGCGTTGGCGGCGTTCGGCGCCACGCTGACGCTCCCCGGCATCGCGGGACTCATTCTCACCATCGGCATGGCGGTCGACGCCAACGTCCTCGTATTCGAGCGTGTGCGCGAGGAGCTGGCGATCGGAAAGACCGTTCGCGCCGCTCTCGACACCGGCTTCGACCGTGCCCTCGTGACGATTCTCGACTCTCAGATCACTACGCTCATCGCCGCCGCGGTCCTGTTCCAGTTTGGTACGGGTCCCATTAAGGGGTTCGCGGTCGTTCTCTCCATCGGCATCCTATCCTCGATCTTCACGGCGGTGTTCGTGACGCGCACCATCTTCCTAACGTGGTTGAGCAAGTTCTCCCCGACGAGGCTGAGCATATGATCTGGCTCTTCAAGGACGCGAACTACCCGTTCCTCCGGTACAAGAACTGGGGCTATGCCATATCGATCGGGTTGACGCTTCTTGCCTTGGCGGTCGTCGTAGCGCGCGGGGGTTTGAAGTACTCGATCGACTTCACGGGCGGAACCCTCGTGCAGCTCGAATTCGCGGAGCCCGTCGAGAGCCAAGCGTTGCGCGAGGCCCTATCGGACATGGAGGGGCTGACGTCCAGCGAGGTCCAACGCTTCGGCGACGTCAACGATTTCGTCATCCGGGCCCAGGTCCCGCCAGGGCAGGAAAACGTGTTCCGCGATCGGATCGAGTCCTACCTCCGCGAGGCCCCGCAGCTCGTGGGGAAGGAGTTCCGCGTGGTCAGGACCGAGGCAGTGGGACCGAAGATCGGCAGCGAGCTGAAGGGGCAGGCGATCCGCGCGGTTCTCTACGCGATGGCCCTGATCCTCATTTACGTCGCTTTTCGCTTCGACCTCAAGTTCGGCGTGGCGGCCATTATCGCCACCATTCACGACATCGTCATGTCGGTGGGGATCTTCGCGCTGGTGGACAAGGAGATCTCGCTCGCCGTAGTCGCCGCCTTCCTGACGATCGTCGGTTACAGCCTCAACGACACCATCGTCGTGTTCGACCGCATTCGAGAGAACCTGCGCTCTATGCGTCGCGAATCGTATGCCGAGGTCGTGAACAAGTCCGTGAACCAGACGCTCTCCCGCACGGTCATCACGGGTGGTGCCACGCTCATTGTGCTGTTCTTTCTGTTCTTCATGGGTGGCTCCGTGATTCACGATTTCGCCTTCGCGCTGCTGATCGGCATCCTGATCGGGACGTATTCCTCGATCTTCATCGCCGCCCCGCTGGTCTATGAGTGGCATCGGCGCTTCGAAGAGGGGCGCGCTCCGGCAGCCGGCGCCCGCAAGACGAAGGTCGGCGCGCGCCGATGACCTGAACCGGTCATCGGCGAGCTTCGAGTATCGCCGGCATGTCGATCAGCCTCTATTTCGACTCCCACTGTCACTTGCAGGATGCACGCTTCGATCCCGACAGGGACGAAGCGATGGCTCGGGCGTGGAAGGCGGGGGTGCGAGAGATCGTCGTGATCGGATCGGATCCCGAGAGCGTGGCGGAGGCACGAGCTCTGGCCGAAGACGCGACCGGGAGGGAGACGCGGCCGCTTCTCTGGTTCACCTCCGGGCTTCACCCGCACGAAGCCTCACGCTGGGGGCCGGACACCCGCCGGGGTTTGGAGGCAGAGCTCGAACGGGGAGCGATAGCGGTCGGGGAGATCGGTCTCGACCACCACTACGACCACAGCCCTCGCGCGGTTCAGCGCATCGCCTTCGCGGATCAGCTCGCCATCGCCCGTGAGCGTGATCTTCCCGCGGTCGTCCACTCCAGAGACGCGGAGGAGGATACGCTGCAGATCCTGGACGACTCGGGGATCTATCCGGCGCGGGTCGTGCTCCACTGCTTCACTGGCTCGGTGGACATGCTCGGCGGCGCGGTGGAGCGCGGGTTCTACGTCTCCTTCTCCGGCATCGCCACCTTCGGTTCCTTCGACGCCGAGCGGCTGGTGCCGGCCGTGCCCGTCGATCGGCTGCTCGTCGAAACCGATGCGCCCTACCTCGCGCCGGTCCCGCATCGCGGGCACCGCAACGAGCCGGCCTTTCTTACGGTTACTGTGGACGCTCTGGCAGAGCGCCGTGGCGTGCCCGCCGCCGAACTCGCGGCTCAGACACGCGCGAACGCGCGGGCCTTTTACCGTCTCGCCTGACGTGGGGCCGAAGCGGCGCCTCTTCGTACGGGCGTTCGAGGCTCCGGATCTGCTGGAGCTGTTCCTCGTGGCCTCGGTGTCCACGGTGCTGATCGTTCGGCTGGCGCTCCATCTCACCGGCTACCCGTCGGTAGGAGGAGAGCTCCTCCACTTCGCCCACGTCCTCTGGGGCGGCCTCCTGATGCTGGCCGCCCTCATCACGGCGCTCTCGTTCCTCGACCGGCCCGCGATGCAGATCGCCGCGGTGGCCGGTGGCATCGGGTTCGGTCTCTTCGTGGACGAAATCGGCAAGTTCGTCACGCGCTCGAACGACTACTTCTTCCAGCCCGCGGTCGCGCTCATCTACGCCGTCTTCGTCGTCGTGTTCCTGATCGTCCACACGATCCACAGGCGGCGGAAGAGCACGTCTGAGGAGTACCTCCTAAACGCACTCAAGGAGCTTCAGGAGTTGGCGCGCGGCGATCTCGACATGCGCGAGATGGAGCGCGCGCAGGAGTATCTGTCACGGAGCGATGCGGCGCATCCGCTGGTGGCGCCTCTCAGGAGCACCCTGGAGCGGATCGAGCCGCTGCCGTGGCTGGGGCTGCCGGCGTGGCGGCGCGCCCGGAGCCGCGTCAGCGGGACCTACCGGCGACTCGCCTCGGCACGGGGCTTCGACGCCGCCGTCATCGCCTTCTTCGTCGGCCAGCTCCTGATCAAACTCGCCTACGGGGCGATGCTGATCTTCGTCGTGGGCCTCGGATGGCGGCAGGTGCTCGACGTCCGATTCCTGGGCCGGGTGGCGGAGCGGATGGTCGAGCTCTCGCCCCTGGAGGTGGCACAGCTCGCCGCTTCGGGCCTGGCGGGCTGGTTCGTGCTGATGGGTGTCGTCAAGATCGGGGTATCGCGCGTCGCCGCGTACCGGATGTTCGAGCGCGCGATCGTCACCTCGATCCTCCTCGTCCAGGTCTTCAGCTTCTACAGCGAGCAGTTCGCGGCGCTGGTGGAGCTCATCTTCAACCTGACGATCCTGGCATTCGTGCGCGCCGCGATCGCCGCCGAGGAGGCGCGCTCGGCGGAGGCGACGACGTCGACGGCCAGATCCGAACCTGTTTCGCGGCTGCCCCGGCCCCCGGATTCCCGCTAGCTTCGATCGCCATGGCGCACCCCTATCTCGAACTGCTCGACGAGCGTGTGCTCGTCTTCGATGGGGCGATGGGCACCAGCATCCAGGCGCTGGGCCTCTCGGCGGCGGATTTCGGCGGCCCGGCGCTGGAGGGATGCAACGACCACCTCTCGCTGACCCGCCCGGACGT
>DASSPT010000116.1:0-12703 GCA_035699465.1 Gemmatimonadota bacterium
GGGGCCCGGACAGCGGGCGGCCCTGGGCCTGGCGAGCGGCGGGCAGGGCTTCGCGCGCGGGACCGTGCTGGTCTCGCCCGAGGCCGGATGGCGACCCTGCACGCGGGTGGAGGTCGCCGCCTGGGTGGCGGCGAGGGCTCCGCGCCCCGTCCGTTCGCGCGACCGGCTGCGCGTCCACCATGGAACGAGCGAGGCCATGGGACGCCTGCGCTGGCACGGCAGCGAGCGGGAAGTGCCGCCGGGCGGCGAGGGGTACGCGCTCCTGGAGCTCGAGTCGCCGATCGTCCCCGCCGTCGGCGACCGCATGGTGCTGCGCGCCTACAGCCCCATGACGACGATCGGAGGCGCGCGCGTCCTCGCCCTCGGTGGCCGGCGGCTGCGCGGAGCCGCGAGGACCGAAAGGGCGCGGCGCCTGGCGGCGCTGGATTCGGCCCGCGGGCCCGAGCGCCTCGTGCGGGCGCTCGAGCTGGCGGGCTCCGAGGGGCTCGATGACGCCGCGCTGCCGATCGCCACCGGCCTCGGCGCCCGCGCGATCGCGATGGCCGCGGAAGCAGCGGACCCGCGCGTCGAGCGGCGTGGAGACCGGTGGTTCGACGTCGGCGCCAGGAACATCGCCATGGCCCGCGTGCTGGCTGCGCTGGAGGCGTTCCACGCCCGCGAGCCCCTCCTTCCGGGGATGCCGCTCGAAGCGGCCCGGCAGGCGGCTCGCGCGCCGGCTCCGCTGGCGGAGTCCGCCATCGAGGCGCTGGAGCGATCGGGGAAGGTCGAGCGCCGGGGAGCCGCGCTGGCCGTTCGCGGCCACAGCGTGGAGCTGGGCGTCGGCGATCGGGGGCTGGTGGATCGGGCACTGGAGCGCTACCGCGAAGCCGGCCTCGAACCCCCCGAGACCGAGGCGCTGGCCGCCGAGCTGGGAGTCGACGCCGGCCGTCTGAGGCGCCTCCTCGAGCACCTCGAGCGCCAGGGGCGGCTGGTGAAGCTGGCGGGCGACTGGTTCGCAGACGCCGAGGCGATGACCACGGCCGAACGTATGCTGGTCGAGCGCCTCGGCCGGGAGGAGGATGGCGCGGACACGGGGGTGTTCAAGGAGATGTTCGGCGTGACGCGGAAGTACCTGATCCCGATCCTCGAGTACTTCGACCGGCGCGGCCTGACGCGAAGGGAAGGCAACCGCCGGGTCCTGGCGGGCCGCGCGTGAGGCGGGCTCTGAGAACGGGGGTGTTGGCGCTGGCGCTCGCCTCGGCGGCCTGCGCGAGCGCGCGGTCACCCGAGCCGCGGGCCGAGCCTCGCGACCGCACCGACGACCCCGAGCTGGCTGCGGCTCGCGCCGCGGCGCGCCCGGAATTCGATACCCAGGCGGACGCGCTCGCCGCGGGCGTATACGAGAAGTTCGAGCATCCGGACTCGGTCGCCCGCGGAACGCCCGCCCAGCGACCGGCGGCCCCCGTGGCGCAGGCGCCGCCGGGCGTCGAGGGGGGCGAGGACCCCAGCACCGAGGAGCTCCTCGGAACCCTGGGGGTGCCGAGCCCGTATAATGAGGATGCCGGACCCGCGGGCGAGACGCCCCCGGCCGGACCGGCATCCGTAAGTGCGGAATGGACCCTACAGCTGGGATCGTTCGAGTCTGAGACCGGAGCTCTCGTCCGCATTCGACAGATCGCCGCCGAGTTCCCGACGCTGCCCCGCTGGTACGAGCGCGAAGGGGGCAGGGTGCGCGTGTTCGTCGGGCGCTTCGCCGACCGCGCAGAGGCCGAGCGCGAGCGGGCGCGACTGGCCGCGGCCGGCTACGGGGACGTCTGGGTCACGACCGTTCCCTGAACGGCCGGCACGGTTGTCCCGCTTCCTCGCCGCGGCGGCGCTCGCGGCCCTTCTCGTCGCGGCTCCCGCGGCGCTGCGCGGCCAGACCGCCCAGGAGCGGCCGGGCCTGCGGCTCGAGCAGAACTTTCCCAACCCGTTCACGCCCGGCGTCAGCCCGACGATCTTCACGTATCACCTGGATGCGGACAGCCGCGTCACCCTGTCGGTCTACAACCTGATCGGGCAGGAGGTGGTCCGGCTCGTGGACGGCCCCGAAGACCGGGGCACCCATCGCGTGGCGTGGGACGGATCGGACGCCAACGGGAACTTCGTCCCGGCCGGCTTCTACTTCTACAAGCTGGACGCGGGCGAGGTCGAGGCGCTCGGCCGCCTACGCATTCTCCCCGTGACGCAGAATTCGTAGGACACGAGCAATCCCACAGCCGTTAGGACGGCCAGCGGAGGGGCGCTCGTCCCGCGCGCCC
The DNA here is from genome assembly GCA_035699465.1 of Gemmatimonadota bacterium. Lineage (GTDB taxonomy): Bacteria > Gemmatimonadota > Gemmatimonadetes > JACCXV01 > JAHWKZ01 > JAICNR01. Next base: position 2,280 of record DASSPT010000116.1, read on the forward strand.
GCTCCCGGCGGCGACGTCAGGGAATCTGGTACAGCATGCGCCCGCAGGACTCGCACAGAATCGGGATATCCTGCTCGAGGAGTTCGGCCATGCGGCCGGTGGGGAACTTGACGAAGCAGCCGTAGCAGACCCCACGGCGCATCGGGACGAGGGGCCGGTCGTACTTTCGGCGGATCGTATCGAAGCGACGCATGATCTCGGGTTCGATCTCCGCCGTCAGGCTCTCGATCTCCTCGTCGACGGCCGTGGGGTCCACGGTCTCGAAGCCGATCTCTCCGTAGGAACGATCCGTGATGTCGCGCTTGAGCTGCAGCAAGTCCTGCAGCGCGATCAGCCGATCGATGGCGCGGTCGAGATTCGCGGCCATATCAGACGTCCGCCTGCTCCAGCACCTTGAAGAAATCCGCGGCGGATTGCACCTCGTCGAGCCGCGACAGATTCTTCGGGTTCTTGCAGAACTGCGCGATCTTGCCGAGGACGGGCAGATACTGATTGGAGATCTCGACCGGGGGGGCTACGATCAGGAACAGGTGATGCACCGGCTTGTCGTCCACCGCTCCGAACGACAGGCCCTTCTCCTTGCGTCCATAGACGACACGCAACCGGTCGACGACGAGCGAGCGGCAGTGGGGGATCGCCACGCCCTTTCCGATTCCGGTGGATCCCAGGTTCTCCCGCTTCTTGAGCAGACTGTAGAGCTCTTCGGACTTCTCGCCGACCCCCAGCAGGTCCACCATCTCCCGCAGGGCCTCTTCCTTCGTCTCTGCCTTAAGATCGAGTCCGATCTCGTTCTGGGCGAAGAACTCGACGAGCTTCATGGAATCGGTATCCCCGCGGTCTGAGCCGTTCGTCGGATCGGAGGCCGCAAGTTACAGATCGCGTCGGAACCTGACAACGAAACGCGGCCCGCTTCCGTCCTCGTCGAGGTCGGTGATGCGCTGCGCGACGAAGATCTCCACGAACGAGAGGAGGTTCACCCCGGAGATGCCGGTTCCGACGTCGGCATGCCACTCCTCGTAGTCGCCGAGTGCGCCGGCATCCGCGAACGCCACCCAGTGCCAGCTGAGGAAGAGCAGAGCGATCCGGCGCCCGACGGGAAGCGGGAGGCGCACCTCCGAGGAGATCTGACCGCCCTGAGAGTCTACGAAGCTCCCGCCGCGAAAGCCGCGCAGCGATCCGGGGCCACCGAGCATCACGTGCCGCTGCGCTGGAAGAGAATCTCCGTCGAGAGGTCCCATCCACACCGCTCGCGTGTTCCACCAGACGTCCTGCCGAAAGCGCGAGAAGCGGTCGAGCTCGATGGCCGCGCGGCGGAAGTCCAGCTCGCCGCCGAGGATGCCGCCGGCGAGCTCCGCGTCGGCGCGCAGCCACCAGCCCGGCGACGGCAGGAGCGGGCTCTGGATGTCCCGGGTGTCGATCTGAACCAGTGCGGACAGGCTGTGGAGGTCGCCCTCGACAGCTGGCGGATTGTCGCGATAGTTCGCGCCGAAGAGGGCGAAAGGCGAGCGATCGCGCTCGGCGCGCTGCGAGGCATCCAGGTACGTCAGCGCTCCGCCCCACCGGCCGTCCGGCGTCTCCGCTTCGAGCGCCAGGACGTACCCCTTCTCGCGCCACCAGTCGAGCAGGTCCGAGGCGAACGCGAACGTCGCGATGTCGTTCTCCTCGATCGACACCTTCCAGTCGTCGAACGTCGTGGCTCGGTGGAAGTGCTCGAGCCGCACGTGGATGGCCCCCGGCAACGGCAGGCGCTGGCGAAGGGACGCGCTCCAGTACAGCCGCGAATGCGTGGTGGCGGCGGCGATGCGGCCCGCGAGCTCCGGTCTTTCGACCGGGTCCAGCGGCTCGAGCGCCACGCCCCACGAGGGCGTGAGGCCGTCTACGCGGTTGTAGTGCTCGATTCCGAGACCGTGCCAGCCGGGAAACTCGACGAGCCACGGGAAACCGGGCTTCGCCTCGGCGTCGATCCCCGGCAGGAACGGTGCGCCGAGCGTGTCCCCCTGGGCGGGAAACAGCAGCGAGTCGACGGGAACCGAGTCCGCGGGCGACGGGAGGGGGTCCTGGGCCCGCGCATCCACGGCGCCGCAGAATCCGATGGATGCGACCGCGAGGGCGACGATCGCGCGGCGCAGGGGGCCGCGGCTCATTCGCTCCAGCGGAAGCGACGGACCCGGAAGGGTCCCTCCACGGCCACGGCGGCGGCGTATCCCGGCGGCGCCGCGATGCTCTCCAGAGTCCACCGGCCCGCTTCGGCGTCATGGCCCGGGATCACGAGCGGCACGGGGCCGGGCCCGGGCTCCACCGAGACGGCGAAGGACTGGAGCGACTGGCGGAAGATCCCCCTGCCGGTCGCCTTGACGAACGCCTCCTTGCGCGTCCAGCAGGCGAAGAACGCGGCCGGACGCAGCTCGTCCGGAGTCGATCGCAGGGCGGCGATCTCGCGGGGCGCGAAGAACCGCGATGCCAACCGGTCGATGGGGAGGTCCCGGCGTAAGCGCTCGAGATCGACCCCGACCTCGCGTCCGAGCGTCACGGCCACCAGCGCCCGGCCCCGGGAGTGGGAGAGATTGAACGAGAGTGGCGTGGCGTTCCAGGCGGCGTCGAGACGCGGCTTTCCGCCCTCGTCGATCGAGAAGCGCACGGCAGTCGGGTCCGCCTCCAGGTAGGAAGCGAGGATCGATCGCAGCGCGGCGCCGGAGATCACGAGGTCCCTTCGTCGGGCCTCCAGTGGCTGCCTTGCGGCGCGCCTGACGTCGGCGTCGGGAAGCAACCGCTCGAGCCTCGAGATCTCTTCGCGGGTTCGCTCCAGCTCCACGTCCCACACGTGGACCGTCCCCGCTTCCGGCGGCGCGACGATTCGGGCGAGATTGGAGGGCAAAACGGGATTTCCTCCGGTTGGTCCGGCGACGAAGGGCGCGGTAGACTGGAAGGTACGAATGGACATCTTGCTGCGCACCACTCTGCAGGCCGTGCGGTCCGGGGAGATGGGAGTCGACGAGGCGTGCAGCCGGCTGGCCGGCTGGAACCACGAGGCGCTCCCCTTCGCGACGATCGACCACCATCGCGCGCTGCGCGCGGGCTTCCCCGAGGTCGTGTACTGCGCGGGGAAGACGCCGGCGCAGGCGTCGGCGATCGGGCGCCGCGTGTGGGAGCGCTCGGGGCGGATGCTCGCGACCCGCGCGGCGGAGGAGCACGCGCGCGAGCTCCTGAAGGTCATCCCGGATGCCCGGCACAACGCCCTCGCCCGCACGGTGGCGGCCGGCGCGCCTCCCGCCGCGGAGGGCCCTCCGATCCTGGTCGTGACCGCGGGCACCAGCGACCTGCCGGTGGCCGAGGAGGCGGTCGAGACGATCCGGATGCTCGGGCAGCCGGTCGAGACGCTGGTCGACGTCGGCGTAGCGGGGGTCCATCGGCTCCTGGCCCACGAGCCGGCCCTGACGCGGGCGGGCGTGGTGATCGTCGTCGCCGGCATGGAGGGGGCTCTCGCGTCCGTCGTGGGGGGCCTGGTCCGAGCGCCGGTCATCGCCGTGCCGACCAGCGTCGGGTACGGTGCCTCGTTCGAGGGGCTCGCCGCGCTCCTGGCCATGCTCTCGAGCTGCGCCGCGGGAGTCGTGGTGGTGAATATCGACAACGGATTCGGGGCGGGCTTCGCCGCGGCGCGGATCAACGCCCTTCGGGGTTCCGGGCAGGAGAGCCCGGCCGCCACGCCCGAGACGGGAGAGGTGCGGAATGTCTGCGCGTGAGCTGAGGCCGTTGGACGAGACCGCGGCGGCGGACGAGCGGCCTGCGTCCTCTGCGCGCGACACGCTCAAGGAGATCGCGCTCTTCCTGCCGAACTTCGTCATCCTCCTCAAACGCCTCCTGGCGGACCCGCGCGTGCCGCGAAGGAGCAAGCTGATCCTCGGGGGCACCGTCATGTACCTCGTCTCCCCGATCGACGTGGTGCCGGACTTCGTCCCGGGTCTCGGACAGCTGGACGACATCGTGGTCGCGCTACTCGCGCTCCACAGCATCCTGAACCGCGTCGACGTCGACGTGGTCGTAGAGCACTGGCCGGGAAACGAAAACGTGATCCGGCTGGTGCGCGCCGGGCTGTCGGCGGTGGCGCAGCTTCTCCCCGGGAAATGGGAGAGCCGCGTTTGAGTGGCGGGGGCGGGGAATGATCCGCCGGTGCTGCGCGTGGAGGCCGCGCGTGGTACCTTATGGTTCAAACAGGAGAGACCGGTGATCCGAAGCATGACGGGATTCGGCCGCGGCGAGGCGGTCTTCTCGGGCTACCGGTTCGCCGTCGAGATCAAGTCCGTCAACCACCGCTTTCTCAACCTCAATGTCCGTATGCCGCGGGCTTTCGCGCATCTGGAGAGCCGGGTCACCGCATTGTGCTCCGGCCGCTGCGATCGCGGGCATCTCAACGTCTCGATCGAGCTCGAGCGGGAGGGAGAGGACGGCGGCAGTGGCCCGCGGCTGAACCGGAAGGTCCTGGACCGTTACCTCGAGATCGTGTCCGATCTCGCGCAGATGGGCGCCGACGGTCGCGAGATCTCCACCGGATCGCTGCTGGCGTTGCCAGGCGTGATCGATTGGGAGGCGGAGGAGATCTCGATGGCGGACGAAGCGTTCCTCGAAGGCGCCGCCAGCGCGGTCCGCATGGCCCTCGATGCGCTGGTCGAGAGCAGGAACACGGAGGGGCGCGCCCTGCTGGCGGACTTCCAGGCGCGCCTCGACTCCATCGAAGCGAGTCGCCGCCGGATCGAAGAGCTGAGCCCCGTGCGCGAGGAACGGGAGCGAGAGCGGCTGCGCGAGAAGGTCCGCGTCCTGCTCGCAGAACCGGCCGAGGAGTTGGAGCGTCGGATCGAGCAGGAGATCGTGCTGCTCGCCGACCGGGTGGACGTGAGCGAGGAGTTGACGCGTTTGCGTGCCCATCTCGAGCACTTCGCCGCGGAGCTGGAGGCGGACGGCGGCGCGGTCGGGCGCAAGCTGACGTTCCTACTCCAGGAGCTCGGCAGGGAAGCGAATACGATCGGATCGAAGGCCTCGGACCCCGAGATCCAGAAAGCGGCCATCGAGATCAAGACGGAGCTGGAGAAGATGCGCGAGCAGGCGGAAAACGTGGAATGAGCGAGCGGGACGCCGATTTCCGGCTGCGCACCCGGCCCTTCCCGATCATCCTCTCGGCTCCCAGCGGGGCGGGGAAGACCTCGGTGTCCAACGAGATCTTCCAGCGCTTTCCCTACCTCCGCTTCGCGGTCTCGCTCACCACGCGGGCCAGGCGCGACGGAGAAGTGGACGGCGTCGACTATCGGTTCGTCGACGAGCGGACGTTCGTGGAGTCGCGCGACGCGGGAGAGCTGGCCGAGTGGGCGGTGGTCCACGGACGGCTGTACGGTACGCCGAGGGCGGAGGTGGACAAGGCACTGGCGGGCGGGTACCACGTGCTGCTCGACGTCGACGTCCAGGGAGGCACGTCGCTGATGGAGGCGTATCCAGGCGCGGTCTCCATCTTCCTGCTCCCGCCCAGCCACGGCGCGATGGAGGCACGGCTCAGGGCACGGGGCACCGACTCCGAGGCAGCCATCGCGGCCCGCCTGGCGGAGGCGCTCAAGGAACTGGAGTGCGTTTCGCAGTACGAGTACGTGATCGTAAACCGAGAGCTCGACAAGACGGTCGAGGTGTTCTCGCGGATCATCCACGCGGAAGAGCACCGGCGCGTTCGTCGCGAAAATCTGGAGGAGTGGATCGACGTCCACTTCCCGAGCCGCGGCGCCGCCAGGACTATCGGCGCGAGCTCGTGAAATCGATGCCGATCGGATCCCGCTTCTCGGCGGTCCGAGCGGAATGCTGGAGGAGGATCGCATGAAAGTGTTCACACCGGGACAGGTCGCCTCGAAGTCGCAGGGCAACAAGTACGAGGCCGTGATGGTCGCCTCGGCGTACGCCAGAAAGCTGAACGAGCTGCCGAAGGAGGGCGGCAAGGAGTGGAAGAAGAAGTACACTACGCGAGCCCTGGAGGACCTGGCCGCGGGCGAGATCGAGTACACGGTGGTCGACAAGCGCGCCGGGGAGTAGCTCCCTTCGAACCCTTCGCCGGGCGGGTGGTAACGCTCGGCGTCACGTCGGGGATCGCCTGCTACAAGGCCGTGGACCTGATGCGCGACCTGCAGCGCGCAGGCGCCCGGGTGCGCGTCGTCTTGACGCGCTCGGCGGCCGAGCTGGTGCGCCCGGCGCTGTTCGAGGCCCTCTCAGGCGAGCGGGTCGGAGTCGAGCTGTGGAGCGACTGGCCCGCGGGCGAGGAGAGCGAGGGCGGCTATGCGCGGTTCCCGCACCTCGACTTCGCGCGCGGGGTCGACGCGGTGGTCGTTGCGCCCGCGACCGCGAACATCCTCGGCAAGGCGGCGGCCGGCCTGGCCGACGACCTGCTATCGACGACGCTCGTGGCCGTCGATCCGGCGGAGACGCCGGTCGTCTTCGTGCCGTCCATGAACGCGACCATGTACGAGAATCCCGCCGTGCGGGCGAATCGGGCGATCCTCGAGGAGCGGGGGTACGCGCTCTTGGCGCCCGGCGAGGGACCGCTCGCGTGCGGGGAGGTCGGGATCGGACGCTGGCCGGGGAACGAGTTCGTCCTGGCGGCGCTCGACCGGCTCCTGAACGGGCGTGGACGCATGTCCGGGCGGCACGTGGTCGTGACCGCCGGCCCGACGCAGGTGGAAATCGACCCTGTCAGAGTCGTCACCAACCGCTCGTCGGGCCGCATGGGGTTCGCGGTCGCCGAAGCGTGCTGGCGCGAGGGTGCCGACGTCGTCGTCGTCCACGGGCCGACGACCGTCGAACCGCCGCCGTTCGTCAGGGCCGTCGCCGTGCGGACGCCCGAAGAGATGTCGGCCGCGGTCCGGGGGGAGATGGAAGGCGCCGACCAGCTGTGGATGGCGGCGGCGGTGTCCGACTGGCGCCCGGTCGAGACGGCGGAGCGGAAGCTCAAGAAAGCGGACTGGGACGGGGTCCTGCGGATGGAGCGGACGGAGGACATTCTCGCCCGCGCCGCAATCGAGCGCGCCCCGGGGACGACGCTCGTCGGCTTCGCCCTCGAGACCGACGACGTGTCCGAGGCGGCGGCGGAGAAGCTGCGCGACAAGGGGTGCGACTGGCTGGTGGTGAACAATCCCCGGGAAGAAGGTGCCGGCTTCGAGCACGAGACCAACCGGGTGTTCGTCCTCGGACGGGACGGGTCCCGGACGGAGTTCGATCTCATGTCGAAGCGGGAGCTCGCCCGACGCCTGGTCGATCTCGTGCTCGACCGCACGGCCGCCGGAGCGGCGGCTGAGCGGTGACGCGCCCCGTGGCGTGAGCGACGATTCGAGGATCCAGGCGAGGGCGCGACTGGAACGGGCGCGACTCCTGGGCGAGAAGAGCGTCTATCGTCTGTCGCCGGTGGCTCGCCGTGAGGATCCTGCACCGTCGATCCAGGCGGCGGTCGCCACCGCGGCGCCCCTGGAGAACCGCGGCGCCTCGCCGTCGGGCTTCGACGGGGCCGCATGGGAAGCGGTGCGAGCGGAAGCGCTCGTGTGCACGCGATGCGAGCTCAGCGCCACCCGCACGAACGTCGTCTGGGGTAGCGGCACGCCGCACACGAAAATCATGGTGATCGGGGAGGCGCCCGGATACCATGAGGACCAGCAGGGCGAGGCGTTCGTCGGGCGCGCGGGTCAGCTCCTGACCAAGATCCTCGAGGCGATCGGCTTCGGTCGCGACGAGGTCTTCATCACCAACGTGCTCAAGTGCCGGCCGCCCCAGAACGCCGATCCGCAGCCGCATCAGGTGGCCGAGTGCGAGCCCTACCTCATGCGCCAGATCACGCTCATCGACCCGGCCGTGATCCTGACCCTCGGACGCCATGCGGCGCGCACCTTGCTTCGAAACGACGGCTCGATGGGAAGTCTGCGCGGCCGGGTCCACCGGTACGAAGGAGTTCCGCTGGTGGCCACCTACCATCCGGCGGCCCTCCTCCGGAACCCGACCCTGAAACGCCCCACCTGGGAGGACGTGCAGCTCGTGAGGAAGATCTATGACGAGGAGATGACGGCGCGGGGAGTACGGAATGGATGAAGTCCAGGTCCTGAGTCGCGGAGTCACGCCGCTTCGCGCCCACGAGCGGACGCCACCGCACAGCGACGAGGCCGAGATCTCGGTCCTGGGTGGGATGCTGATCGAGGAGACGGCCGCCGACTACGCCATGGAGAAGCTCGTCGAGGACGACTTCTACCATCCCGCTCATCGACTGATCTTCGAAGCCGTCCAGCGCCTCCGCGATCAAGGGCATGCGCCCGACGCCCTGGCGGTGCGAGAGGAGCTCCAGCGGCACGGCGATCTCGACCGCGCGGGCGGATCGGAGTATCTGGCCCGGATCGTCGACATCGTGCCGACGGCGGCCAACATCGGGTATCACGTGAAGATCGTGCTCGACAACTCGGTGAAGCGGCGCCTGATCGAGGTCGGGACGCGGGTGGTCGGGGAGACTTACGATTCCAGCGAGGACTCGGACGTGCTCCTGAACCGTGCCGAGGAGGAGATCTTCCGGCTCGGCGAGCGCCGCCACAAGAAATCGTTCACGCCGATCAACCAGCTCCTGCAGGGCGCCGTGCAGCAGCTGGAGGCGCTGAGCTCGTCCTCGGAGCGGATCACGGGCGCGCCGTCCGGCTTCAAGGACCTGGACGAGCTTACGGGCGGATTCCAGCTCAGCGATCTGATCATCCTCGCGGCCCGGCCCTCGCTCGGGAAGACGAGTCTCGCCCTCAACATCGCCGCCTACCTGGCGACGCAAAAGGGCCTGCCGGTCGCCATCTTCAGTCTCGAGATGTCGATGGAGCAGCTGGTCCAGCGGTTGATCAGCAGCGAGTCGCCGGTGTCGCTCCACTCGCTGAGGACGGGCCGCGCGAGCATCGAGGAGTGGCGCCGCGTCTCGGATGCCTGCGAGCGGCTGCGACGGGCGCCGATCTACATCGACGACAGCGGGATTCTGAGCGCCCTCGAGATGCGCGCCAAGGCCAGACGTCTAAAGCTCCAGAAGGACATCGGGCTCGTGGTGGTCGATTACCTGCAGCTCATGGAGAGCAACCGCCGTTCCGAGAGCCGCCAGCAGGAGATCACCGAGATCAGCCGCTCGTTGAAGGCGCTGGCCAAGGAGCTCAACGTGCCGGTGATCGCCCTCTCGCAGCTCTCACGCGCTCCGGAGCAGCGGACGACCGATCAGCGGCCGAGGCTGTCGGATCTCAGGGAGAGCGGCGCGATCGAGCAGGACGCCGACCTGGTTCTGTTCCTCTACAAGGAGAAGTCTCCCGAAGGAGACAGGAAGCAGGACGCCGCGGCCGGCACGGTGGAGGTGATCGTCGGGAAGAACCGCAACGGCCCGACGGACAAGATCCTCCTGACGTGGCTCGGCAACTTCATGCGGTTCGAGGACTTCGACCCGCGGTTCGCGACCGTTTGAACCGCCGCACCCGCTCGCGCTTCGTGTGCTCGGCGTGCGGGGCGACGAGCCTGCGCTGGGCGGGCCGCTGCCCCGAGTGCGGCGAGTGGAACTCGCTCGTCGAGGAGGTGCTCGAGCGGGCGGCGGCGCGCGGCGAGCGCGCTCCGGCCGTGGCCGCGCGCCCGCTGGCCGATGTCGACGTCTCCGAGGCGGCGCGCGTCTCGACCGGCACCGCGGAGCTCGACCGGCTGCTGGGCGGCGGGATCGTTCCCGGCGGCCTGTATCTGCTGGGCGGAGAGCCCGGTATCGGAAAATCGACACTCCTGCTCCAGGTGGCGGGGAGACTGGTGCGGGAGGGCCGGAAGGTGCTGTACCTGGCGGGGGAGGAGTCGCCGGGTCAGATCAAGCTGCGGGCGGAGCGGCTGGGCGTCGCCGGCGGGGAGCTGCTGATCGCCGCGGGCACGGCGCTCGACTCGCTCATGGCCACCTGCGACGAGATCAGTCCCGAAGTGGTCATCTGCGACTCCGTCCAGACCGTCTACTCCCCGGCCCTCTCGAGCGCTCCGGGGTCGGTCTCGCAGGTGCGGGCGGCGGCAGGGTCCTTGCAGGGTTTCTGCAAGACGCGCGGCGCGGCGGCGTTCCTGGTGGGCCACGTCACCAAGGAGGGCTGGATCGCGGGGCCGAAGACGCTCGAGCATCTGGTGGACGCGGTGCTCCTCTTCGAGGGGGACACGCATCACGATTACCGGGTGCTCCGCGCGCAGAAGAACCGGTACGGGTCGACACAGGAGATCGCCGTGTTCCGGATGACGGGCGCGGGCCTCGAGGCGGTCGACAACCCGTCCGCGTTCTTCCTCGATCCGGCGCGCAGCCTGCAGCCGGCTCCCGGCTCGGCGCACGTAGCCTGCCTGGAGGGCACGCGGCCGCTCCTGATCGAGGTCCAGGCGCTGGTCGCGCCCAGCCC
>DASSPT010000117.1:0-15122 GCA_035699465.1 Gemmatimonadota bacterium
GAGATGAAGATCGAGATCCTCGAGATCGGCGGGATCCCTGTATTCAACGCGGACCTGGAGGCCGAGGGCGATCCCGAGCCCGTCGCGGCGTTCAAGCGGGCGGTCGGCGGCGCCGACGGTCTGCTGATCGCGACGCCCGAGTACAACCTCGGGGTTCCGGGCGTGACGAAGAACGTGATCGACTGGGCGAGCCGGCCGCCACGGAAGTCCGTGCTCGACGGAAAGCCCGTGGCGGTCATGGGCGCGACGCCGGGTATGGGCGGAACCGCGCGCGGCCAGAGCCAGCTCCGGCAGGCGTTCGTGTTCACCAACTCGTACGCGATGCCCCAGCCGGAGGTACTGGTCCGGCGCGCATCCGAGATGTTCGACGCGGACGGGCGGCTGACCGACGAGGCCACGCGGGAGCACCTGGCGAAGTTCCTGGTCGCGTTCGCGGCCTGGATCGAGCGGGTCGGGAGCGGTCATTGAACTCCGGTGCCGCTCGGACGTCTATCCCGAGCCGCGAGAACCTCATGTCCGACAGGAGATCCATGGCCCGAACGCTCTCCCTCGCTCCGCTGCTGGTCCTGATGGCAGCGGGATGGCTGTCGCTCTTCGCCTCGCCCGCTGCCGCGCAGAGCGACTCGCCCGCCGCGCCCGGAGGGTCTGCGGCGGCGCTGCCCGCCGGGCTCGTCGAGTACGAGGTCGACCCCTCCCACACGCAGGTCATGTTCAAAGTTCGGCACATGGGGATCTCGACCGTGACGGGGAGGTTCAATCGCTTCGCGGGCACGTTCGCCTACGACCCCGAGAACCCGGCGGCGTCCTGGCTCACGGCCACGATCGACGCGGCGAGCATCGACACGGACAACGAGAGGCGCGACAACCACCTGCGGTCCTCCGATTTCTTCGCCGCGGACTCGTACCCGACCCTGACCTTCGAGAGCACCAGCGTGGAGCCGGCCGGGGACGGGCGGCTGAAGGTCGCCGGAGACCTGTCGATCCGGGGCGTGACGAAGCCCGTGGTGCTCGACGTCGTGCTCGAAGGCGCCGCGCTCGGCCAGGGCGGCAGGCCGATGACCGGCTGGACCGCGGAGACCACGGTCGATCGGATGGACTACGGTCTGAAGTGGAACCGGCTTACGGAGGCCGGCGGCTGGGTCGTCGCGGACGAGGTCCGGATTCTCCTCGAGGTGGAGGCCAGGGCGACACAGCCCTAGCCATTCCTCTCCAGACTGGTTACCATCGCCCGGATGGTGATCGACCAATCGGGGCCGCCTGGCGATCCCCATCCCTCTCCCGAAAGCCCCAAGGCCCTGGCGCTGTTGGCGCTGACCGCGCTCGGCGTCGTCTACGGCGACATCGGCACCAGCCCCCTCTACGCTCTCCGCCAGAGCTTTTATGGGCCGCACCGCGTTCCCGTCAACGAAGCCAACGTTCTCGGCATCCTATCGCTCGTCTTCTGGACGCTCACGATCGTCGTCACCCTCAAGTACCTCGTGTACGTGATCCGGGCCGACAACCGCGGGGAGGGCGGGATCCTGGCTTTGACCGCGCTCGTTCGGAGCCAGGTCAGGGGGCGCGTGCACTGGTTCGTGGTCACGCTCGGGCTGTTCGGCGCCGCGCTGCTCTACGGCGACGGGATGATCACGCCCGCGATCTCCGTACTGGGCGCCGTCGAGGGCCTGGAAGTCGCGGCTCCCGCCCTGACCGACTGGATCGTGCCGATCACGGTCCTGATCCTGATCGGTATGTTCGCGGTCCAGCGCTTCGGGACGGCGACGGTGGGGGCGGTTTTCGGACCGGTGATGATCCTCTGGTTCGTCACGCTGACCCTCCTGGGAATCGGGGGGATCCTGAGAGAGCCGGGCGTCATCGCGGCCGTCAACCCCGCGCACGCAGTTCGCTTTTTCGCCATCAATGGCTACGAGGGCTTCCTCGTGCTGGGCGCCGTGTTCCTGGTAGCGACCGGCGGGGAGACCCTGTATGCCGACCTCGGCCACTTCGGCGCCAGGCCGATCCGGCTCAACTGGTTCGGGCTCGTCGGACCGGCGCTGCTCTTCAATTACTTCGGCCAGGGCGCGCTCGTCCTATCGAACCCGGATGCGGCGCAGAATCCGTTCTACCGGCTCGCCCCCGAGTGGGGCCTCTATCCGCTCCTCTTCCTGGCCACCCTGGCGGCGATCATCGCCTCCCAGGCCGTCATCTCCGGCGCGTTCTCCCTGACCCGGCAGGCGGTGCAGCTCGGGTACCTGCCCCGCATGGCGATCGTCCATACGTCGGCCCGCAAGATCGGCCAGATCTACATCCCGGCTGTGAACCGGGCGCTAATGGTGGCGACGATCGCGATCGTCATCGGGTTCGGCTCATCGACCAACCTGGCGAGCGCGTATGGGGTGGCGGTGACGACCACCATGGTGATCACGACGCTGCTCGCGTTCTTCGTGGCGCGGAGGATCTGGGGCTGGAAGCTCCTGGTCGCCGCAGTGGTGACGGGCGGATTCCTGGTCATCGACCTCACGTTTTTCGGCGCCAACATCATCAAGGTCGCGCAGGGGGGCTGGCTGCCGCTCACGGTCGCGGCCTTGATCCTGGGCGTCATGACGACGTGGCAAAAGGGCCGGATGCTCCTCATGGAGCGGGGCGCGACCGGCCTCACCGTCGAGGACCTGATCGCGGACATCGGGCGGAGCTCGGTGGCGCGCGTTCCCGGCGCCGCCATCTTCCTCTATGCCGACCCGACGCAGATTCCCACCGCGCTCCTCCACAATCTCAAGCACAACAAAGTGCTCCACTCGCAGAACGTGTTTCTGACGGTGGCGAACGAAGAGATCCCCTCCGTCCCCGACGAGGAGCGGGTCACCGTCGAAGACCTGGGCGGTGACTTCCACCGTATCGTCGCGCGCTATGGTTTCATGGAGGACGCGGACGTGCCGCGGATCCTCGAGGAAGCGAAGAAGCGCGGGCTGGAACTCGCGCACGGAATGCCGACCTACATGCTGAGCCGGAACACGGTCATTCCCTCGCGAGACCCCGCCATGGCGCGCTGGCGGGAGCGCCTGTTCATCTTCCTGAACGGAAACGCGCTCCGCCCGACCCAGTTCTTCCGCATCCCGCCCAACCAGGTGGTCGAGATCGGCCGGCAGGTGTCGCTGTAGGACCCAGTGCGGCGAGCGGCGATCCTCATGACGGCCCTTGGCGCGGCGGCCCTGAGCGGCGCGCTCGTCTGGATGGTCTGGCTCTGGTGGCGGACGCCGGGAATGGTCCACCGCGCGGAAGAGGAGGTGGCGGACCCGTTGGCTCCCGGCGACCTCCCCCCAAGTCGTATCGCGGACCTCCTCGCGGTCGAGGATCCGGGGTTCTTCGCCCATCCGGGGATCGACGTGTCCACTCCCGGAGCGGGTTGGACGACGATCACCCAGGGGCTCGCCAAGGACCTCTACTTCGACGCCTTCCACCCCGGCCCCCTCGCCAAGATCGAGCAATCGCTCGCCGCCCTGGTCCTCGACGCGAGGGTCTCCAAGGAGCGCCAGCTCGCGCTCTTTCTCGGCAGCGCCTATCTGGGGGAGACCGACGAAGGGGCGGTGAACGGGTTCGCTACGGCCGCCCGCGCGTGGCTGGGAAAGGACGTCCGCGAGCTCGAGCGGCGGGAGTTCCTGTCGCTGGTGGCGATGGCGATCGGGCCCAACGCGTACGGAGTCGCGAGCCGGCCGGCGCAGAACGCCGAGCGGGTGGCGCGAATCGAGCGGCTTCTGGCTGGCAAGTGCCGGCCCGCCGGGTGGCGAGACGTCACCTACGAGCGTTGCGCTACGGCACGCCCGGCTTCCGCTCCGGCGGCAGGGGGATCCTGAGGGGCAGGCCGGGGGCCGCGAGCCACACGACGGCCACCGGCCGCGCGCCCGCCGCGATCCGGAAGAAGGCCCAGCCGTTGGCGCCCTCGAACGAGGCGAGGCTCATCGGGCGGAGCTCGGACTCGACCCCCACGACGACCCGCGGCCAGTAGGTGCCGTCGGCGTCCTCGAGCTGGAGATCGCGGGGATCGAATCGACGGTAGGCGCCGGCGTCGTTCACCACCCGCAGGAGAAACGTGTCGAGCCGCGGCCCGGGCGCGGGCTCGATCCCCCAGCCCAGCCACCAACCTCCGACCTCGATCGACATGCCGTCGTAGTACGCCGTCCGCTCGCGAACGGAGCCCAGCGCGGGCCCGTCCGAAGCCGGTCCGACAGGCTCGCCGCAAGCGAGGTAGCCGGCGAGCAGGGCCAGCGTCAGCGAGCGTCGGGAAGTGCGCGCGGCCACAAAGGAAAGGGTAGCGCCGGTTCGGAATCGTCGCCACGTTTCGGGCTATGGCCGAAGAGAGCCCGATCCACGCCGACCCGAGCGCGCCGATCTTCGTCGAGGTGGCGGGGGAGACCCCGCACGTGCTCGCGTACCGGCTCTGGACGAAGGCGCCGGGGGAGGACCGCTGGACCGTGGCCGCTGAGGGCCACTCCGAGGACGGCGTCCCCGACGCGCACGCGATCGGCCCGCTGGCGCTGGGAACCCTGGTCGCGTGGTGGCTGGGCGTCGGCGGACCTCCGGACTCGTGGTTTCGCGCCGCCATTCGCTTCCAGCAGGGGGGAAAGGGTCTCGAGGGTGGCGAGCGGCGCGTGAGGGGCCGCACCGGTAGCCGTGGCGGCGCCGTGCGGAGCGGCGAGGCGCGGATCGCGTGATGCGCGGGAACCCGGTACGCCACGGCCTGCGCTCGTCTGCCTTCGGCGGGCGCGTCCTCCTTGCCGCGTGCCTCCTGTCGCCGACCGGCCTCCTCGCGCAGGACGAGACGCCGGAGCTCCTGACCGCCGTGCCCGAGACGCCCGCGCTCGCTTTCCTCGACGCGACGACCGCCCGTGTGCTCCGACCCGGGTCGGTGCGCGACTTCGCGCTCGCGCTCCTGTCCGGCACCGGCGACTCCGGGACGGCGCTCCACGGCTTCGCGGTCGAGACGACTCCCTGGTTCCTCGTTCCGGGCGTCGCGATCGACGGCCGGAGCTACATGGAGAGCCGGCTCGCCTTCCTCCTCGCCAACGCGCAGCTGTCGATCGGGACGGCACGCTCCGAGGGCGACCAGGCGGACGCGGCCGACACCGATCTCGCCGTGGGCCTCCGTCTCACGCTCGCCGACCGCGGCGATCCGCTGCGCTCGGGAGAGTTCCGCCGCGGGCTCGCCGACGCGCTTCTCGACTGCGCCCCCGCTCAGCCGGACGCGACCCCGAGCGACGCGTGCGTGAGCCGGGAGACCGCGGCAGCGTGGGAGGGGTGGACCGCGGACCACTGGAACGCCGCCAGACTCGCGGTCGCCGCCGCGTGGGGCGTCCGGCTCGAAGCGTCCGAGCTCGACGAGCGCGAGTATGCGGGCTGGGGCGCATGGGCGGTCGGCGCGCTTCCGCTCGGCCGTCGGGGCCAGCTGATAGCGCAGATCGCGCGGGAAGATCGCCCCGAGCTCGGCCTCGTGCCGGGATTCACCGACTGGTCGTTGGGCGCCCGCGCGCTCGTGGGAAGCGCGAAGATCAACGGGTTCCTGGAGTACCTGGATCTCTCACGCGAGATCGACGGTCCCGACGTCCCCGAAGGCGCACAGCCGCCGGATCTCGAGCGAGACAGCGGTCTCTGGTCGGCGGGGGTCGAGGCTCGCGTCGCGGAGGGCCTGTGGGCCGCGGCCGGCATCGGCACCCGCGTCTCCGCAATTCTCGAAGACGCGGAGAAGACGTTCGTCCTGCTCGGCCTTCGGTGGGGTGTCTCGAGCGCCGCGCGGATGGACGCCCTGCGGACCGGGGCAAGCCCGTAATCGCTTCCGGCGCCCTACGGGCCGACGTCACCCAGCGAACAGACGCGACCGTCCACCTTCGGTAAAGTCTAAGAAGACGAAGCGCATCTCCGTGCACCGATGCGCCGATACGCCCAAACAAATTTTTCCGCATGCCCAAGGTCATCGACCGATGGATACTACCCTGTGCAACATCCGAAGGAATGCGGTGGTGCAGGTCACGAAGCCCCCGCAGAGCTCGTGGCGATTCCACTGGCATGAGCTGTTCCCGATCGCGCGCACGCGGGAAGGGAGCGACGCGGAGGCTTTCTACCTGCCGGCCGTCGAGCCGGGACTCGCGCGGCATGCGCTGTGTCTGCGCCTGAGGGAAGCCCTGGTCGAGCTCCAGCCGCGGGTGGGTTCCTCGGTGGTCGTGGAGGGATATGTGGTCCAGGTGCTCGAGGACGGCGGCGATTTCCTGCCGCCGACCCTGGACGACGACCTCGACGCCTTCATCGTTTCGATCGTCCCCGGCGCCAGGCGTGGCCCGCAACCGTCGATGGAGACCCCACCCCTGTCGATGAGCGCCTGAGGGCCGCCTAGCCCTCCCCTGCCGCGCCGAACTGCGCGAAGCCCACCACGTTGCCGCCGGGCTCGCGGACGAAGATCTCCTCGGCCCCGTAGAACGTCCTCCTGCGCGCGACCAGCAGCTCGTAATCCGCGACCGCCTCCTCGATCGCGGCCAGATCCTCGACCTCGAGGAACAGGACCGATCCTCCCGGCGGCGGAACCGTCGCGGGGACGTCGGCCTCCATGCTCGCGATCGTCTGCATCATGACCTCGTTTCCGTCCTTCTCGAGGATCACGAAACCGAGCGCGTGGTCATGGGGGACCTCGACGGTCTTCGTGAACCCCAGGGCGTCCACCCAGAAAGGGAGCGACGGCTCGATCGCCTCCACGACGAGGATGGGGGTCAGCTTCTTCATCGGATCCGTCCGATCGCGAGATTGGCAGGAAGCACGAGCACCGGGGCGCGGCGGAGTCTTCCTCTCGGCCTAAGCGGCTGGTGCGTCGAGACTTCTACATCGTCCACCGTCTTCCGGGTATAGTCAAGGGCAACGGTTGGCGGGCGGCTCGTGTCCAACGGGTCGAGAATGAGGACCGGAGACCGGTACCGGGAGGCGGGTGAGCGAGCGGGAACTGATCGAGCGCGCGCGGAGGGCGGACCCCGCCGCGGAACGGGAGATCTACGACGCGCACGTCGACAGGGTCTTCCGACTGGCGTACCGGATGTGCGGACGCGGCGACCTGGCCGAGGACTTCACCCAGGAGACGTTCGTCAAGGCCTTCGGCGCCCTCGGCGACTTCCGCGGCGAGTCGTCCCTGTCGACCTGGCTGCACTCGATCGCGACCCGCGTGGTGCTGAACGGGCTGCGGTCGGTCAAACGCCACGAGACGCGCGCCGAGCCGCTCGAGGCGGCCGATCGAGAAGGGTCGACCGCGGAGCCGCCCGACCCGGACCTGAAGAGCCGGCTGACCGCCGCGCTCGACGGGCTCGAGGATCACTACCGTATCGTGGTCGTCATGCACGACCTGGAGGGCTACACGCACGACGAGATCGGGGCCGCGCTCGGCATCGCGGAGGGATCGTCCAAGGCGCGCCTCTCGCGGGCGCGCGCGATGCTGCGCGAGGAGCTGGCTCCATACGCGATGGAATGGATGGGATGAACCGATGAACGACGAGACCCGCAACCCGACGCCCGACGATGAGCCGCCCGTAGAAGGCCGGCCCGACGACGACAGGATCGGCGAGCTCCTGCGCCGCCATGGGGCCCTGTACAACGAGCCTCCCGCCACGCCGCGCGAATCGCTGTGGTCGCGGATCGAGGCCGAGCGGGGGAAGGCCGGCAGGTCCGGGGGGGACGCCCGCGTGATCCCGCTCGATCCGCGCCGGAACTGGTGGCTGGGAGCGCTCGCGGTCGCCGCGGTGCTCGCGCTCGGCATCGCCCTGGGGCGGATCTCGATGCGCCAGGAAGTCGAGCAGCAGGGCACCGCGGGACCGCCCGTGGCGAGCGTCGACGCGCCGGCCGATCGCGAGCCGGACACCGGCGCGCGCGAGGAGTCGCAGCCACCGGCCGGGGAGGTTGCGGTGGCGGTCGATACCATGCCGGCGGCGGAGCCGGCGCGGGCGGTGGCGGACCCCCAGCGGCTCGCTCCGCGCCGCGTCGCGCCCGGCTGGGCCGCGCCGCAGCAAGTGGCCGCGGCGCCCCGCCGGCCGGACGAGCGGCCCGCGAGGGCCTCGACCAACGACCTCTACCGCCTCGCGTCGCAGCAGATGCTCGGTCAGGCCGAAGCGCTCCTCATCCAGTACCGCACCGACGTGGCCGCGGACCGGATGGATCCAGCGATCGGGCGCTGGGCGCGCGAGGTCCTGACGTCGACCCGGCTCCTTCTCGACTCGCCGGCGGCGGAAGACCGGGGCATGCGCGATCTGCTCGAGGACCTGGAGCTCGTGCTCGCGCAGATCGTCCAGCGGACCGGCCAGTCCGATTCCCTAGACGACGAGATGATCGACCAGACGATAGAAGACCGCGACCTCCTGCCGCGCCTCCGCGGGGCGATCCCCATCGGCGTCGGCACCATATGAGCGAACGACCTTCAGCAAACGACCTCGTACAGGAGTGAAGCCATGAGCCCCGTGAGGAACTGGACCTTGGGAATCGCGCTGATCGTGCCTCTGATGGGCGGCCTTTCGGCCGCCACGGACCACTGGCCGGCCGCGACGGCCGCGATCGCTACGACTCCGCCGGCTGCGCACTACTTCGGCGATCCCGCCGACACACTCTATCAGCAGGCCCGCGCCGCGCTCAACCGCGGCGACAACCGCGCCGCCGCGCGGCTGTTCCACCGCATCGTCGAGGAGGAGCCGGATTCCGAGTACGCGCCGGACGCCCTCTACTGGCAGGCGTTCGCGCTCTATCGCGTGAGCGGGAACGACGCTCTGCGAGAGGCGCTGTCCGCGCTCGAGCTCCAGCGGGAGCGCTATCCGGAGGCGGTGACGCGCGGCGACGCCGACGCGCTCGCGGTCCGGATCCGTGGCGCCCTCGCGCAGGGCGGGGACGCCGACGCGGCCCAGCGCCTCTACGAGGCGGCCGGGGAAGCGGAGTCGGGCTACGAGGCCGGCGATTGTCCCGACGAGGAAACCGACGTTCGGGTGGCTGCGCTGAACGCGCTCATGGAGATGGATCCCGAGCGCGCGCTGCCCGTACTCGAGAAGGTCCTGGCCCGGCGCGACGCGTGCTCGGCGACGCTACGCGAGAAGGCCGTGTTCATCGTGGCGGATGGAGAATCCCCCCGCGCGACCGACATCCTCCTCGAGGTGGCGCGCACGGATCCCGATCCCGAGGTCCGTGGGCACGCCGTGTTCTGGCTGTCGGAAGTCGACGACGAGCGCGCCGTGGACGCCCTCGAGCAGATCCTCCTGGAGTCGCAGGACGCCGAGCTGCGCGAGAAGGCGCTGTTCGCCCTCTCCGAGAACGGCAGCGATCGCGCGGGGCAGATTCTGCGGAGCTATGCGCTCGATCCGGGGCAGCCCGAGGAGGTGCGGGAGAAGGCCCTGTTCTGGTACGCCGAGAGCCAGAGCGGCGGGGACGTCGCGTTCCTGCGCGAGCTCTTTCAGCGCGTCGAGAGCGAGTCGCTGAAGCAGCAGGTCCTGTTCGCCGCGTCAGAAACGGGCGATCCGGAAGCCGTCGAGTGGCTGATGGAGATCGCGAGCGATTCCGGCCAGCCGATCGAGATCCGCAAGCAGGCGCTGTTCTGGGCCGGGGACGCGGGCGAAGTAACGGTCGAGCCGCGGCTCATCGCGCTCTATGACGAGATGGCCGAGCCGGAGCTCAAGAACCAGCTCCTCTTCGTGTATTCCGAGCTCGACTCGCCGGCTGCGATCGACAAGCTGTTCGAGATCGCGCGGACGGAGACCGATCCGGAGCTCCGGAAGCAGGCGCTGTTCTGGCTGGGCGAGAGCGACGATCCGCGCGTGCCCCAGTTCCTCGAGGAGCTGATCAGCCAGTGAGCGCCGGGCGGAAGCTCTCGACGTCGGCACACACGCCGATCCCGCGCCTGGCGGCGCTCTGGCTCGCCGTGGCCACCGCCGGGTGCGGCGCCGACAGTGCCCGCGCGCAGTCGCTCGCCGACCGCGCCCGGAGAATCGGGGACGGAGTGATCCTGATGTCGTTCGCGGCGCGCGACGGCGTGTGCGGCGACGGCCACGGCAACATACGGACAGGGGGAGACGACCATTCGTTCCGCGGGCAGCGGGTGTGGTCCTCGGACTGCGAGCCGGGTCCCGTGCGCGTGGCGATCGAGGTGCGGGGCGGTCGCGCGGCCGACCTGGAGACGTTCGTGGGCGGGCGCTGGGTGCCGCGGGCGGACGCCCTCGATCTCGGCACGCTCGAGCCCCTCGTCGCGGCGCGGCTCCTCCTCGACCTCGCGCGCACGGAGCGCGGCGAGGCCGGCGAGGACGCGATCTTCCCGGCTACGCTCGGGCGCGGCGTCGTCGTCTGGCCCGAGCTCCTGGAGATCGCGCGCGATGCAGGCATGCCCACGGAGACCCGCGAAGACGCCACGTTCTGGCTCGGGGAGATGGCGGGCGACGCGGTGGCGGGCGATCTCGAAGACCTCTCCGCCGACGAGCGCGTCGACCTGGAGGTGCGGGAGGCGGCCGTCTTCGCGCTGTCGGAGATCGACGGCGACGCGGGCTTCGACGCGCTGATGCGGATCGCGCGGGGCCAAGGCGACCCGCGGATCCGCGAGAAGGCCCTCTTCTGGCTCGCCGACTCCGGCGACCCCCGCGCGCTCGCGCTGTTCGAGGAGATCCTCGCTTCGCACTGAATATAGAGAGGGTGAACACTGCGCCGCCCCGTATGGACTAAGGGGCAAGCCAAAACACGCAGAGCTACACACACTCGACCTTGGGTATCTTGGTCGCTACCGGCCGGCGTTCAAAGAGTCGCCACTTAGCTTCGCCGAGCAACTTCCGTAGATCCTCCCCGCCGTACGCTCCACCGTACGATCACACCCGCAACGATAACGGCCCCGATGATCCATGCCTGAGCGAAACTGCGCGTGCTCAGCAGCCAGACGCTGAACGCGATACCGATCACCGCGAACACCGGTCCCGCCGGTAGCACGAAACCGACAGGCACCTCAGTGCGCCGGCGCAGAACCGGAAGCGCCGCGCAAATCATGACATAGATGAAGAGCCGCCCGTCACTTGCGCGCTCTTGCCGAAGCCCCTACCGAGGCCGGCCAAAAGCACGGCCACCGGGCTCCAGCTACCGGTCAGCGCGGCTACTGCCGACGGCAGGCCGAAAATACCGGCGCCAATGACGGAGTTAATGACTGCAGCCGTGAGGTCGCGCCGACCCATGACGCGCAGTAGGGCGCGGTTATGGTCCATATCGAAAGAAAATATACAAGGCCGTAGAGGCGATGTACTTTTGGACGACGCGCCGTCGCTGGCGCGTGGAAAGCGGGTCAGGCCGCGGTTTCTCCGTACGTGCCGACGCGCAGGCCGGGGATGCGGCGGAAGTGGCGGGCCTCTCGCGTAACGAGCTCGACCTCGTGACGGATCGCGATCGCCGCGATCCACAGGTCGTTCGCTCCGATCAAGAGACCGTTTTCGCGCAGGTACCGATACGCACGGCCATAGCGCCAGCAGACATCGAGATCGATGCCGAGAATTTCGAAGGGCGCGAGCATCCGCTCCAAGGAGGAGCGTTCGTCTTCGTCGACGCCGGCTCCGAGCTCGCCGGCCGTCGTCACGGCTACATGGAGGCGCTCCTCAGGTCGACTGCGGAGATATCGATGGGCCTGGCC
Organism: Gemmatimonadota bacterium; assembly: GCA_035699465.1. GTDB lineage: Bacteria > Gemmatimonadota > Gemmatimonadetes > JACCXV01 > JAHWKZ01 > JAICNR01. The sequence goes on from DASSPT010000117.1 coordinate 11,636, forward strand.
CTCCTCGCGTCGATGGCGCTCCCGCTCGAGGTCGATCAGGAACGTCGTCTCCAGCATCAGGCCCCGCGCCATTTGTCCTTCGGCGGGGCGTCCTCCGCGTTGGCCGCCTCGATGCGATCCACGGTGGACTCCGAGAGGAACGGTCCCTCGGCCTCGCAGAGAGCGAGCAGCTCGCTGGCGGTCATCCCGGCATCCGGCCAGCGGGCCCGGAGTACGACGTCGCTGAACGACTCGCTTGGAGTGCGGCGCGCCCGCCGAAGCCGCTCGTATGCCTCGAGTCGGAGGGAGATCGTCTTTATGCTCATAGCACAGAGAATACACGGTCTGTGTTTCATCTGCAACCCGCTCCCAGGCGGACGGGTATCGGCCCAAAAGATTGCGAGAGAAGCAGTCTCTATGCTAGAATTATAGCACTTACATTTCTGTCTCCCTCGCCCATCGGAGTATCCATGCGTCCATCGATCATCCCGTTCGGGCTGTCCATCCTGTCAGCGATATCGACCGCGCCGGCGACCGCCCAGACCTCTGCTCCCGACCTGTCGGTCACTGAGCTCGCGGCGCGCGTGCCGGCGCTCCTGGACAGTGCCGGGATCCCCGGAATCTCGATCGCCGTGCTCGAGGGGGGACGGACGGTCTGGACCGGGGAGTTCGGGGTCCGGAACGCGGTGGATCGTCGGCCGGTCGGGCCCGAGACGGTGTTCGAGGCCGCGTCCCTCAGCAAGCCGGTCTTCGCCTACGGTCTCCTCCGACTCGTCGACCGCGGGGGGTTCGATCTCGATCGGCCACTCTCGGAGTACGTAGAGATGTCGCAGTTCGGAGACGATCCCCGGATGGACGCGATCACGGGGCGTATGATCCTCACCCACACCTCGGGCATCTCCGGATTCGCCGAGGGCGGCAAGGTGACGATGGGATTCGATCCGGGGACGGGATTCCGCTACTTCGGCGACGCGTGGCTCCCGCTCCAGCGGGCGGTCGAGGCCGTGACGGGCGAGCCGGTGCACGAATTCCTCCGGCGCGAGGTGCTGGAGCCGTTCGGGATGGATCACAGCTCGTTCGTGTGGGACGATGTTGACGGGGATTTCGCCACGCCGCACGACGAGCTCGAAAATCCGATGGAGAAACGGACCTTCGCCGAGGCGCACGTCGCGGCGACGCTGCACACCACGGCCTCCGACTACGCGCGATTCATGGCCGCGGCGATGAAGGGGACCGGATTGACCCCCGCGTCGGCCCGCGCGTTCCTGACGCCTCAGGTCGACGTCGCGCCCGGAGTGACCTGGGGTCTCGGCGTCGGGCTCCAGGACGACGCGCGCGGGCGAGCGTTCTGGCAGTGGGGGCACTGGTTCGGGAGCAAGGCCTACATGATCGCGTACCCGGAGAGCGGAGACGGGCTCGTGTTCCTGGCCAATGGAGACGAGGGGCTCGCCATTCTGGACGCGGTCCTCGGGACGGTACTGGGTCCGGATCAGCCCGGCGCGGCCTGGCAGGGGTACGAGCAATTCGATTCGCCGTCGCGACAGGTTCGGATCGAGCTTCTCGGGATCTTCACCGCCGACGGCGTGGAGGCCGGGATGGCCCGGATGCTCGAGCTCGAGCGGGAAGTGGCCCCCGAGACGATCTCCGAGGCGGTGATGAACGACCTGGGCTACGACTTGCTCGGGGACGACCGGTTCGACGCCGCGATCGCCGTCTTCCGGCGGAACGTGGAGCGGTTCCCGGATTCCTCGAATGTCTACGACAGTCTGGGGGAAGCCTACCTGGAGAGCGGACAGCTCGAGGCGGCGCTCGAGAACTACGAGCGCTCGGTCGAGCTCGATCCGTCGAACGGAAACGGCAGATCCGCGATCGAGCGGATTCGCCAGCGGATGGCGGAATCCTAGAAGCCCGCCTCACGGGCCGCCGAGTTCGGTCGATGACCAGCAGGTTCCCCGCGTGGTAAGTTTCCCATCCGCTTGTCTGCGATACAGGACGACGATCAGAGGAGGGAGCTCGTGCCGGCCCTTCACGGCGAATACCATCGGACCGGAACGATCGGCTGGCTCCGCGCCGCTGTGCTGGGGGCCAATGACGGCCTCATTTCCACCGGGAGCCTGGTCGTCGGAGTCGCGGCCGCCGACCCCGGGCCGGGGGCGATCTTCATCGCCGCTCTGGCGGGGCTCGTCGCCGGCTCGCTGTCGATGGCGGCCGGGGAGTACGTGTCGGTCAGCTCGCAGTGGGACACCGAGGGCGCGGATCTCGACCGCGAGCGGGAGGAGCTGGCCGCTGATCCGCAAGCCGAGCACGCGGAGCTCACCAGGATCTATGTGGCGCGGGGCCTCACGCCGGAGCTCGCCGCCGAGGTCTCACGCCAGCTCACCCTCCACGACGCCCTCGGGGCCCATGCCCGCGAAGAGCTGGGAATACATGCCGCGACCCGCGCGAGGCCGCTCCAGGCGGCTCTCGCCTCGGCCGCCGCGTTCGCCGTGGGTGCCGCTCCGCCGGCCCTGCTAGCCGCGTTCTGGCCGCCCGCCACTCTGAGCTGGATCGTCATGGGAAGCACGCTCGTTCTGCTCGCGCTTCTCGGCTCCGTGGCGGCCGCTCTGGGCGGAGCTCCGCTGGGGCGCGGCGCTTTGCGGGTCACGCTCTGGGGCGCGATCGCGATGGTGACGACGGATCTCGCCGGCCGGCTGTTCGGAGCCGTTACCTAGATCGACGATCGGATACGGACGGTCGTGCGGTGTGCCTGACCGCGAGCGGGTGGCTCAGAGCGAGAAGCCCGCGACGAAGTCGGCGATGGCGGCGCTCGTATCGAGGTCGGGGGACTCGGGGCCGAAGCCGGGATCGAACTGGACGGGCGAGCCCGGCCACACGTGGCCGCCGCCGCGCATCTCGTACCAGCGGACCTCCGTGCCCGAATCGCACGCGTCCCAGTCGTGGAGCCGCACGAACGTGGAGTTGAAGTCGCCGCCGTCAGGCAGCTCGGACAGCGCCGCTTCCTCCGCGCAGCCGTCGAACTCGGCCCAGATCTCGGCCGTCGTCTGGATCGAGATCGTGCGCGCGAAGGCGCCCGCCTCGCCGTCGGCGGGAAGCACAGGGTCGGCGCTCCCGTGGACGAAGAGCCAGGGCACCTTGCGGGTCGGCACGCAGCCCAGGACCACCTGCTCGATCATAGTCGCCGCGACGCTGGCGAAGGCGGCGATCCGGTCGGGGATCTGGCACGCGAGGAAATGGGTGAGGAGCGCGCCCTGGGAGAAGCCCGCCGCCCACACGCGCCGGGTGTCGACGGGAATCGCCAGAGCGAGATCGTCGAGCACGTCTTCCACGAAACGGACGTCGTCGATCCCGCCCCGCGCGGCGTTCGTGCAGGCCGTGCAGCCGACGGCCCAGTCGGGCCCGTCGCTCTGCGGATAGACGACCGCGAATCCCCGCTGGTCGGCGACCGTGTCGAAGCCGGTCACGGCGCGCATGTTCCCGCGCGGCACGCCGTGGAAGACCAGCAGCACCG
>DASSPT010000118.1:0-9049 GCA_035699465.1 Gemmatimonadota bacterium
ACGAGCCATGAGCTCAAGACCCCGCTGACGTCGATCATCGCGAACGCGGAGATTCTCGAGTACGAGATGTGCGGGCCGGTCACTGCCGAGCAGCGCCGGATATTGACCAACATCTCGCGTAACAGCCAGCACCTCCTGAAGATGATCACCAGCCTGCTCGCCTACGCGAGCCATCGCGAGGGGGGCGACGTGCTCCGCCTGCAGGAGGTAGCGGTCGGGATGCTCCTGGAAACGGTCGTCGAGACGATCAGGCCGCTGCTGGAGGAGGGGGAGCTGGAGGTCGACCTCGACGTGAACGAAGACATGCCGCTCTGCAATCTCGATCCCGAGAAGATCTACCGCGTATACCTGAACCTGATCGAGAACGCGATCAAGTACTCGCCTCAGGGAATGATCCGCGTCGGCGCGCGCGTGGTGGACGGCGAGCTCGAGGGGAGCGTCTCCGATCAGGGAGTGGGAATCCCCCCCGACATGCTGGAGGCGATCTTCCAGCCCTTCCGCCAGGCAGACGCTTCGCCGACCCGCACCTACGGCGGAGTAGGGCTGGGTCTCGCGATCTGCAAGCACCTCGTCGAGCTGCACGGGGGACGGATCTGGGCGGAGTCGGAGCCCGGTGGCGGCGCGACGATCCGTTTCCGGCTCCCGTGCCACGGCCGGGGATGACGGCCGGCCCGCGCGTGAGCGTGGTGATCCCGGCCTGGAACGAGGCCGAGCGGCTGCCGCGGCTCCTGGACGCGCTGGAGCGGTGCAACCCCGCGCCGCACGAAGTGATCGTGGTCGACGGCGGATCCGACGACGGGACCCCGGATCGAGCCCGGCCCAGGGCCCGGCTGATCCAGGCGCCGCGCGGCCGAGCGCGCCAGCAGAACGCCGGCGCCCGCGAGGCGACGGGCGACGTCCTGTGGTTCCTGCACGCCGATTGTGTGCCGGCCCCCTCGGCCGTCGGGGAGATACGGACAGTCATCGCGAGCGGGTCTCCCGGAGGCTGCTTCCTGATCGCGTTTCCCCGCGAGGAACGGACGCTCCATCCCCTGGTGCCGTGGATCGCGCGCGGGATCAACGCGCGGACCCGCGTCACCCTCAAGGGAACCGGAGACCAGGGGATCTTCGCCAGGCGGGAGGTCTTCTTCGCGGCCGGCGGGTTCCCCGTCTGGCCCCTCTTCGAGGACGTGGCGCTGGCGGCGGGGCTGCGCCGCGCCGGGCGCCCCGCCGTGTGTCCCGGGCCGCTGGAAACCAGCGCGCGGCGCTGGCTGCGGCACGGGGTGGGGCGCACCATGGCACTCATGTGGGCCCTGCGTCTTGCCTACCTCGCCGGGGCATCGCCGGAATCCCTCGCGCGCCGCTGGAGGCAGGCGGGCTGATTCTCCCGCGAGCGGAGGACCAATCTTGCCGACCGGGGGTCGGACTCTAACTTCGCCACCGAACCCGAGCGGGGAGCGGAGGCGGCCGTGGAAGACCTGCTTTTCGAGCGGCTCGACAGGATGGAGTCCAGTGTCGACCCGGAGGTCGTGCTCCAGGATCTCTACCTGATCGACAGGGTGGTTCGGCCACAGACCGGACCCCGCGAGCAGGAGTACCGGACATCCTTCCTGCTCGAGGCCCTGGAAGCGCGCGATTTCTTCTCCGATCCGAACGATCGCTGCGAGGCAGTCGAGCTCTTCGACGGCCTCTGCGATCTCTGCGACATCCGCTCGTACGCGGGTCTCGCCTCCGTGCTGGAGCGGTTCCGGCACTACCGCCACGCACGCGATCCCAGCGCCATCGGGGACCGGTAGCCGGCGTGGATTTCGCGGCCGCCGAAATGTGGATCAAGCTCGGACTGGCGATCGCGTGCGGCGCCGCCATCGGAATCGAGCGCGAGCTCCACGACAAGCCGGCCGGCCTGCGGACCAACATGCTGATCTGCGTCGGGTCGACCCTCATCACGATGGTCTCGATCTCCGTGGCGCTCACCTATGCCGAGCGGCAGATCAACATCGCCGATCCGGGCCGCATCGCCGCGCAGATCGTGTCGGGGATCGGGTTCCTGGGCGCCGGCACGATCATCCAGGCGCGCGGGTCGGTGCACGGCCTGACCACCGCCGCCACGATGTGGGTCCTGGCGGGGATCGGGCTCGCCATCGGCAGCGGAGCCTACGAACCCGCCATCGCCGGCACGGGGATCCTCCTCGTCACGCTCTCGGTGCTCGGATGGGTGGAGGGCCGCATCACGCCACCGCGTCACTTCGTGTACTTCCACGTCGCCGCCGACCGCCGGCCCGGACTGATCGACGACATCAACCGCCTCGCGGAGGGTGCCCGCGTCTCGCTGGGAGATTTCGCGCTGAAGCGCGAGGCCGACGGCATGCAGATGGATTTTGCGCTGACGCTGCCGGCCTCCAAGCGCGACGCGCTGATCGACGGGATCCTCGACCTCGAGGGAGTGCGGGACGTGCGGGTGAACGAGTGAGCGCGTGACCCCACGCCTCGGGGGCCTCCTGTGCCCCGTCACTACTCCCTTCGACGCGGGTGGCGACGCGTCGCCGGCGAGGTTGGCAGAACAGATCGAGATCTACCGGCGTGTCGGGGTCCGCGGCGTCGTCGTGTTCGGGACGAGCGGCGAGGGACCGCTCATCGATCCGGAGGAGGAGACGCCCCTCCTCGTCGCGGCGCGGAGCGCGCTAGGATCGGACCGCGCTCTCATAGCCCAGGTCGGACACGAGAGCTTGCGGGCGACACTGGCTTCGGCTCGCAGAGCGGAGGCCGCCGGCGCGGATGCGCTCCTCTGCCTGCCCTCCCGCTACTATCCGCTCGGGGCGGCGGGGATCGCGCGCTTCTACCGCGCCGTCTCCGACGCGTGCGGCCTGCCGCTCCTCGCCTACCACATCCCGCAGCGGAGCCACGTGGATCCGGGCGCCGAGCTCCTCTGCGAGCTGGCGTCCGACGGCACGCTCGCCGGGATCAAGGAGTCCGCCGGGGACCTCGAGCTCCAGCGCGCGCTGCGGAAGGCCGGCGGCCGCGGGTTCGCGATCTTCAACGGCAGCGCACGCCTGACGCTGGAGGCCCTTCGCGCCGGCGCCGATGGAGCGATCCTCGCGGTTGCGGACGCGGCTCCGGAGTGCGCGCTGGCGATCCTCCAGGCGCACGCCGCCGGAGATGGCGACGGCGCCCAGGGCCGGCAGCGCGCGATCGAGCCGCTCGCGGAGTGCCTCGGCGCGCGCTTCGGCGTGCCCGGCATCAAGGCCGCGCTCGACCTCCGGGGCTGGCCCGGTGGCGGCGCGCCGCGTCCACCGCTCGCGCCGCTGGGGGCGAAGGAGCGGGACGAGGTCCGGGCCGCGTTGCTGGCCGCGGGCGTCGATCTATCTTGATCCGCGCATGCCCACCGCCGCAGACCGCGAGACCCGACGCGAGATCCTGAAGTTCCTTCGCAAGGTCGAGACCGCCTGGCTGGGTGGCCGCTTCGACGAGCTCCGGTCGTGCTTCCGGGAAGACGCCGTCCTCCTTGGAGCGGATCTCGAGCAGCGACTGGAGGGGCGCGACGCCATCGTCGACAGTTACGCCCAGTTCCTGCGCGAGGCCAGGGTTCTCGCCTTCGAGTCCGAGGCGCCCATCGTCGACGTCATCGGCGACGCGGCGGTCACGGTGACGCCGTGGGCCGTTCGCTACGAGCGCGAGGGCACGATCTACGACGAGACGGGTGGCGATCTCCTCGTTCTGGCCCGCGATGAAGAGGGGTGGAAGGTGGCGTGGCGCACGCTGCTTCCGCGCGAGGTGGGGTCCGATGGCTAGGCGATGGTCGCGCATCCTGATCGCGGGGTTCGCGCTGACGGCGTCGGCGTGCGGAGACCGGGACGGTCCGGGGTCCGAGCCTGCGCCGCGTCCGCTCGGAGAGGCGACCCAGCTGCCCGGCGCCGCGGTGGCGCCCCCGCAGGAGCAAGCCCGGGAGATCGCCACCAACCCCCGGCTCCTCCTCTTCGATCTGCAGACCGCCCTCGAGAGCGTGCGCGAAACGCGCGGCTCGTATCCCACGGTGGACGAGTTCGGCGCCACCGAGTCGTGGGCCCTCCAGCGCGAGGCCCTCAGCGAGGCCTTCGACACGTGGAGCTACGAGTCCGACGGCCGGACGTATCGGCTGACCGGGTACTCGGGGGACCGCCAGATCGCGGTCGAATCGCCCCGGTGAGCGGAGGCGTCGGCCGCGACGCCCTGGTCGCGTACCTCGACGAGTTCCTCGACACCGCCGCATGGACGGACAAGTCGCTGAACGGCCTTCAGGTCGAAGGCGCAGAGCGCGTGACACGGTTGGCGCTCGCGACCGACACCGCTCAGGCCACGATCGACATGGCGGTCGAGGCGGGTGCCCAGATGATGATCGCCCACCACGGCCTCTTCTGGGGACGAATCGAGCCCGTGACGGGACCGTTCCGCGCGCGCCTCGCGACCCTGCTGCGCGCGGAGATCAGCCTGTACGTGTCCCACTTGCCGCTGGACGCGCACCCGGACGTCGGCAACAACGCGGTCCTCGCCCGCCTGCTCCAGCTCCGCGACATCGAGCCCTTCGGGTCGTGGGGGAGTGGGGCGATCGGCGTCATGGGGCGGCTCCCGGAGACGCTCGATCGCGCGGGACTCGCGGCCCGGCTCGAGGCGCTCCTAGGCGCGCGTCCTCACGTCCTGGCGTTCGGGCCCGACACCATCTCGCGTGTCGCGATCGTGTCGGGGGCGGCGTCCGATCTGATCCCCGAAGCTGCCCGCACCCCCGTCGACGCGTTCGTCACGGGCGAGACGAGCCACACGGCCGTGCATCAGGCCCGGGAGCGGAGTCTCAACGTGCTGTTCGCCGGTCACTACGCGACGGAAACGCTCGGGGTGCGGGCGCTGGGCGACCATCTGGCGGACCGCTTCGGTCTGGAGATGGTGTTCCTGGATGTGCCAACCGGGTTCTAGGAAGCGTCAGGAGCGTGGACGGGGTTAGTGGAGGCACCGATAAGACGCCTACCGCTCATAATGGGAGTCCTCGTCGTCTTCCTCATCATCGCCTTCATCGGCGGTCGTGAGTTCGGCGTACTTCCACATTCGGACACGCTTGCTCCAACGATCGGAAGCAAAGCCGATGCGGCGCTCAGGGCAGCGTATGAGAATCAGCGCAGCGATCTGCAAATCCGTGGGGATGGAGAAGTCATCAAAGTCCTATCGGACGATCATGACGGAAGCCGACATCAACGGTTCATTCTCCGCACCAGTACCGGCCAAACGATTCTCGTCGCTCACAATGTCGATCTGGCGGCTCGTGTTGAAGATCTGAATGTCGGGGACCGTATCGAGTTCAATGGCGAGTATGACTGGAATGCGAAAGGCGGGGTAATCCACTGGACTCATGGAGATCCTCAAGGTTGGCACGAAGGAGGCTGGATCAAGCATGAAGGCCGTACCTATGAATAGCCCTCATCTGAACTCCCGCGCTGCAGCTACTCCGCGACGCCGGAGGCTTCGGGGAGGAAGTAGAACATGACCCCGAGGATCAGGTAGACCGCCAGGAGCTGGACGCCCTCCAGCCAGTTCGACTCCCCGTCCTCGGCCACCTGCCCCACGATGATGACCGACACGGCTACCGCCACCACTTCGGCGGTCGTGAACACCAGGTCCATGGGCGCCGGCCCGATCACGTAGCTGAGGAGGACGAGGACGGGGGCGGCGAACAGCGCGATCTGCGTGGCGCTCCCGATCGCGATCCCCAGCGACAGGTCCATCCGGTCCTTGACGGCCATCAGGATGGCGGTCGAGTGCTCGGCCGCGTTTCCGACGATGGCGACGACGATCACGCCGATGAAGACCTCCGTCATCCCCAACGCCTCGGCGGTCGGCTCGACGGCCCCCACCAGGATCTCGGCGAGCACGCTCACGACGACCGTCGCCCCCACCAGGACGCCGAACGCGCGGCGCACGCTCCACGCCGTATGCGCCTCCTCCACGAGCAGCCCGGCCTCGGCCGCCTCGCGGGTGAAATACCTCTCGTGCGTGTGGAGCGAGAACAGAAGCGCCAGACAGTACACCACCACGAGGACGACGCTGATCTCGAGCGACATCGCGCCCTCGCGCGCGGGCCCCGCGGGTCCCGCCAGATAATGAAAGAGGGCCGGGATCAGGAGCGCGATCGCCGCCAGGGTAAGCTGCGTGGCACGTGTCCGGCCGCCGGCGGGGTTGAACTCCTGCGTCTTGAACTTGAGGCCGCCGGCGAGCATCGAAGCGCCCAGGATGAGGAGCGCATTGCCGATGATCGAGCCGGTGAGAGACGCCTTGACGATTTCCGGAAGCCCTTTCCTGAGCGCCATGATCGCGATGATGAGCTCGGCCATGTTGCCGAAGGTCGCGTTCAGGAGCCCGCCGATTCCCTCGCCGGTCCGGGCGGCCAGGTGCTCGGTCGCCTTCCCCATCCATCCGGCGATCGGAATGATCGCCACGCCGGCCAGGAAGAACAGCCAGATGTGCGCCTCGGGCGCCGCGAACCGCATGACGATCGCGACGGGGGTCAGCGGCAGGAGCCAGTTGAGCGAGGGCTTGAGGGCGCCGGGCATGGGGCCGTAAGCAAACACTCTCGGCGGCCGGGGACAAGGAGGAAGGGGCCCGCAGGCGGGCCGCGGAAGCCGGTTCGTTGACGCGCGCGCCCCCGGCGACCAGTTTCAGCGGAGGATGCGCCGCCCGGATCCCCGGACGGCGCTTTTCTTTTGGAGGCGAACGATGGCTCGTTCCCGAGGCACGTGTCAGGTCGTCGTCGGCGCCCAGTGGGGCGACGAGGGCAAGGGCAAGATCGTCGACGTGCTCGCCGAGCAGGCCGACGTCGTGGTTCGCTACCAGGGCGGGGCCAACGCCGGGCATACGGTCGTGGTCGAAGGGGAGGAGTTCATCCTCCACCAGGTCCCCAGCGGTGTGCTGCATCCCGGCAAGGAATGCCTGCTCGGGAACGGCGTGGTCCTCGACACCGAGGAGTTCTTTCGAGAAATCGACCTGCTCGAGGAGCGGGGCATCGACGCAGAGAGCCGCGTCTGGGTCTCCCACCGCGCGCACCTGCTCCTGCCGTGGCACAAGGCGCTCGATGCGGCCAAGGAGGGAAGCCGGGGGGCACGCGCTATCGGCACCACCGGCCGAGGCATCGGGCCGGCGTACGAAGACAAGGTCGGCCGCGTCGGCATCCGCGTGGCGGACTGCCTCGACGGCGAGCGACTGAGGGAGCTCGTCGAAGAGAGCGCCGACGCCAAGCGCACCGCGCTGGCGGCTCTGGGCTCCGAGGCGGAGGTCTCGGCGGAGGGCACCCTGGCCGAGATCGGGCGCTGGCGCGACCGGCTGCTCGCGCGCGCGGCGGACGTCTCGCAGCGGGTGGCCGACCATATCGCCGCCGGGCGGCGCGTCCTGCTCGAAGGCGCCCAGGGGTCACAGCTGGACATCGATCACGGGACCTACCCATACGTGACCTCGTCCAGCACGACCGCCGGCGGCGCCGTGATCGGGGTCGGGCTGGGGCCCAAGTTCCTGGACGACATCATCGGAGTCGTGAAGGCCTACACGACGCGCGTCGGTAACGGGCCGCTCCCGACCGAGGTCGCGAGCCCGCTGCAGGAGCGGCTCCGCGAGGCGGGCGACGAGTACGGTGCCACCACGGGGCGGCCACGCCGCTGCGGCTGGTTCGACGCCGTCGTCGTCCGCTATGCGGCCCGGATCAACAGCCTGACCGAGCTGGCGGTCACGAAGCTCGACGTCCTGGACGGATTCGACAGCGTGCGGCTGTGCACGGGCTATCGGTCGGCGGGGTCCGACGGAGGCGGCGAGCTGAGGGAATTTCCCGTCAACCTCGCGCTCCTCGAGCGGTGCGAGCCGATCTACGAGGAGCACGACGGGTGGGAAGGCCCGATCGCCGAGGCCCGCTCGTGGAACGAGCTCCCGTCCGAGGCGCGCCGGTACCTGGAGCGGATCGAGGAGCTGGTCGGCGTGCCGATCCGGCGCGTGTCCGTCGGCCAGGATCGTGACCAGATCCTCGAGCGCGCATGACCGGTCAGTCTCGCCGAGCCACCGACGTCCGGGCGAGGTCGTTCAGGCTCCAGTCGTAGGGCAGCTTGCCGAGATCGTGGAGGTCCAGGCCCTCCAGCCGCTCCGCCACGCCCGGCGGCGCGTGGGAGGAGAGGAACGCGAGGACCCCGCCCATCCGCTCGAAATCCCGATGGTTCCCGTGCAGCAACAGGGAGACGTCGACGCCCTGGGCCGTGGCGCGCACGCCGCGGCGATCGTTGGCCAGGAACGACCGCGCCGCCGCCTCCAGCTGGGCGTCCAGGCCGACGGGGTCGTAGGCCCGCAGGTCGGGACACGACACCGCGGCCGCGACCAGCGCGAAGTGGATCCGGGGGTCGCCGAAGTCGCGCAACGTGTCGCCGATCCAGCTCAGCGATACTGCGCGTCCCCCCGCGGTGCCGGCCTCGATGCTCCATGCGTCCGCGTGACCCTCGCGCACGTCGAGAATGCTGCCGATCGGATACCGCTCCACCACGAGTCGGATGGCGAGGAGGTTGTAGGCGTTGATCCAGAACGCCATCCGCTCCTCGCGACGCATCGCGTCGGGCCGCGCCGCGGCGAGCTCCAGGAGCGCCAGGCGGTAGTCCGGGTCTCGCAAGATCCCCGCGTAGTCGACCACCCGCACGCTCACGCCGTCGATCGTTCCCTCGCGCACGTGACGCTCGAGGAGACGCGCGTACGCCGGGGACGGATGTGCGAAGGAGTGACCGGCGGGAACGTCGAGGGGAGGAGGGATCCGGGGCGGGGCGAGCAGCGCGAAGAGCGCCGCGGGGACGAGGATGGCCGGCACGGCGAGCGCCAGCGCAGCGCGGCGGGTCACGGCGCCCCTCCGGGGACCATCTCCCACAGGACGTTGACGATGACCCAGCGCCCGTCGACGCGAGCCAGGTGCAGGTAGTCGATCCAGGGACCGGCGTCGATCTTCGCGCTGGCGGTGTTTCCGAACACATCGAGGATCGTCACGAGCGTCTTCCGCTCCGCGGGCGGGACCTCCCGGCCGAATCCGGCCCGA
>DASSPT010000119.1:0-17888 GCA_035699465.1 Gemmatimonadota bacterium
CGCTGGTGGTCGGCGTTCTTCGGCGAGTGGCACACGCTCGCGATCTTCGTCGATCGCCTGCCGGCCGGCTCGCTCGCGTTCGGGGCGCCGCGCGCGGTCGAGCCCGGCGACCCCGCGCTCGTCGCGGCCATGGCCGCGCTCGGTATCCGGGGATTCGGCACCCGGTAAGATTGTCATGGGTACGTTGACAAGTAGCTACAAGTAGCTACAATGGAAAGCATGCGCGCCGTCGGCGTCCGGGAGCTCAAGAACCGCCTCAGCGAGTACCTGCGTCTCGTGCGAGCCGGCGAGCACGTTCTGGTCACGGATCGCGGAGAGGTCATCGCCGAGCTGGCGCCGCCGGGCGAGGGCGCCGGGCAGGAGGAGATTCCCCCGAAGTTGCGGGAGATGATCCGGAAGGGCCTGGCGACCCGTGCGAACCCCCGAGGGGACTATCGCTACCCGACCTTCCCGAGGCTCGCTCCGGACGGCACGGCGGAACGGCTCATCGATCAGGAAAGAGGCGATCGGTGAATCTCTATGTGGAATCCAGCGCGATCGCAGCGCGACTTCTCGGGCAAACGAGGGGAGAAATCGTACAGGGTCTGCTGGAGCGTGCGGACAATGTCGTTTCGTCTGCGCTATTGCTCGTGGAATGTGAGCGCGCGTTGATTCGGGCGGAGTACTCCGGTCAGCTTTCGGCCGCCGATGCGGCGCGCCAACGCGCGGTCTTGAACAGGGAGGCCGGTTTCTGGACCCTGCTTCGAATCGAGGGGGAGGTCCTCGATCGCGCGCGGCGTCCGTTTCCCCTCGAACCCGTGCGCGCCCTCGACGCCGTCCATCTCGCCACCTTGGAGGTGGCCGGGTCGATCTTCCTGAATCCGGAGGTCCTGAGCTTCGACGACCGCATTCGCGCGAACGCGGAAGCGCTGGGATTCGAGCTGGCGTTCGCCTGGCCGCCAAGAAAAGGGGCGCACCCGATTCCTCGGGCACGCCCCGTCAAGCGGTCCCGATCGCCGGGTCCGGTCAGTCCTCGACCTTCACCTCGCCACTGACCTTCCCGTCGTCCACGTCGATGTCGGCCTCGAAGCCGTCATCCTCCTCCTCGACGACGATGTCAGGGTCGTCGTCCTGCTCGATCGTGATGTCGGGCTCGCGATCCTCGATCACGGTGGTATCGCTGCCCTCATCGTACCCTTCGCGCTCGCACCCCCACAAGGAAAGGAGCGCCGTCGCGGCCATCGGGATCATCCAGCGCCATGGGTTCATCGTCCACCTCCTCGGCCCCCATCCAGACTAGGCCGGGAGTAGCCGGGCCCGCAGTAAGGCGCCTCACAGACGGACGATTTATACCGTTGTCAGGGCGGATTGAAGCTGCGCGTTTCGGTCAGTCGGCGTCGATCCGCACGTCGCGGAACGTCACCGCCGGGGGGATGTCGAGATCGATCCTGCGGGTGCCCGCGGGCGGCGCGGGGAACTTCGCCCACCACGTCTCCATCTTCCCCGGCTTGAGCTCCATGGACAGCGTTCCCTTCGCCTCGGGCGCGCCGTCTTCGTTCCGCAGGATGGGGTACTCCTCGGTCCCGACCCTCAGGACGAACGTCTCCTCGCCGGTCGGATCTATCGAGAGGTGCCCGGGCGCCTCCCCCTCGTTGTAGAAGCGCAGCCGTGCGGTCAGCACACCGTCGTCGATCTCGGTCCGATGAAGGACGGCAACCAGCGAAGTGCCGGGGATGCCGCGCGTCTGGAGGCCCTCGTAGTCGCCGCATCCGAGCGCGCAGGGATCATCGGCGCCTCTGCGGCGCTCCTCCCCCTCGCGGCGGAGCTGCTCCCTCCGCTCCCGCTCTGCCTGGTCGGCATAGTTCGGATCGAGCGCCGCTCCCCCGACCGGATCCTGCTGAATTGCGGCGTGGGCGGTCAGGGGCAGCAAGGGGATCGCGAGAAGGATGAGAAGGCACGGTCGGCGCATCGACGGGCTCCTTCTAGGGGTTGGATAGCGGCACGTCGTGGAAGGTGACGGCCGGAATGTGGAAGTCGTAGGTCGTCGCGTCCGGCGGCGGGGCCGGGAAACGCGCCCACCAGCTCTCGATCTCGCCAGGCTCGAGAACCTCGTCGAGCGACCCCTTCATGTCCTGCCCACCATCCTCGTCCTCGCGGATGTAGAGCCGTTTCTCTCCTGCCTGAACGAAGAAGGACGCGGGCGCGCCGAAGGGATCGACCGTGAGGCGCCCGGGCCCGGCCCCGTCGTTGTGGAATCGAAGCTGGATGGTGAGGACGTCGTCTTCGACCCGCGCCTTGTAGAGGGCCACGGACAGGAACGTTCCCGGGATGCCCTGGACCTGAAGTCCCTCGTGGAGGGAACACCCCAGACCGCATGCGTCCGCGGCGTACTCCGCGTCTCGCTCCCGGAACTCGAGCAGTCTCTCGCTGCGGCGCAACTGCGTCTTGCGCTGCCGGTCCCGCCACCGATGCTGGTACCGGAGGGCGTAGTGTTGCTCGACGAGCTCGCCGGTCCCGCTATTGAAGCGTCTCGGTGGATTCACCTGAGCGACACCGTCGCCCGGCGCGACGAGGAGGACGAGGAGAGGAACCACCAGGAGGAGTGTTCTCGACATCGGAGAACTCCTTTGTGCGTGTGAGGAATTCTTCCCCAGTATCCCCTTGGCGGCCACACATGTCAAACAGCGCGCGACCGAGTATGGTTGTCCGACCATGACGCAGATGCTGTCACTGATCGGCATATCTACCGTGGCGGGCCTCGCTCTCGTCGTCCCCGCGCGCGGCCAGGATGGTGGCGCGAGCGAGCCGCGCGTCGAGGTGCTCGTCGTTCCGGCCGGGGTTGGGACCCGGGGGCCTGCCGCGGAGCCACCCGCGAGCCCGGCAGTGAGACTCGCCGCGGGAGAGCGCGTCGCCGTGCGAGTCGAGGAAGGGGTAGAGGTGGGTGAACGCGACGCCGGCCCGGGTCCGGTCGCCGACGCCGCGGTCGGCGACGTGATCGCGCGCTTCGGTTCGAGCGGCGCGTTCGCGTGGCCCGACGAGCCGACCGTGTGGGTCGCGCCGGAAGGCGGGACGCTGACGTTCGACGTCAACGCGTATCCCGCGCACCGCGCGCGGGGCGCCGCGCGGATCGAGGTCCTGCGCCTGGGTGGCCTGGACTCGCCTGCCCCGCGCGGCTTCGAGCCGCCGATCCTCCAGCTCGATCGCGTCCCGGGCGGGGCGCGGGCGCGCTGGTCCGATCGCGCGGGCTACGGAGTCGAGCCGGCGACGCTCTTCCTCGAGCTGACGACTTCGCACGGGACCGTCTACCGGCTCGATCCCTGGGTGCGGCCCGGCCCTACCGAGGTCACGCTGCCGCTGCCGCCGCCCGGCCTCTCGCTCCCACCCGGCATCCACACGGTGACCGCCACGATCCAGGACCGGCTCGGCGTCCAGAGCCCGCCGTCGACGATCCGGTTCGACACGCCATGACGCGCGCAACCAGGCGCCCCGCGGTCCGTCCGGTCGAAGAGGCGTGGCCGCCGCTCCCCCTGGCGGAATGGCAGGATACGTACGCGACCCTCCACATGTGGACGCAGATCGTCGGGAAGATCCGGCTCGCGCAGATGCCGCTCGTCAATCACTGGTGGAACGTCACCCTGTACGTCACGCCGCGCGGGCTGACGACCGGCACGATGCCGTATGGCCAGGGCGCGCTCAGGATCGACTTCGACTTCGTCGATCATCGCCTCGAGGTCGAGACGAGCGGCGCAGGCTTCTCTACGCCGCTCGAGCCGCGCTCGGTCGCCGACTTCCATCGGGCGATCATGGAGGGACTTCACGAACTGGAGATGCCCGTTCACATCTGGACGAAGCCCCAGGAAGTGGAGGTCGCGATCCCCTTCGAGGAGGACGAAACGCATCGCGCCTACGACCGCGACGCGGCGCACCGCCTGTGGCGGATCCTGGTGCAGTGCGAGCGCGTCCTGGGGGAGTTCAGGAGCCGCTTTATGGGGAAGTCGAGCCCGGTCCACTTCTGGTGGGGGGCGTTCGACCTCGCCGTCACGCGCTTCTCCGGACGACCGGCGCCGGATCATCCCGGGAATCCGTTCCTGCCGCTGTGGGTCGTCCGCGAGGCATACAGCCACGAGTGCTCGAGCTGCGGGTTCTGGCCGGGTGGCGGCCCGGTCACCGAGCCCGCGTTCTACTCCTACGCCTACCCCGAGCCGGAAGGGTTCAAGGAGTGGGAGGTCCGGCCGGAAGCGGCATACTATTCCACCGACCTGTTCGAGTACGTGCTCCCCTACGAAGCCGTGCGGACGGCGGTGGATCCCGACACGATGCTCATGGCATTCCTCGAGAGCACGTACGACGCGGCCGCCGAGCTCGGCGGCTGGGACCGCCCCGCGCTGGAGCGCTCGGGGCACATGATCGGCTGACGGAACGTCGATCGGCTGACGGAACGTCGATCGGCTGACGGAACGTCGATCGGCTGACGGAACGTATCCGTGCATCGACTTCCAATTCATTTGAAGAGCGTCTCGGAAGGGGAGTGCCGGAACCGAAGGAGGGTCAGCCGGTGAGCGAGGCGAGCTGGACCGCGAGGGCGTCAGGATCGGCGACGGGAGCGAGGCAGCGGTCGCCGATGCACACGTAGGCGCGGGGCTCGCCGGCCGCGGGATAGCCCAGCGCGGAGAGCCGGTCGCCGTCGAGCGCCGGGTCGAGGATCTCGACCACGCGACTCGGCAGGTAGCGTGACCAGGCCGTCTGCGCGAGGGCTCGAAGCCGCTCGTCCGCCGCGCCGCCGACGAGGTGGACCTGCACGGGCTCGGTGCGGACGCGCGAAACGGCCAGCGCCCAGCCGGCGCCCATGAGCCCGTGGCGCTCCGCCTCTGCGGCGAGCGCGGCCAGGATTCCCGCCCCGCGCTCCCGCCACCGGTCCCCCCCGCCGAGGGCCGTCAGGTTCGCGAGCGCGCCCGCGAGCACCGCGTTCTCGGCCAGAGGCCAGACCGGATCCGCGAGGTGTCCCTCCGGTCCCCGACCCTCGACGTCTCCCGCACCATCCGGCGGCTCGCGGCGGTCGCGGCACGCGCCACGGGCGGCATCGAAGAACCCCGTCTCGACCGCGCGCGCCAGCGCCTCGGCGCGGCGGCGGTACTTCGAATCGCCGGTGGCCTGGTACGCGGCCAGGAGCGCCTCCAGCCACCACGCCTGATCGCCGAGCAGGAGCGGTGCCCCCTCGTCCACCTCGTCGTCGCCGGCCCCCGGACGCAGCACGTGGCGCATCCCCGCGTCGCACCATAGACGCTCCGTCAGCCGGTCGACGGTCCCCAGCGCCCACGCGCGCAGCTCTCCTGGATCGAAAGGGGGCGCTTCCAGTGGCCGGGTCGAATCGGGCGTCGACGCGCCGTCGAGCGCCGCGGCGGCCTCCAGCGCGGCGGCCGCCATCATGCCGTTCCAGTCCGTGTAGAATCGGCGGTCGATGTAGGGCGTCGCCATTCGAGCGCGCTCGGCGAGCGGCCGGCCGTAGTACTCCGCCTCGCCGTCGGCGTCCTGGCTGCCGTACGCGCCGCCCGCGGGGTCCGAGAGCGTCCCCAGCACGAAGCCGAAGATCCCGCGCACCGTGTCGGCGTAGAGCGCGTTCCCGGTCAGGCGCCATGCGTCGAGGTACGCGAGAGCGTGGCGCGCGTTGTCCTCGCACATCTTCTCGAAGTGGGGGAGCGACCAGTCGCGCGTGGTGGAGTAGCGGAAGAATCCGCCCGCCGCGTGGTCGTACAGCCCGTAGGTCCGCTCCTCGGCGAGGCCCGCGGTGCGCATCGCCACGAGCGTGTTCTCCGCGGCCTCGCGTGGCGCGTCGGCGCCCGAGCCGGCCCACGCGTGGAGCAGGAGCCGCACGGTCTCGGGCTGAGGGAACTTGGGCTGCGTGCCGAACCCGCCATAGCGCCAGTCGTAGGCGTCGAGCGCGGCCTCGACGATCCGCGCCATCGCCGACCCGTCCAGCTCTCCCGCCGGCGCCGGCCCCGGCCTCTCGCGCCGCCGCGCGCGGATCTTCTCGACTTCGGCCTCCAGCTGATCGCGCTGCCCGCTCCACGCCTGGTGGACGCGCGCGAGGACCTCTTCGAATTGCGCGGCGGGGAAGTAGGTGCCGCCCGTGATCAGCTCGCCGCCCGGCGTCAGGAACGCGGTCGTCGGCCAGCCGCCCAGGTTGTAGCGCGCGTTGACGTCCGGCCGCTCGTCGTTGTCGACACGCACGGGCACGAACCACTCGTTGATCCGCCGCGCCACTTCCGGGACCGCGTCGGTCGTCTCGTCCATGACGTGGCACCAGTGACACCAGACGGCGGAGATCCGGAGCAGGATCGGCCTGTCCTCGCGGCGCGCGCGCTCGAACGCGGCGGGGCTCCATTCCATCCACTGGACGGGGGACGCGGCGGCGTGGGGATCGAGCGGCATGACGAAAGAGTAGGCGCTGGAAGAAGGCCGCGCCGTAAGGAATCGGCCGATCAGAGGGCGCGGGCTCCGTCGACGCTCCACAGGCCGCCCGCTATACTCGAAGCGATGCCCGAAACCGCGCCGGCCGCCGAGCTTCCCGCGGATTCCAACCTCGCCGCGATCGAGGCGAACCCGTTCGCCGCGGTCAACCACTACTTCGACCTGGGCGCCACGGCCGCCGGCATCGAGCACGACTATCGCATATTGCTCAAGCTCCCGTATCGCGAGATGCGGGTCGAGGTGCCCGTCCGGATGGACGACGGCCGCCTCGAGGTCCTCATCGGCTACCGCGTCCAGCACAATGGCGCCCGCGGGCCCTACAAGGGCGGCATCCGCTTCCACCCCTCGGCCGACCTCGACGAGATCCGCGCGCTGGCGTCGATCATGACGTGGAAGACGGCGGTGGTCGACATCCCGTTCGGGGGCGCGAAGGGCGGGATCCAGGTCGATCCCAAGCCGATGAGCCAGAACGAGCTCAAGCAGATGACCCGCCGCTACACCCAGCACATCTCGTACATCCTGGGAATCAATCGCGACATCCCTGCGCCGGACATGAACACCAACGCCCAGATCATGGCCTGGATGATGGACGCCTACGGCGCGAAGCACGGCTACACGCCGGGCATCGTGACCGGCAAGCCGCTGGAGCTCGGTGGGTCGCCCGGGCGCGAATCGGCCACCGCGCAGGGCGTGGCCTTCGTGCTCCAGGCGGCCGCGCCCGAGCTCGACTTCAAGCTCCAGGATGCGCGCGTGGCGATCCAGGGCTTCGGAAACGTGGGGTCATGGGCGGCCCGGATCCTCGACAAGATGGGCTGCCGGATCGTCGCCATCTCGGATGTCCTGGGTTGCATATACAACGGAGACGGCATCGACATCCCGCGGCTCCTCAAGCATCAGTCCGAGACGGGAAGCGTGGCCGGTTTCGGGCATTGCGACAATCTCGACGGGGGCGAGCTCCTGACCTGTGATTGCGACATCCTGATCCCGGCCGCGATCGGAGGCGTGATCGACGCCGAGGTCGCCGAGAGGATCAAGGCGCCGGTCGTGGTCGAGGCGGCGAACCACCCGGTCACGCCCGCCGGTGACGCGGTGCTCGAGCGCAGAGGGGTGATCGTCCTCCCGGACCTCCTGGTCAACTCGGGCGGTGTGATCGTGTCGTACTTCGAGTGGGTTCAGAACATCCAGGAGTTCCGCTGGACGCTGGCCCGGGTCAACGAGGAGCTCGAGCGGTTCATCACCGACGCCTGGCGTCAGGTGCGGGTCACGAGCCTGCAGGAGCGCCTCCCGCTGAGGATCGCCGCCTACATGATCGGGATCAGCCGCGTGATGGAGGCGACCCGCCTCCGAGGGTACGTCTAGAACCCGCGATCCACCGCTAATCGCACTGGGCGCGGCGCGCCTCGCCCTCGCCCGCCTTGTCGGAATCGCCGTCGCCGCCTCCCGAGCATCGCTCCGCGCGCCACTTCTCGTCGCTCCGGTTCGCGGGCAGGAACCCGGGCCACGGGATCGCGATCGTGACGCCGCCGTTCGCGAGCCCGACCGCGCCCGTGTCGCGACGCTCGACGACCGCGATCCCCGCCAGCCGCGACACGAGAAGCGATTCCGCGCGCGCGATCGCGAGCTGCTCGGGCGTGCGGCCGAGGCGCCGCCCGCCGAGCCCGCCGCCCGGCCGGACGACGAGCGGGAGCGTGGCCGCCCGCGCCTCGCCCATGGCGCCGGCGGGGGCCTCGGTCGCTGGTGCCGCCGCCGGACCCGGCAGGAACGGGATCGCCCCGGCGAGGGCCGGCGGCGCGATCCGCCCGACCATGCCGGGCGCGGCGCCGTCCGACCCGGACGCCAGGCTCGCGCCTCCCGGCACCGCGACGGGGAGATCCCGACCCGCAGCGGCGACGAGCGGCGGCGGCATGTCCTCCGGATCCGTCGGGACGATGAGGGCGACCACGCCTTCGCGCGGACGGCTGACGGGGAAGGGGAGGAACAGGACGGCGCCGAGGTGGAAGAGGAGCGCCGTGAGGACCGCCACCGCCCGGAGGCGTGGCGCCGGTGGCCGGTGCGGGAGCTGCGTTATCGGCATTCGATGGGGTTAGACCCCTCGCCGGCGCGGTTTGTTCGATCAAGGGGCGGATCTATATTGCCGACGATGGCACGCAACGCAGCGAACGACGATCAGCGCGAGCCCATCCCCGAAGAGGCGAGGGCGCTTCCGTACGATCCCGCCGCGCTCCAGGGGATCAGCCGGCAGAGCGTAGAGTGGCATCACGACAGCTACTACGCCTCGCTTCTCAAGGGTCGCGCGGCGACGGCGAAGAAGCTCGCCGAGATGCACGAGAAAGACGACTGGTCGGACATCCGCGGCGTCAAGCGCAACGAGAGCCACAACGCCAACGGCCAGATCCTCCACGAGATCTACTTCGCGATCCTGGGAGGCGACGGCGAGGCCGAAAAGGACCTGCCGGTCCGCACGCGGATCGAGAAGGACTTCGGCAGCTTCGAGGCGTGGCAGGCCGAGCTCAAGGCGGTCGCCTCGCAGGCCCGCGGCTGGGCGATCACGTGCTGGGACCCGTCCGACGGGCGGCTCCACGTCTATCTGACCGACGGACACGACATCGGCCCCGTGTGGGGTGCGCAGCCGATCCTTCCGCTCGACGTCTCCGAGCACGCCTACTACTACGACCACGGCCCCAATCGCGCCGCCTACGTCGAGGCGTTCCTCGCCAATCTGAACTGGAAGGCGATCGACCAGTACTACCGGCGCGCCGCCGGGCTCTGACCGCGCGACGGGCCGAGCTGCTCGTCGTGGCGGGCGAGCCGTCCGGCGACGCGCTCGGAGCGGAGCTCGTGCGGGCGGCCCGCGCCATCCGGCCCACGCTCTCGCTCTTCGGCGCCACCGGTCCGGAGCTCGAGTCCGCGGGTGTGGAGCGCGTCGTCGACACGCGCGAGCTCTCGGTCATGGGCCTCGTCGAGGTCATCGAGCGGCTGCCGGCGGCCTGGCGAGCGCTCGCGAAGCTCGAAGAGGCGGCGGCCGACCGGCCGGCCGACGGGGCCATCCTGATCGATTCCCCCGACTTCAACCTGCGCCTCGCCGGACGCCTCTCGGGCCGCGGGATCCCGGTCGTCCAGTACGTGAGCCCCACGGTGTGGGCGTGGCGGCCGGGGCGGGTCCGCGCGCTGGAGCGGAGCGTGCGCCGGCTCCTCCTCACGCTTCCGTTCGAGGCGGCGTTCTACGAGGACACGGGCGTCGACGCGGTCTACGTGGGAAACCCCGCGGTCGACCGGCTCCCGGAACGGCCGGCGCCGCGCGCCGAGGTCGCCCCGCGGCTCGGTCTTCCCGAGGAAGCGCCGTGGGTGGCGATCGTTCCGGGGAGCCGGGAGAGCGAGCTCGCGCGCGTGGCCCCGGCGCTCGCGGCGGCCGCGGCGCGTGTGGCCGCCGCGGTGCCCGGGGCGGTGTTCGTGGCGCCCGTCGCGCCGGGGCTGGAGCCCGCCGAGGTCGCGCGCGCGCTCGCCGGGGGACCGCCCGTCACGCTCGTCGCCGAGGACCGGCTCGAGGTCCTGGGCCATGCGGCGGCCGCGCTCGCCACGAGCGGCACGGCGTCCCTCGAGCTCGCGCTCCTCGGCGTGCCGCACGTGGTCGCCTACCGTGCGGCGCCGGCCACGTACGCCGCTGCGCGGCTCCTCGTCGATACGGACTGGATCGCGCTCCCCAACCTGATCGCCGGTGCGACCGTCGTGCCCGAGTTCGTCCAGCGGCTCGATCCGGCCGCGCTCGCCGCGCCCGTCGTCACGTGGCTCTCCGACCCCGACGCCCGGGCCGAGGTCATCGAAGGGCTGGCCGGAGTCCGCGCCGCCCTCGGCCCGCCCGGAGTCGCGGCGCGCGCTGCCGCGGCGGCGATCGAGGCGCTCGGCATCTGAGCTCACCCGAAGCGGCGCGGGTTTGACCCCGGCGGCGCGTGCCGCGATCTTGGGGGTGAACCCGCTCGTGCACCGACGCGCTGCGCTCGCAGGTTCCCCCGCCGGCAGGAGAGCTCGATGAGTCGAGTACACTGGGTCGCAACGCTCGGCCGCCTGTTCTGCGGCATCGTGTTCATCCTTCATGGCTATCCCAAGATCATGAACCTCTCGGCCACGACCGAGGCGTTCGCCGGAATGGGCTTCCCGGGCTGGATGGCGGTCCCGATCGCGATCTTCGAGTTCTTCGGGGGGATCCTCCTCGCCGCGGGCTTCCTGACCCGGATCCTCGCCGCGCTCTTCGCCGCGGAGATGGTCGTGGCGGGGATCAAGGTGCACCTCCCGCACGGCTTCGACGTCTACCACTTCGGCGATCCGATGGCGCGCGGGTACGAGTACGTCCTGGCGCTCATCGTCCTGCTCCTGGGGGTGATCCTTCTCGGGCCCGGACCGCTCTCCGTCGACGCGAAGATCCGCAGGTTGCGGGGCACAGAGACCGAGCCGGGAGAGCCGGTTGCCTGAGATCGCCTCGCGGCCGGCGAGGACGATGTCCGCGTCCCCTCCGCCCCAGCCCTTCCTTTCCGCACCTCCGGAGGTGCGGCTGACGCGCGCCTTCGAGGCGCCGTTCGCCAACTTCCTCGCCACTGCGCGCACCTGCTACAGCTCCAAGGGCGTGATCGGCGACGTCGAGCTGAACGAGCGCTGGACGGAGCTCGCCAAGAGCCTCTACATGGCGGGGCACCACACCACGCTCCAGCACGCCCAGTTCCAGTTCGCGCTGTCCAACGTGAGCCGCCACTTCCTGTGGGCGTTCCTCCACAGCCACCCGTTCTACAACTCCGAGCAGGTGAGCCAGCGCTACGTCGAGGTGAAACCGGGCAACGTGGCCGTTCCGCCGCTGGAGGGGGAGGCGCTGGCGCGCTACCTCGCCGCGGTCGAGCGGCAGATGGAGGACTACAGGGAGCTGATCCGGCTCCTGACGCCGGTGACGGCCGAGGCCTACTTCCAGCGCTTCCCGGGACGCCGCGCGCACGCCGACCGGTATGCGAAGGAAATCGGAAAGCGCGCGCAGGAGGTCGCCCGCTACGCCCTGCCTGTCGCCACGTTCGCGTACCTCTACCACACCGTGAGCGGGATCACGCTCCTCCGGTATGCGCGCCTCTGCGAGCAGGTCGACGCGTCGAGCGAGACCCGGATCGTCGTGGGGCGGATGGTCGAGGAGCTGCTCGCGCACGATCCGGCGTACAGGACGATCCTGGAGGAGCCGCTTCCGATCGAAGCGACCGCCGAGTGGCGTTTCCTGGCGGGCCTGAACGGCGACGGCGGGCCGGAGCGCGCGCGCGCCTTCCGGGCGGAGTTCGACGCCGAGCTGGCGGGGAGGACGTCGAAGCTGGTCGACTGGGGCGCGCGGAACGAGGAGGTGCTGGCGGACGCGGTGCGCGAGGTGCTGGGCGCGCCGCGGGCCACGCTGGCCGACGACGAGGCGATCGCGATGGCGCTCGATCCGGCCGCGAACCCGGTTCTCGGCGAGGCATTGAATCTGACGACCCACGACAAGCTCTCCCGCGCCCTCTTCCACCCGCACTACACGTTCAAGAAGAAGCTCTCGCACGCGGCCGACTCGCAGGACCAGCGCCACCGCATGACGCCCGGGTCGCGGCCCGCGCTCACCGCCCACCTGGGCAACGAGCCCGACTACGTGACCCCAGGGCTCGTGCTCGAGGACGACGCGGCCCGGCGCCGCTACGAGGAGAGCATGGAGCGCACCTGGGACGACATCGCCGCCGTCCGGGCCGCGGGCGCGCCGTCCGAGTTCGCCGAGTATCTGCTCCCCAACGCCGTCGCGATCCGGTTCACCGAATCCGCCGATCTCCTCAACCTCTGGCACAAGCACTCCATGCGGCTCTGCTGGAACGCGCAGGAGGAGATCTGGCAGGCCTCCCTCGAGGAGGCGCTCGCCGTCCGCGAAGTGAATCCACGGATCGGCCGCTGGCTCGCTCCGCCCTGCACGATCCGCCACGCCGCCTCGCAGCGGCCGGTCTGCCCCGAGGGAACGCGCTTCTGCGGCGAGCGCGTCTGGACACTCGAGCTCGACGCCTTCGCCCGCAGGATCTGACGTCCGCCCTGAAGTTCGACTTATATATTTGTATTCGTAATTTATTGATAATCATTGACTTATGCGATCAAAGGCGGTACGTTGAGGGAGTTCGAAATACTCACCACCGAAGGGAACCACCTATGAGATACACACGCAACGTGGAATTCGAGATCAAGCCCGGCAAGGCGGAAGAGTTCAAGTCCAAGTTCGACGGCGAAGTCGTTCCGATGCTGAAGAAGCAGGATGGCTTCCGTGGCGAGCTCTCGCTCGTCAACCCGGAGAACCACGCCCTCGGGATCAGCATGTGGGACAGCGAGAAGAACGCCGAGCGGTATCGCACGGACACATACCCGAAGGTCCTCGATCTCCTCAAGGGCCTGATCGTAGGTACTCCGCGCGTCGCGACGTTCACCGTGGCGACCAGTACGATCGGCTAAGCACGACCCGGAACGGAGATCCACGGCGCGGCCCGCCTCGGCGGGTCGCGTTTTTTTTGGGGGGATCTTGCCCTCGCCCCCACCTCCCGGTATTCTGCCCGCACACGAGAAAGGAGGTGGTCCTATCATTCCAAGTAGACCCAGGATCAAACGTGAGGTGCCTGACCGCTAGGTGACTTCGCCGGTTCCACGCGGGTCGCCGCGCGGAATCCCATCAGGACACCGGGCCCGGGAGCGGGGCGGACTGATCCACCGCCGCGAAGAGTCTCCCGGGCCTTTTTTTGTATCTTGCGGCGTGCCGACGCCCCCCGATTTCAAGCGCGCGCTGGGTCCCTTCGATGCCACGATGGTCGTCGTCGGAGGGATCATCGGCGCCGGCATCTTCATCAACCCCTACATCGTGGCGCAGCGGCTGCCCTCGGAGGGGTGGGTGCTGGCGGCGTGGGCGGCCGGTGGAGCGATCGCGCTGGCGGGCGCGCTCGCGTACGCCGAGCTGGGATCGCTCTTCCCGAAGGCCGGCGGCCAGTACGTCTATCTGCGCGACGCGTACCACCCGCTGGTCGGGTTCCTCTACGGCTGGGCGCTTCTGCTCCTGATCGAATGCGGCGCGATCGCGGCGGTCGCGATCACCTTCGCCGAGTACGCGTTGCGGCTGGTGGGGCGGGAAGACGCCTCGGCGCTGCCGCTGGCGATCGCGGCGATCGTGGTCGTGTCGGCGATCAACTACCTGGGTGTCAAGCCGGGGAGCCGCGTCCTCAACGTCTTCGTCGTCCTCAAGGTCGCCGCGCTCGCGGTCCTCATCGGGGCCGGTTTTCTGATCGCGCCGGCTGTGCCGCAGGCGGGGGCGGCTGGCGGGGCCGCAGGTGCGGGGGACGCCGCCGGCGGCAGCGCCGCGCTGCCGATCCTCTTCGGGGCCGCGCTCGTCCCGATCCTCTTCTCCTACGGCGGGTGGCAGAACGCGAACTACGTCGCCGAGGAGATCGCCGACCCGCGGCGGAACCTGCCGCGGAGCCTCCTGGCCGGAACGCTCCTCGTCGTGGCCGTCTACGTGCTCGTCAACGTCGTGTACCTCCGCGCGCTCGGTCTCGAGGGGCTCGCCGCCACGCGCACGCCGGCCTCCGACGCCGCCGGCCGGCTCCTGGGCCCCGCCGGCGACCGGTTCGTGGCGGCCGCGATCGCCGTCTCGACCTTCGGATTCCTCGACCTCGCCGTGCTGGCGCCGACGCGCGTCTACTACGCGATGGCTGCGGACGGCCTCTTCTTTCGTGGGGTCTCGCGGCTTCACCCGCGATTTCGCACGCCCTCCCTGGCCATCGTGCTCCAGGCGGCGTGGGCGATCGCGCTCGCCCTGACCGGCACCTACGCCGCGCTCGTCGACACCGTCGTCTTCGCGGACTGGATCTTCTTCGGGCTGACGGTCGGATCCGTCCTCGTCTTTCGGCGCCGCGAGCCGCTCGGCTCCCGTATCGCGGGGGGGTTCCGGATGCCCTTGTACCCCGCGCTGCCGGTCCTCTTCGCGCTCGTGTCGGCGGGAGTGGTCGCGAGCGTGGTGGCGTCCAACCCGGTGCGCTCGGCCATGGGGGCCGCGCTGCTCCTGGCCGGCGTTCCCGCCTACCTCTACTGGAAGAGGCGGGCGCCGACCCCGGCCGAAGAGGCGAACGGACGCGGCGAGCGGGAGTAGCGGGCGCGGAACGATTCCTCCATCCGCTCCATGAACGCGGGGGCGGCGTCCCTGTCGACCAGGCTCACCGTGCAGCCGCCGAACCCGGCGCCCGTCATGCGCGTCCCCCAGCATCCCGGAGCCCCGCGGGCGTCTTCCACCAGCGCGTCGAGCTCGGGAGTCGAGACCTCGAAGTCGTTGCGCAGGCTCTCGTGCGATGCGTCCATCAACCGTCCGACGGCCTCGCGGTCGTTGCGCCAGAGCCCGTCGACGAGCCGGTCGACGCGGTCGTTCTCCTCGACGACGTGCCGCGCGCGGCGGTAGCTCTCTCCCGGGAACGCGCGGCCGAGCAGGTCCAGATCGTCACGCGTGGCATCGCGCAGGCTCCGGATCGGGCGGCCCGAAAGCCGCTCGAGCGCGCCGCGCGCGATCTCGCACTCGTCGCGCCGCTGATTGTACGCCGACTGAGCGAGCGCACGCTCGAGCCCGCTATCGCAGACGACGAGCAGGGTGTCGATGGGGAGCGGAACTTCGGCGATCTCCAGCGACCGGCAGTCGATGCGGAGCGCGCACCCGCGACGGCCCTCGAGCACCACGAGCGGATCCATGATGCCGCAGAGCGTTCCCGCGCGGTGCTCGACCAGCCGGACCATGCGCGCGAAGCCGATCGTGTTCCGCGACGGACTCTCCACGCCCGCCACCTCGGCCAGCGCCAGCGCGCAGGCGACCACGAGCGCCGCCGACGACGAGAGCCCCGCGGCCGAGGGCAGGTCCCCGCCGATCCACAGGTCCGCCCCGGGTCCCAAGGGAGCCGCGCCGACGATCTCGCGGGCCACGGCGCGGACGTATGCCGCCCAGGGCGGGAGCTCGACGTTGCGCGGTCCGCCCAGGGTGCGGCCGACCTCGACCGGACCGCCGTAGCGCTCCGACAGCGCCCGCACGATCCCGTCCCCGCGCTCCGCGGCGGCGACCACGATCCCGCGCTCGAGCGCGGCGGGGAGCACGAGGCCATCGTTGTAATCGGTGTGCTCGCCGATCAGGTTGACCCGCCCCGGCGCCCAGGCGACCACCTGCGGCTCGCGGCCGAACGCGCTCTCGAACTCCCCGGCGGCCGCGGTCTTCAGCGTGTCGAGCACGTCAGCCTCCGCCCGGCGCGCGCAGGATCGGCGCTCCCGGTCGGTCGGAGCCGCGCGGTCGTGCCTCGAGGGCGCTGGCCCGCGCCGACAGGTCCGGCAGCCGGCCTTCGATCCGGGCCGCGAGGTGGTCGAGCCGGTCGTGTCCCCAGAAGAGCTCGCCACCGAGCTCGAACGTGGGAACGCCGAACACACCGGCCGCGATCGCGGCCGCGGTCCGCTCCTGGAGCGCGCGCTTGACCGCCGGAGCCGAAGAGCGTGCGGCGAGGTCGCCCGCGTCGATGCCGACCCGTTCGACGACCTCGGTCAGAACATTCCAGTCCGTCAGATCGCGTCCTTCGGCCCAGCACGCCGTCGAGAGGGCGACCGAGAGCTCGAGCGCGCGCGGGTCGCGGGCCACCAGAGTGGCCACGCGCAGCGCCTCCAGCGAGCGAAACGGGTGCGCCGGCGGCCCCACCAGCGGCGCGCCCTGGAGCTCAGCCGCCCGCAGGACGTCGGTCATCGTGTAGCGTCGCTTGGCGGAGGTCTCCGCCGGTCCGACGAGGTGGTTGGCGTCCAGGAGCGCCGCGTAGAAGACGGGCGCCGGCTCCCACCGGATCCCGTGCCGCGTCCCGAACGACGCCAGTCGCGTCAGTGCCAGGTACGAGTACGGAGAGACGAAATCGAAGTAGACCCGGACGGCGTGAGTCATCCCTCAAGGATAGCTCGGGATCCGGTTTCAGCCCTTCCCGTCGACCGACAGGTACATGAACGGGGGGATCGTCAGCGCGGCCACGTCGTCGCCGCCGGTCTTCTCCCGCGCCATGGCGAGCGCGCGGGCCAGCGACGGCGCCCACGAGACGCCGAGCCGTTTGGCGGCCTTGTCGTCCGGTGGGCCGACGAGGATGGTGTCGGACAGGTAACGCAGCGGGTAAGTGGCCCAGTACCACACGGTGAAGGGATGGAATCCGTGGTGGGCGAAGCGGTTCCGGTAGGCGTCCACGAGAACCGGGTCGCGCGCGAACTTCTCCTGGAAGTTGTCCCGCATCTCGAACGGGTCGGTCGTCGCCGGCAGCACCTCCTCCCAGAATCGTTTGTACGCGGCGTGGTACAGCTCATGGAACACCTCGAAGACCGGGTTCAGGATGATCACGACCCCGCCCGGCTTGATGAACGGCTCGTTCCAGAACCAGTTGAACACGTACCCGAGGACGTCGCTTACGACGAGCACGGGATTGACGCGCGCCCCCACGCTGTAGGGCGACAGGTCCGGCAATCCGAAGACCAGCGTGTCGTGCTGGCGCGGCGCGCGCACCTCGAGCTGGGGCCGGATGGCGGCGATCGTCCGCGCGTGGACCGGATCGATGGCCCCGGCGTTGATCTCGATCGGCGCGTACTCGCTCTTGATCGAGCGGAAGATCCCCGCGCGCCAGGCCTCGGGCAGGGGCTTCATCGACGTGGGAGTGGCCGCGCGCACGAGTTTCTCGATCGCGCTCAGCCGATCGGGCGGCTTGGCCAGGTGCCGGAGGTGCGCCGGGTACGTGGCGCCGTTCATGGCCGCCTCGATGACCATGATCCGGCAGTGCTTCTGCAGCTGACGGGAGATCCGCGTGATCGAGTCGTGCATGCATGAGCCGTCGGGCTGCATGACGTGCGGGACGTCCTCGGTAATGGCGGGATTGTGGTGGGGCGCGATCGAGTCGTAGGTGCCGAACCCGACGGCCACCGACTTGTGCCCGCCGTTCAGCGGGATCTGGATCGTGTCGACGTAGATCACGAGGTCGGCGTCCACTACCGCGCGGCTCGTCTGGACCGGCTCGCCGTGGGGCGTCGCTCCCAGGTCGACGATGTCGGCCTTGTCCTCGGCGTCGAAGTTGGCGAGCTGATCGGGATGGAACTCCGCCATGATCCGCGGTCCCAGCATGTGCTCGAGCTCCGGGACCTGCATCTTCCGGTGGAGCGCGACCGCGCAGCGGAGCGTGATGTCCGGTTTGCGGACGCCGTAGGAGTAGAGGAGCTCCAGCAGCCGCTCGATCATCACCTGGCGGATGTCCGGCCGGCGCATGGGGGGGAACGGCTGGCAGTTGTCGTCGAACGCGATCGTGACCTTCGATCCCGTGCGAACGAGCTGCGAGAGCGGCTCCATGCCGAGCGGGCTCTCGAGGGCCTCCGTGAGCCGGCGCGGGATC
>DASSPT010000120.1:0-7293 GCA_035699465.1 Gemmatimonadota bacterium
GAGAGCGTGCCGCTGGGCGTCCGCGAGTACTACTTCACGGGCGGCGAGCCGTTCCTTCATCCCCGGATCGTCGATATCCTCTCGCTCGCGCTCTCCTACGGTCCGACGACCGTCCTGACCAACGGCACGCTCCTGAAGCCGCGCCACCTGGAGCCCCTCGCCGCCGCCGCGGCCGCCAGCCGGTGGTCGCTCGAGTTCCGCCTCTCCCTGGATGGCTTCGACGCGATTTCCAACGACGTCCTCCGCGGCGCCGGATCGTTCGAGCGCGCGATGGATGGGCTCGAGCTCCTTCTCCGGCACGGATTCCTTCCCATCGTGACGATCGTCCGGACGTGGGATCCGGAGGCCGATCCGGTCATCTACGAGAGGTTCGTGGCGGAGCTCGCAGCACGCGGCTGCACCCGGCCGCGCATCAAGACGATGCCCGCCCTCCGGATCGGCTGCGAAGCGGAGCGGGCGGGGGGGTACAGGGAGTACGAGCGCGTGACGGACGAGATGCTCGAGGGATACGACCTCGATCAGTTCGTCTGCGCGCACTCGCGGGTGGTGACCGATCACGGGATCTGGGTGTGCCCGATCCTGCTCGACGCCCAAGACGGCGATCTAGGCGACGATCTGGGGCGGGCGGCCCGCGCGCCCTACGCGCTGGCGCACGGGGCGTGTCACACCTGCTGGCTGCACGGAGCGATCTGCGAAAACCCCGGCGCGGGGGCGCCCGAGACCGGCGCGCCGGCGGGAACGGTCGCACCGGCCGGAGAGGTGGGCTGATGCGGCTCGCGGCGCGTCGGGTCGCACTGTTCGGCGGCGTGTACAGCAACCACCTTGCGCTGGCCGCCACGCTGGCGGACGCCGCCCGCGCCGGGGTGGAGGAGGCGGTGTGCCTGGGGGACCTGGGCGCGTTCGGCCCGCACCCGGACCTCGCCTGCGAGATCGTCCGGCGCGCAGGCATACCGGTCGTGCAGGGGAACTACGACCACTCGCTCGGCCACGACCTCGCCGATTGCCGCTGCGGGTACACGGACCCGCGCGACAACGCGTTCGCCGCGCTCTCCTACCGGTACACCTACGACAACACCGATCCGGAGCACCGTGCGTGGATGCGCGCTCTCCCCCCCGAGATCCGGATCTCGATGGCCGGCCGGGAGGTGCTCCTTTGCCACGGCAGCCCGCGACGCACGAACGAGTTCCTCTGGGAGAGCGCATGCTCGGACGCGTTCCTGGCCTGGCTCCTGGATGCGAGCGGCGCCGATACGCTGTGCGTCACCCACACGGGCCTGCCCTGGAGCCGGGAGCTTCCCGGGGGTCGGCTGGTCGTCAACGTGGGAGCCATCGGGCGGCCCGCGAACGATGGCGACCCGCGCGTCGTCTATGCCATCCTGACCGCCGACCGGGAAGGTCCGCCGATCATCGAGTGGCGCAGGGTCGAATACGACCACCCTTCGCTCGCGACTCAGATGCGGGCCGAGCGGTTGCCGGAGGAGTTCGTGGAGACGATCGAGACGGGGTGGTGGACGACGTGCCTGGAGGTCTTGCCCGCGAAGGAGCGGGCTCGCGGAAGGTACTGAGGGGGTACGAGACGCTCGCGGCCGAGCGTTAGGTCACTTCACCCGTGAGCAGGGTAACGAACCGCCGCGCCAGACGGAGCTCGCGCTCACGGGCGCTGTTCTGGTAGATGACGGTGAGGTTCCGCGCCATGCGCTCGAGGATCCCCACGACCGGCGCGGGCCGGAGATACCGCTCCGCGGGCTCGAAGCCGGCGCGCTCGAGCAGGAGCAGGCACTCGCCGCGGCTCACCTCGCGGCCGCCGAAGAAGGGATCCAGGTAGCGGTAGCTCGATGTCGCGCGGAAGCCGATCAGGAAGTGCATCGGCATCCCGATCCCGACCAGCGGCACCCCGATCCGGCGGCCGATCGTGAGGTAGACGAGCGCGAGCGTGATCGGGATTCCGGTGCGGCGGAGGAGGACGCTCGAGAGGAACGAGTTCTCGGGATCGTAGTAGTCCTCGGTGTTGCCGTGGAAGCCGCACGTCTCGTGGAGGTAGCGCCGGAGCGCCTCGACCCGCTCCTCCAGCCGGCCGTATTCCGGCACCGCCTCCCGCGCTCCCGCCGCCAGCTCCCGGAGCTCGGCCCGCGCGCTCGCGACACGTGGAGGACAGTCCGGCAGAATCATCCGTTCGAGGAGAAACGCGCCTTCCTCGAGTGCCTCGCCTTCCACGGTGGCCTGCAGATCCACCCACTCGCGCTCGATCTCGTCGACGTGGATGTCCTCGAGGAGCATGTCGGACTCCCCGCGGATCGCGAGCTCGACGCTGTCGACGGAAGCCTCTTCGAGGTAGGGGACGGCCGCATCGCCCGCGGCGCGGAGCGTGGAGCGCGCCTGCTCCTTCACCCAGACGTCGTCGTCGCCCAGCAGATGGATGAGCGCATGGATGTCCTCGGGCGTGAGAACCTTGGCCATGGCGCAATATGGGACCGTCTGCGCGAGCGACACAAGCCGTGTATCTTGCGGGCGCCTATGACGACACGTACCGAGAAGGACAGCCTCGGCTCGCGCGAGGTGCCGGCCGACGTCTACTGGGGCATCCAGACCCTCCGGGCGACCGAGAACTTCCCGGTCAGCGGCCTGCGCGAGCCCGGCTGGCTGATCGACGCGTACATGTACATCAAGAAGGCCGCCGCGCTGACGCACCTCGAGCTCGGTGTCCTGGACGAGGAACGCGCCCGGGCTATCGCGCAGGCGTGCGATGAAGTGCTCTCCGGTAAGCTCCGCGACGAGTTCGTCGTCGACGTCTTCCAGGCCGGCGCCGGGGTCTCCTTCCACATGAACGTGAACGAGGTCGTGACGAATCGCGCGCTCGAGATCCTCGGCGAGCCGCGGGCGAGCTACAGCCGGATCCATCCCAACGATCACGTCAACATGTCGCAGTCGACGAACGACACGTTCCCGACCGCGATGCACATCGCCGTGATGCTCGCCTGGCGCGACTTCGAGCCGGTCTTGGAGGCGCTCGCGGACGCCTTCCATGCCAAGGGCGACGAGTTCGCCGACGCGATCAAGTCGGGCCGGACGCACCTGCAGGACGCCGTTCCCGTGACGCTCGGGCAGGAGATGCACGCCTACGGCGCCGCCCTCGATCGATCCGTCGCCGTGATCGACTCCGCGGTCGAAGCGCTGGCGGAGCTGCCGATCGGCGGGAACGCCGCGGGCACCGGGATCAACCTCCCCGACGGCTACCGTTCGACCATCGTCCGCGACCTGTCGGAGCTCACCGGCTTCCAGCTCCTCAAGGCCGCCGACCCGCGCGAGCGGTTACAGAGCCACCAGCCGATCACAGGCGTCTCTGCGGCGCTCAGGAACCTCGCGCTCGAGCTCGTCCGGATCGCGAACGACCTGCGGCTGCTCGACTCGGGTCCGTTGACGGGGCTCAAGGAGATCTCGCTTCCAGCCCGCCAGCCAGGATCCTCGATCATGCCCGGCAAGGTCAACCCGGTGATGCCCGAGTGTCTCAACCAGATCGCGTTCCACGTCGTCGGCGCGGACCTGGCGGTGGCGATGGCCGCGCAGGCGGGGCAGCTCGAGATCAACGTCATGCAGCCGGTCATGATCTGGGAGATCCTGTTCTCGATCGAGATCCTGAAGAACTTCCTGGAGGTGTTCCGCACCGGCTGCGTCGAGGGGATCGTCGGGCATCGCGAGCGAATGGAGGAGTACGCGCACAGGAGCCCGTCACTCGCCACGGCGCTCAACCCCGTGATCGGCTACGCGCGGGCGGCGGAGATCGTCAAGAAGGCGCTCAGGGAGAATCGGCGGGTGTCGGAGGTGGCGCTCGAGGAGACCGATCTCGGTCAGGAGAAGCTCCGAGCCATCCTGTCACCCGAAAACCTGACGGGTCAACTCGAGCGTGAGGGGCAGTAGCGGGCGATCGGCCGGTGGTCGACCGTCGCCGGACGCTCAGCGCGTCAGGGGAGCCCGCACCACCAGGGTCACGGCGGCCGCGACCTTGACGGCGCCGCCGGGCAGGAAGGGAAGCACCCCGAGCGCTAGCGCGCGCTCCGCGCCCACCCCGAGGGTGGCGGCGACGCCGAGAGCCCCGAGCGCGAGGATCAGGAGCGTGGCAGCCGCGCAGACGAGCGTCGCTCTCGCGGCGGAGTCCCCGGGTCGAAGCGCCGCGCCGACCAGCGCCGCGGCGATCGGAAACGCGATCAAGTATCCACCCGTGACTCCCAGGAAATGGCCGAACCCCGCCCCGCCTCCGGCGAATACCGGAAGCCCGACCGCCCCGAGCGCCAGATATCCGAGTTGGGAGAGCGCGGCGTCCCGTGAGCCGAGATAGATTCCGGCGGCCAGCACGAAGAACGTCTGCAGCGTGATGGGAACCGGCGTGAAAGGAAGCGGGATGCGAACGAACGCCCCGAGTGCGGTCAACAGGGCGAAGGCCAGGATCCCGGCGCCACGAACCGCCGGGCTGACAGCGGCGCGCGACAGCGCCGGAGCCATCGAGATGGGAGACGACATGCGCGAAATGCTAGTGGACATCGCAGGGGCCGGCAAGCCGCGGATGCGAGACCTCGCGGAATGCTGATCTGGCCCGCGAACCGCTTCGTGGCCGGGGAAGACAAGGAGTCCGCGATAAGGGTCGTGAAGGATCTCAACTCCCACGGCATCGCGGCGTCATTGGACCTGCTGGGGGAGAACGTCTCCGAACGCGCGGCCGCGAAGAAGGCGCACGACGATTACGTGAGTCTCCTACAGGGGATCGCAGACGCCCGGGTGGACTCCAACATCTCGATCAAGCTTACGATGCTCGGCCTCGACATCGATCTCGGGCTCACGCGCGACCACCTGGTGTCGATCCTCGAGACGGCCCGGGATACCGACAACTGGGTACGTATCGACATGGAGGGATCCCGGTACACGCAGCTCACGCTGGAGTTGTTCTACGACGTGTGGCGGAGCTTCAAGAACGTCGGCGTCGTGATCCAGTCGATGCTCCGGCGCAGCGAAGCGGATGTCGAGCGGCTGATCGCGGAGGGGGCGCGGGTGAGGCTCGTCAAGGGGGCATACAAGGAGCCGGCCCCGCTGGCTTTCCAGGACAAGCGCGACGTGAATGCGGCCTTCGACCGATTGGCGGAGCGGTTGCTCGAACGGGGGGCGCGTCCAGCCATCGCCACCCACGACGACGAGCGCATGGACCACGTGATGGAGTATGCGCGGGAACGGGGGATCGCGGCCGAGAAGTTCGAGTTCCAGATGCTGTACGGGATCCGGCGCGAAACCCAGGAAGACATCGTGCGGCGCGGGTACGGTATGCGCGTGTACGTCCCGTACGGGAAGGAGTGGTTCCCGTACTTCTATCGCCGGCTCAGGGAGCGAAAAGAGAACGTGACATTCGTCTTGAGAAGCGTGGTGCGCAGGTGATCGGTAAGACCGACCTATTTGTTGACGAAGAACTCGGCGTTGATCTGGATGAAGTTGCGCCACTCCGGCGGAACATCCTCTTCCGCGAAGATCGCCTCGACGGGGCACTCGGGTTCGCAGGCCGCGCACTCGATGCATTCGTCGGGATGGATGTAGTACATGTCCTCGCCCTCGTAGATGCAGTCGACGGGGCAGACCTCGACGCAGCTCGCGTCCTTGACGCCGATACAGGGCTGCGTGATCACGTAGGTCATACTGCGGGATCCTCTCCTTCTGGAATGACTCCTCCCGGAATCGTCGGGCTGCCGGACCTCCGAGAAGATCGACGAAACCCGACCGCCGAGCAAGCTTCCTGCTTGCTCGGAATCCGGGCCCCCGAGTATACTGCGGCAACCCAACAGCCCCCGTCAGGGGACGCATGACGGACTTCGATCCAGCGCAAATCGACACTCTGCTCGAGACCCTCACGGGGGTCGTCCGCGCACGGGTCCGCCCCGACGAGGACGGGCGTCAACTGCGGGAGATCCACGTCCTCAGCGACGGCGCGCTGGCCCCCAAGCAGATCGTCCGCAACATCGAAACGCTCCTCAAGACCGCATTCGACCTCACGATCGATCATCGGATCGTGTCCATCGCCGTGCTGAAGCAGGGCGCGGAGGTGGAGGAGTCGGCAACCCGCGAGCCGCCGCCCCCGGAGTCGCGACCCGAAAGGCGCGCGCGCAAGGCCTCGACGGGGCCCGCTTCCCGGGTCGTTTTCCACAAGCTGCAGGTGGTGCAGGATGCGCTCAAGTGCACCGCGCACGTGGAGCTGAAACTCGGCGACGTCATCTTCGAGGGCACTCACCGGGACACGGACACACCCGAGGCGCGCGTGTATGCGGCCGCCAGGGCCGTCATAGAGGCGCTCGAGTATCTGACCGAGAAGCAGATGGCCTTCTATCTCGCGGGACTCGAGCAGATGCGAGTGTACGAAGAGCGGCTGCTCGTCGTGCTCGTGGAGGCGCGACGTGGGCGCCAGCGCATGCGAATGGTCGGAACCGCCGCCGTGAAGGACGACACGCACGAAGCGGCCGTCCGCGCAGTCCTGGACGCCGTGAACCGATTCATAACCCGCCCGGTCGAGCCGACCGCAGCTCTGGCGGACTGACAGCACGACTCGCCACCGAACGAGCGTTTCCTCCCTTCCCATCGACAGGAGGTGCACATGCCGGACCCTCAGCCACCTGCTAACGCGACCCCGCCAGCGGCGCCGCCTCCCCGGACGGGGATGTCGACCGGCGTCAAAGTGGCGATCGGATGCGGCGTTCTCGCCCTGCTGGCGATCGTCGGCGTCGTCGTTGGGCTCGTCGTGGTGGGGAAGAGAGCCACCGACAAGATCGGCGAGTTATCCGGGGGCCTGGAGGCTCAACAGGAGGCGAGCGAGACCGTTCAGAAACTGGAGAGGGAACACCCGTTCACGCCGCCTTCCGATGGTGTCGTGCGCTCGGATCGTGCGGAGACGTTTTTCGCGGTCACCGACGACGCGTGGGAAGCCATGCGCGAATGGGTCGACGACATGCGGGAGCGCGGCGAGGAGATCGACAGCCGCGGTGGAGAGGCGGGCTTCGGCGATGCGATGGCCGGTCTTCAGGGGCTCGGTCGATCCCGCGTGGCTCTGTCCGACGCGCTCGAGGGTAACGACATGGCGGTAAGCGAGTACATCTGGACCGGGATGGCCCTCGCGCACGCCTACGCCGCTCTCGATCAGCCCGCGGAGACGAGCGGCGTGCCGACGGAGAACCTCGCGCTGGCCGGCGAGCATCGCGAGCGTCTGGCGGAAATGGCCGACGACGGGGGAAACGCGGAAGGACGGGGCGTCGTACTGGCGATCGCATG
>DASSPT010000121.1:0-7380 GCA_035699465.1 Gemmatimonadota bacterium
CAGGCCGTATCGGGCGAGTCGGGCCGTGGCAGGCGGATCGAGTGGTACCGCGGGATGGCGGAGGCGCTCGGGCTACTGGCGCGCTTCGACGAGGCGATCGACGCGTTCGAGCGGATGCGCGCCGCCGCCGCGGCCGCGAGCGACAAGGTCGCCGAGGCGCGGGCCTGGAACGGAAGGGCGTTCATCGAACAGCGGCAGGGGGATTATCAGGGTTCGCTGGCGAGCGCCGAGCGCGCCGAGGAGCTGGCGGCGGAGGCGGGCGACTCGCAGGAGGCCCGGATCGAGCGCGTGACCGCACTGGTGCGGATGAGCGACGGATACTTCCGCCTGGGCGCCGCGCACGAGCAGGGCGAGCTGGCCGAGCGCGCGCTCGAGATCGCGCTTTCGATGGGCGACGCCGGCCTGCGTGAGCAGGCCCTGAGCCTCAAGCTCCTCGGGATGGCGCATCAGGTGGCGGGGCGGTTCGAGGAGGCTCGCAAGCGCAAGGAGGAAGCGCTCGCGATCTTCCGCAGGATGGACGACATCCGGCCCGTGGGGATGATGCTGAACAGCCTGGGGGAGACGCTCCGGCTCAAAGGCGACTATGCCGCGGCGCGCGACCGCTACCAGGAAGCGTTGACGCTGGCCCACGAAGGCGGGCACCGGCCGGAGCAGATACTGTGCCTCAGCAACCTCGCCGGAGCGCTCCTCGGGCTGGGCGAGTTCGCGGAGGCGGAGCGGCTCCTGCGTCAGTCGATCGAGATGGCGGGCCCTACCGGCTATCACGTCCTGCCGGAGGCGTATCGCTTCCTCGCCGAGGCGTGCCTGGGCCAGTCCAAGATCGACGAGGCGGCGGAGGCGGCGAGATTCGCGCTCACCCTCTCGCGCGACGAAAACCCGGACCACCTCGGTCACGCCTGGCGGATGCTCGGGCGCGTCGCTTCGCGGGTCGGCCCGATGGAGGTCCTGGGCGGGACATTGTCCGCGGACGCCTGCTTCCAGGAGAGCGTTCACGTGTTCGAGGCGGCCGGCATGGACTCCGAGCGCGCCCGCGCGCTGTACGACTGGGGCCAGCACGCGAGCGAGGCCGGGGATCCCGAAGTCGGGCAGCAGAGGATCGACGAGGCGCGCGCGATCTTCGAGCGGCTGGGCATGACGTTCGAGCGGGACGCCGCGGCACGGCCTGTCTGACCTCGAGGCGCGCGAACCCGACGATGCGTTGATGCGCGAGATCCAGGTCCGCACCCGGGCGCGCCGCGAGCTGGTCGACATCACACGGCAGGTCGCGGCGGCCGCCCGCGAGACGGGTGGCGACGGCGCATGGCTCGTGTTCGTTCCGCACACGACCGCGGGGGTCACGATCAACGAGGGCGCGGACCCGGCCGTTGCCGATGACATTCTGATGGCGCTCGAGGCCGTGATCCCGGAGGAGCAGCCCTGGAGGCACGCCGAGGGAAACTCGCCCGCGCACGTCCTGTCGACGCTCGTCGGCTCCTCTGTTCTGGTCGTTGTGGAGGACGGCGAGGTCGCGCTGGGGACCTGGCAGTCGATCTTCTTCTGCGAGTTCGACGGTCCGCGGAGCCGCAAGGTGTGGCTCCAGAAGCTCGAATGAAGCACGGATCGGCGCGCGGCGCGAGCATCTGGGGGGGCGCGGCGATCCTCCCCGCGGCGGGCGCGCCTCTCTACTTCACGATCCCGGAGCCCTGGGGGGCGCTTCTCTGGTTCTACCTCTTCCTGGCCGCCGGCGCCCTGGCCGGCGCCTCGCTCGCGAAAAGCGGCCGCGCGGGTCCGGTCGCGCTCCGGTTCGGCGCGGCGTTTTCGATTCCCGGCGCGGTGCTGCCCTTCTCGGTCCTTCCCGCCGACCGGCTGACGCTGGTCGCCTCGACGGCCGCGGCATGGGCGCTGGCACTCGGCGCCGCCGCCGCGCTCGGTGCCTTCCTGTCCGGGTCTCGGCTCGCCGTCGCTCGGGGCTCGCGCTTCAAGGCGGGCGCCCGAGCCGGCATCGCGTTCCTGGCGGGCGGCGCTCTGGCCGGCGGTCTGGCGCCGATCCTGACGGCCGTGCTCCCGCCGCGGGGCTACTTCGGCGCCTGGGCGGGCGGGCTGATCGCTGCGTTCGCCGTCGGCGGCGGGCTGCTGCAGCGGAAGAGCTGAGATGCCCGAAACATCCAGCGGAGGGGTCCGGAAGCCTTCCATAACGCACGCGCTGGAGACGATCCCGCGGTTCGATTTCGGCGGCACCGCCTACTCGCACGGCTGGTACGCGCTGGCCCCGAACCGCGGGGATCCCGAGGAGAGATCGTTGGAGCGCACGTGGAAGGTCGACGGCGGCGTCGCGCGGATCCGGCTGAGCCAGCCGGCGGGCCTCGGCGGAAGGATCGACATGGAGGTCGTCTCGGGACGCGGGTCCCGATCGGGACTTCCAGCGCTGGCCTGGCGCGCGATCGAGCGGGATGCCCGCCACATGCTGCGGCTCGACGAGGACCTTTCTGCCTTCCACGCGCTCTGCCGCCGCGCGGGTCCACCGTTCGATCGCGCGGCCGCGCGCGGCTTCGGGCGCCTCCTGCGCTCGCCGAGCCTGTTCGAGGACCTGGTCAAGGTGCTGGCCACGACGAATACGCAGTGGTCCGGGACCAAGGCCATGGTCGCGAAGCTCGTCGAACTGGCGGACGAGGGCGGCGCGTTTCCGGGACCCGATCGGGTGGCCGAGCTCGGAGCGGCTCGAATCCGCGACCGCGCCCGCTGGGGATACCGGGCCGCGTATCTGGTCGCCCTCGCGAAGGCGATCGCCAAGAGGAAGCTGGACCTCGCCCGGTGGCAGTCCTGGGAGGGCACCACGGACGAGCTGGAGGCGGAGATCCGGGCCCTCCCCGGGTTCGGGCCCTACGCCGCCGCCCATGTCCTCACCCTCCTCGGCAGGTACGACCGGATCGGAGTGGACACGGTGTTCCGCGAGTTCGTCCGCCGGGCGCACTTCCCGCGGGCGCGCAAGGCCGTCGCCGATCGGCGAATGCTGGCCGTATACGACCGCTGGGGCGAGTGGAAGATGCTGGCGTACTGGTTCGAGCTGTGGACCGATTACGTGGGCGACGACTCCGCCGGGGAGGGGACGAAGCCGGAGTCGGAGATGTGATCGACGATCGCGCGCTCCAGCTCGTCGAGGTGTCCGGCGAAGAAGTGATCGGCGCCCGGCACCACTACCAGCCGTTTCGGCTCGGCCACGAGCGCGAATCCGGCGCGGAGCTCGTCGAGCGGGCCGTGCTCGTCGTTCTCCCCGTGCACGAAGAGCTTGGGCTGCGTCGCCCGGTCGAGCCGCTGGAACGGAAGGCCCCTGGTCGAGCTCCTGGTGGGTGTCCCCAGGCACACGAGACAGTCGACCCGCGGATGGGCCGCCGCCACCGGCGTACCGATGGCGTTCCCGAACGAGAACCCGCAGTGGACGAGGGGGAGAGACGGGTGCTCGTCCGCCATCCAGTCGAGTGCCGCTTGCACGTCCTCCGCCTCACCGACCCCGTCGTCGAATGCTCCGGCGGAGCGGCCCACCCCCCGGAAGTTGAACCGCAGGGTCGGGTAACCCAGTCGCTCGAAGGCCTTGGCCGCGCGGAAGACGACCTTGTTGTGCATCGTCCCGCCGAACTGCGGATGGGGGTGGGAGAGGACGGCGGCCCGCACGGGATCCGGCGACCCCGCCTTGTAGAGGGCTTCCACCGCCCCCTCCGGTCCCTCGAACGTGAACGTCCCGAGCTGACTCATGGGCGCCGATGGCTACCACGGCGTCGCTCCCGACGCAACCCGTGACCGCCGGGGCGGGAGGCGCGAGGCCGACGGAGGTCTTCGGGCCGCTGGCGGAGGAGTACGCCCGGTTCCGGCCGAGCTATCCGGAGGCTCTGTTCGATTCGCTGTTCGCGCGGATCGGCGAACCCCTCGGCACGGTGCTCGACGTCGGCGCCGGGACCGGCAAGGCGACCGGATCGCTCATCGGCCGCGGAGCGCGTGTCGCGGCGCTCGATCCCAATCGGGCGATGCTCGCGAAAGCGGCCGGGAGGCTGGCGGGCGCGGAGGGCTGGCTGGGGGCCGTGGCGGCGCGCGCCGAAGGCCTGCCGATCGTCTCGGAGTCGATCTCATGCGTCACCGTGGCGCAGGCCTTCCACTGGCTCGAGCCGGAGCGTGCGCTCGCCGAGTTCGCCCGCGTGCTGCGGCCGGGGGGACTCCTGGCCGTCACGTGGAACGTCGTCGTCTCCGACGCCTTCACGGACGAGGTCTTCGCGCTCGTCGGGAGGTACAACTCGACGTACGGCCGACCCGTCACCCGCCTCATGCTGTCGACCCCCGACCCACTCGCACGCCACCCGGCGTTCGAAGTGGAGCCGCCCGTCGAATTCGCCCACGAGCGCCCCTTGAGCGAGGACGCGTACGTGGGGTACGCGTTCTCGTGGTCCTACTGCGGCGGCGCGCTCGGGGCCGACGCCCGAGCGGCCTTCGAGCGCGAGCTCCGCGACGTGATCCGCCGGCACCGGCCCGGAGGGTCGTGGCGCGAGCAGCTGATCGCGGTCGCGCATTTCGCCACTCGGCTGCCGGGGTGAACCCCGCGCTGCGTGGCCCGCATGATGGGCTTTCCTATCTTCTCGCGCATGGACAACGGAGAAGTTCTCGTTCGCGCCCGCGGGCTCGCGAAGGCCTATTCGACCGAGCCGGTGGTCAAAGGGATCGACTTCGAGGTCCGGCGCGGCGATTGCATCGGATTCCTCGGCCCGAACGGCGCCGGCAAGACCACGACGATCAACATGATCTGCTGCTTCGTATCGATCGGAGGCGGGGAGCTGGAGGTCTTCGGCCAGGGGGTGAACGGCGACGCGCGGGACATCAAGCGCCGACTGGGCGTCGTCTCACAGGATAACAACCTGGATCCCGACCTGACCGTGCTCAAGAACCTGCTCGTCTACGGGCGCTATTTCGGACTGCCCCGCGAGCATCGCCTTCGTCGGGCCGAGGAGCTGCTCGAATTCGTCCAGCTGGAGGAGAAGCGCGACTCCCACATCCGGACCCTGTCGGGAGGCATGCGCCGCCGCCTCACGCTGGCCCGCGCACTCATCTCGAACCCTGAGCTCCTGATCCTCGACGAGCCGAGCACGGGACTGGATCCCCAGGCTCGGCACGTGGTGTGGCAGAAGCTGCGGGCGCTGAAGCGCGCCGGCGTGACGATGCTGCTTACGACGCACTACATGGAGGAGGCGGCCCAGCTCTGCGACAGCGTCCTGATAATGGACGAGGGGCGGATCATCGCCCGCGGAACGCCGCAGGGCCTGATCGAGGAGCACATCGGCGCCGAGGTCGTCGAGCTCTACTCCACCGATCCGTCGCACTCGGACGCCATGGCACTCCTCCAAGGCGCCGCCGATCACGTCGAGCGTGCGGGCGACGAGGTGTTCGGCTTCTTCCGGCGGAGCGAGCGCGCGCGGGCCCTTCTTCCCGATCTCGCGGAACACCACGTGGTTCACCGGAAGGCGACGCTCGAGGATGTCTTCCTGCGCCTCACCGGCCGTGAGCTCCGCGAATGACGCGCCTGACTACGCGGGTGGCCGGCGCGTGCCGGGTCTGGCTCAGGAACTTCGAGTCATGGAAGGATTTCGCGGTCGCCTCGCTGGTCGGCACCGTGGCCGAGCCGCTCCTCTTCTTCGCGGCCATGGGATTCGGCCTCGGCCGCTTCGTCGATGAGATCCAGGGCCAGCCGTACGTCGCCTTTCTCGCGCCGGGGCTCGTGGCGTCGACAGCCATGAACGCCGCCTCGTTCGAGACGACGTTCGGCTCCTTCACGCGCATGAACGAGCAGCGCACGTACGAGGCGATCGTCATGACGCCGATCTCGGTCGGCGAGGTCGTCGCGGGCGACATCCTGTGGGCCGCCTCGAAGAGCCTGCTGGCGGGCGCGGTGATCCTGGCGTTCATGCTGCCGCTGGGACTCCTGGCCGGACCGCTGGCCGCCGCCGTGCTGCCGCTGACGTTCGCGGTGGGGATCATGTTCGGGGCTTTGGGCATGGCGTACACGGCGATCGCGCCGTCGTACACGTTCTTCAACTACTACTTCACGCTCGTCATCGGCGTGATGTTCCTGTTCAGCGGGGTGTTCTTCCCGCTCGACGGCCTCCCCTCGTGGGTGGGCTGGGCCGCATGGTTCCTCCCGCTCACGCATGCCGTGATCCTCATGCGAGCCCTGACATCGGGGACGCTGGAGCCCTCGATGTGGGTGAACGGCGCATGGCTGGCGGCGTTCACGCTGGCAGCGTTCTGGCTCTCGGTGCGGCTGATCCGCCGGCGGCTCATCCGATGAGGATCCCCGGGAAGGCGAGCTCCGGGCGGAAGCGGGGGGCGGAGGGCCGCGGCTCGAGGCGCCCTGCGGAGCCGGGCGCATGGGATGCGCTCGACGCGATCGCGGGAGACGTGTCGGGCGGCGCGTCCGAAGTGGCGCGGGCGCTCCTGGCATGGGGAGAGAGCTGGTCTGCGGGAGCCCCCGGTACGGCCCGCGAGGCGACCGTCGGCCTCGACCGGCTGGCCCGCAGGCAGGCCGCGCTGGCGCCCGTCCTCCGGATCGCCAACGACATGCTCGTCGAGTTCGATCGTTTCGACGCCGGGGACGAGGCCGCACTGCGCGGCGCGGTGGGGAAGATCGCCGGGCGGTGGCGGGCGCGTCTCGACGAGGCGCAGGGGACCCTGCGCCTCCACCTGCGCCGCGCGCTGGGCTCGGCGCCGGCCATCTACACGTACTCGGCGTCCAGCACGGTGCAGGCGGCGATCGAGGATCACTTCGCGGGCGGCGCCTGGTTCCGGGTGGTCGTCTCGGAGTCGCGCCCCGGATGCGAGGGCTCGCGCCTGGCAGCCGCGCTCGCGGGCCGCGGGATCCCCGTAGCGCTCGGCACGGACGCCTGGCTCTGGGGGGCGATTGAGGACGAGGGCCTGCTCGTCCTCGGGGCCGACACGCTGCTTCCCACCGGCTGGGTGAACAAGCGCGGCTCCCGCGCGCTGGCCCTCCGGGCGAGGGAGCGTGGAGTGTCGGTCGTCTGCGCGGCCGACACCGGCAAGTTCCTGCCGCCGGCCCTGGCCGCGCTGCCGAGATCCTACGAGCGCGACCCTGTCGAAATCCTAGCCGACCCGCCACCTTCGCTGGCGATCGCGAACCCCTACTTCGAGGAGATCGAGTGGGAAGCGCTCGACGTCCTCGTGACCGAGCGCGGGCCGACGCGTCCGCGAGATCTGCGCTCGGGCGACATCCCGGTGGCCCGCGCGCTGC
This sequence comes from Gemmatimonadota bacterium, assembly GCA_035699465.1. Lineage (GTDB taxonomy): Bacteria > Gemmatimonadota > Gemmatimonadetes > JACCXV01 > JAHWKZ01 > JAICNR01. Next base: position 7,262 of record DASSPT010000121.1, read on the forward strand.
GGGACGCCAGGGCCCAGTGAACCCCAACCGGAGGAACGAAATGGCACGCAGGATCGCGAGCATCGGATTGGCGGCGGGAATCAGCTTCGTCCTGGCGGGTACGCTCGCCGCCCAGGATC
>DASSPT010000122.1:0-4468 GCA_035699465.1 Gemmatimonadota bacterium
TGACGTTCCAGCTGGCGCTCGACACCACGGATGATCCGGGCACGGGGACTGGAGACCTGATCGCCGACTCCATCACGCCGCTCTTCACGTTCAGCACCACCGGGCTCGGCAGCGGCACCGGCGACAACAGCCACGGGGACACGTGGCCAAGGAGCGCGACGACCAACCTCGTTGATGACCCGGACTTTGCCGGGCGCTATGAGTACGTTGACCAGCTGGGCAGCGTGAGCAACGACACGAATGTGACCACCACGAACAAGCAGGGCACCGCGGTCCCGAAGGCCCCCGCAGCGCGCATCCCCATGACGGTCGAGGATTCGATCACCAGCGCCGCGAGCTGTATCGCGAGCGGCTACGGTGAGGCGTTCTGTGCTGCACTTGGGACGGCGGGCACGGGCTTCGGCGAGTGGTCGATCGTCAACGTCGGCAGGGGTCAGGCATTCGGGGCCCTGTTCGCGATCGAGATCTACTACGACGCCACCGTGTTCCCGTCAGGGACCAGGGTCCAAGACCTCCCGATCCTCCACCTCACCGATGAGGGCGCCACCGAGACGTTCTCCGAAGCGTGCACCTTCAAGCGCGGCGCGTCCGCTCCGAGCAACACGGAGCCCTGCGTGCAGTGGATCAAGCTCAAGGGCAACGACTGGAAGGCAGTGGTCTGGACTGACGAGAACGGCGGCTTCCGCGCCTGATCAGGCCGCGGCGGGCTCCCCGAGGAGTTCCGCCGCGCGTCGCGCCGGGCCCATGGCCCGCTTCTCCTGATATCGATCCAGGGCCTCCCGCACGGGGGGCCCTGTTTCGTCCTTCCGGCCGAGCAGAAGCAGTGTCCGGGCGAGGTCCATCCGCGCGTCGGCCTGCAGGACGAGGTCCGTCGTCTGATCCGCGGCGCGGACGGCGGCGTCGGCGTGGTCCATCGCCTCGACGGCGTCGCCAGTCGTCGCGCGGACCTTGGCGAGCGCTGAGCGCCAGAGGACGATCGCCTCGGAGTCCTCGGGGTCGGCGAGCTCCGCCGCGAGCGCCGCCGCCTCCGCCGCGCCGGGCAGATCGCCGGTCTCGAAGCGCGCGTGCGCCAGCAGCCCGGCGATGTTCGACCGGAAGTAGCGCTCGCCGAGCGCCTCGAGGTCGCTGACGTCCTGCTCCAGGAGGACCCGCGCAGCCTCGGGGTTCCCTGCCGCAAGCTCGATCCGGGCGCGCTCGTTCGAGGTGGATGACGCCCACACGCTCGGCCCGAGCTCGGTGAGCATCCGGTGTGCCGTTGCGCCGAGCTCGCGCGCCTGCTCCGGGCGACCATCGAGGCTGGACAGGAGCGCGCGCATCATCAGGAGAATCGCGAGGGACCGCCGATCGCCGCGGACGTCGTCCTCGAACCCGTCCGTTCGCTTCAGGGCCTCGTCGACACGCGTTCGCCCATGGACGACGGCCTGGGCGTAGACGACGGCCGCCTTCGCGATCAACCGGCTGTCGCCCGAACGCCGAGCGGCCTCGATGAACTGCTCCGCGACCTCGGCGGTCTCGTCCCACCGGCCGGCGGTCCCATGGAGGGCGGAGAGCAGCAGCCAGCCCTGGGACTCCACGCCGGGGTCGTTCGCGGCCCGGAGCGCGTCGATCGCCCTGGTCGCATCCTCGCCCAGGGTTCCGGTGCTGCCGTCGCCGCCGAACAGCCGGATGAAGCCCTCGCGGATGGTCGCGCGGGCGGTCAAGCGCGGATCAGCCACCGCGGTCGCGATCTCGCGCGCCGCCGCCGTTCGCGTGAGCGCCTCGTCGAAGGCCCCGGAGTCCTGGAGAACCTCCGCGAGGTCGCACAGGAGCTCTGCCAGTGCCGGCGTGCCGTCCACGGACAGGGCCACGCTCCGCTCGAGCAGGTCCCGGGCTGCTGGCAGGTCTCCCCGCGCCAGTGCCCGCCGTCCCGCGCTGCTCAGCTTCTCGCAGGCGCGCCGCGCGATGTCCCGGCCCGTCTCGTCGATCGGCCCGAGCTCCGTCCGATACCGATACGCCTGCTCGAGGTGGTAGCCGAGGATCTCCTCGAACTCCTGCTCGCGCCCGCTCTCGCGGTTCACGCGCTCGGCCCACGCGACGAACCGCTCGTGAAGCTGGGCACGGTTCCGCTTCAGCAGCGAGCCGTACGTCGCGTCCTTGATGAGGATGTGGCGGAACCGGTATCGGTCCGCGTCCTCATCGCCGGCTTCCCGGACCACGAACTGCTTCCGCCCGAGCGTGACCAGCTCGACCGGCACGAGGGGCCGAACGGGGTCGGGGACCATCTCGACGATCGCCGGCTCGTAGAAGATCAGCCCGATCACCGATGCCGGCTCCACGACCGCGCGCTCCTCGCGGGTGAGGTCGTCGAGACGCGATGCGAGGAGCGCCTGGATCGACGGGGGCACCGCGAGGTCGGCGACCGATTTGGACGCGACCCACCGCTCGCCCTCGCGCCGCAGCAGCCCCTTGTCTACGAGCATCGAGGTCATCTGCTCGACGAACAGCGGGTTTCCCTCCGCCGCGGTCACGACCTTCGCGAGGATCTCCTCGTCGAGTCCCACGTCTCCGAGCAGCTGGCGCACGAGCCCCGCCGAGTCTTCCGCGCTCAGCGGACCAAGGACGATCCGCTCGCTGCCGTCCCGCTCGCCCCAGTCCGGGAGCTCCTCGAGGAGCGCATGCCGCGCAGTGCAGAGGATGACGATCGGGACCGACCGCGAGGCGTCGAGGACGTGCTCGAGCCACTCGAGGAAGGTGGCCTCGGCGGAGTGGATGTCGTCGACCACCGCGATGACCGCCCGATCCTGCCCGAGCAGCTCGAGGAACCGGCGGCCCCCCCAGAACAGCTCCGCCACCGGAAAGCGGGCTGGGGACAGGTTGATGGCCGCCGCCAGGCGGTCAACCACGTCTCCCCGGTCGTCGGCGGCAGGGAGGCGATCCGTGAGCTTCGCCACGGCCACCTCCGGCGTGTCCCCCTGATCCACCCCGGCAACGATCCGCGCCATCTCGGAGAGCGGCCAGAACGTGATCCCGTCGCCGTAGGGGAGACAGCGGCCACGAACGATCGTCGCCTCGTCCTCGAGCGATGCGACGAAGTCGTTCACGAGCCGGGACTTGCCCACGCCGGGCTCGCCCACGACGGTGATCATCCGCGGTCCGCCGGTCGCGACGGCCGTGTCGTAGGCCGCCCGCAGCCGCCGCAGCTCGTCCTCGCGTCCGATGAGCGCCGTCGTGTGGACGCCGCCGCCATCCACGGGCGCCTCGCGCACGGCAACGAGCCGGTACGCGGGGACGGGCTCCGTGTACCCCTTCATCTGGACGTCCATGCGCTCGACGTCGACGTGGTGCTTCACGAGGTCGTACGTGACGTCGCCGAGCAGCACCTCGTTCGCGGGCGCGTTCTGCTCGAGGCGCGCGGCGATGTTCACGGCCTCGCCGGTGGCGAGGTTCTGGACCGCATCGGGATCGGTGCTTGCGACGACCTCGCCGGTGTTCACGCCGGTCCGGTTCGTGATCGTGACCCCGTACAGCCGCTGGAGCTCCTCGTTGAGCTGCCCGAGGATGCGCTGGGTTCCGGCCGCGGCACGGACCGCGCGCAGCGCGTCGTCCTCGCGGGCACGGATCCGGCCGAAGACGGCCATGATCGCGTCGCCGATGTTCTTCTCGACGTTCCCGCCGTGCCGTTCGATCTCGGCCGCCATCGAGGAGAAGTAGCGCGCCTTGATCTCGTTCATTGCCTCCGGGTCGATCCGCGCCGTCAGCGCGGTCGAGTCCTTGAGGTCCGAGAAGAGGAGCGTGACGACCTTCCGCACCTCGTGCGCGGGGAGCGCGATGGTGGGCGGTGGCGGTGCCGGCGTGACGGCTGCCGGCGCGGGCGCAGCCACAGGCTGCGGTGCGGGCGGTGCGGCTGCGGGCCCCGGCGGAGCGGCCGGAGCGGCCGAAGCGGCCGAAGCGGCACCCACGGCGCCGGCAGCCGCCGTTCCCAGCGGCGTCCCGCAGAACCCGCAGAGGCGGAACTTGCCCGGGTTCTCCTCGCCGCAGCTCGGGCAGTTGACCGTCTCGGGGACGGGGTGGAGCCCGGTCCCGCAGAAGCCGCACAGCCGGAACCTGGCCGGGTTCTCCTCCCCACATCCCGGACACAGGACGGTCTCCATCGCGAGAGTCTATCGACGGGCTCGAAGGTGTCGGCTTCCCGACACCGGGCGTCAGCCCCCGGAGGCGTCCCCGTACGCCTTCGGGAGCGCCTCGACCCGCGGCGCCGGAGCCGTGCGCAGCTCGCGCAGCGCGCTCTGGTCGTTCGTCGCGAGCCGCGGGAGGTCCGCCGCGTTCGTCCGGATGAGCCGCTCCGTGAGCGTCGAGAGCACGAGCCGGTTGATCTCGGGGACCACCATCGTCGCGCGCAGCGCGTCGGCCGGGACCTCCATGAGCTCGAGGTCCTCGTCGGCCACCACGTCGGCCGTCCGCGGGCTTCCCGTCAACGCGGCGATCTCGC
>DASSPT010000123.1:0-22379 GCA_035699465.1 Gemmatimonadota bacterium
GAGATGTTCTCGAGCCTCGATGCGACGTTGACGCCGTCCCCGAAGATGTCGTCGCCGTCGATGATGACATCTCCGAGGTTGATCCCGACGCGGAACTGCAGCCGCCGATCTTCCGGGATTCCCGCGCCGCGCTCGGCCATACTCTGCTGCACGTCGACCGCGCAGCGGAGCGCGTCGACGACGCTCGGGACTTCTACCAGGAGACCGTCGCCCGTCGTCTTCACGATCCGGCCGTGACGTTCCGCTATCGCCGGATCGACCACATTCGCCCGAACTTCCTTGAGAGAGGTGAGCGTCCCCTCTTCGTCGCGTCCCATGAGGCGACTGTAGCCGACCACGTCTGCCGCAAGGATCGCGGAGAGCCTGCGTTCCATGGGATTCACCGACTCGTCAAGACGTTGGGGAGTGCTCCCGAATGTCGGGGCCCCTCGAATCTACCGTGAAGAGCAGTGCCGAGGCCATCGAGGAGCGCCAGTGGATCGCTACAAGAAGTCGCGTCACGATACGGCGAGGATCGCGCTGGCGAGGGGGTCCCCCACACGGATTTCTCGGCCGGGGACGACGCGCGGATCGAGCTCGAAACGGCCGGCCTCAAAGAGCACGACGAGGCTCGAGCCGAGATGGAAGGCCATGAGTTCGTCGCCCGCCTCGAGCTCGATCGGCGGGTCATAGCGGCGCGAGTCGATCGCGCGCCCGCGCGCGCCCTTCGCCCCACGACGATTCGTGACCCCCCCGCGTGGGTCGTTCCAGGCGGGATCGAAGATCGACTCGATTCGGCCGACGTTCGTGGCGCCCACCGCCACCACGGCCATGTCCCCGGCCGTCCCCTCCAGATCGCAGACCAACCGCTCGTTGCGCGCGAAGAGCTCCGGAACGGAGGCCACGGCCGGCGGATTGACGGGAAGGAGAATCCCGGGGACGTGCCGGGCGCCGATCAGGCGACCGCGGCTCGGTGCGTGGATCCGGTGGTAGTGTCGCGGCGCGAGGTAGAGGGTGACGAACGGCCCGTCGGCCAGGCGCTCGGCGAGCGCGGTGTCACCGAGGAGCTCGGACGCGGTGTACTCGAGGCCTTTCGCCTGGAGGAGCCGCCCGCGCGCGGCCCGGCCCACCTCGCCGACGATCCCGTCGACGGGTGAACCCGCTCCCGAGGGATCCGCACGCCACGGCCGCGCGCCCGGCTTGAGCCGGCGTACGAAGAAGGCGTCGAGCGTTTCGTATTCCTCGAGCGGCTGCTCGGCCTCGTCGGGATCGGCGCCGACCCCCTTCGCGAACGCGGCGAGCACCGGCCTTCGCACCGGACGCGGAATGGGGATGTCCGCGAGACGGCCCGCGAAGCGCGAAAGCGCGCCGTGCGGCAGGCGTTCGAGCGCGGCGATCGCGGCGCTCCAGAAGGCTAGGCGTGGCCGGTGCATCGATGGCCGGTATCTTAGCCCTGATCACCCCGTCAGCCACTTCCCGAAATCGGAGGCACACCGCATGCGGCGTCGACTGGCTCTCGCCATCGTCTCGCTGTGGGGTTTCGCGGTACCGGCGCTCGCCCAGGAGCCGGAAGTGGCGGCGGACGAGGCGGCGGTCCGCGCGGTGGTCGAGGGGTTCAAGGATGCGCTCGCCGCCGGCGACTCGGCCGCCGCCCTGAGCTACCTGCATGCCGACCTCGTCGTCTACGAAGCGGGTCACGCCGAGACGCTCGCCGAGTACCGAGCCGGCCACCTCGCCGCCGACATGGAGTTCAGCGCCGCGGTCGAGACCACGGTGCTGGAGCAGGGGGTGATCGTGCGCCCCGAAATGGCGCTTTGGGTGAGCGAGAGCGAATCGAAGGGCGAGTTCCGCGGCCGGGCGATCGACTCCCACGGCACCGAGACGATCGTCCTACTGCCCACCGACGCAGGCTGGAAGATCCTGCACGTTCATTGGTCCAGCCGCTGATCTTACGCGCCCGGAGACCCCCCGGTCCTACGGCGAAATGGAAGCGGATGCCTGGGTCGAGGGCGCGCTGACGTCTATCCGCTGATCCACGAACAGCTCTCCCGCAGGGGAGCGCACCTCGAGGTGGTACTCGCCGGGCTCGGACGGGCGGAACTCGAAGTCCATCGTCTCGCCGACGCTTATCGGGGTCCGGTCGGCCAGCCGCATCTTGCGTTGGCGAGCCGGCAGCGCGGCTCCGTCCTTCCCGAGGGCTCGCCAGAAGACCGGGAAGCCGTCGTGCAGGAGTCGGAACTCGGCGCCGGCGTTGAACAGCGTGATGTTGATGAGCCGCAGGCGGTAGACCACGCCGGCCGTGAGCGCCAGTGGTTCGGGAGCGCGGCTGCCGTTCAGGAGCGGAAGCATGTCGGGGTCTGAGCCCGTGCTGAGCATGAGGACCCGATCGGTCTCGGGATCCCATGGCTGGCCGGGCTCCAGCACGACGAAAGCCCCATAGAGTCCTGCGCTCTGCTGGCGGATGTCGTTGAAATGCGTGTGGTACATGTACGTGCCCGCGCGGGGAGGAGTGATCCGCATCTCGAAGGAGTCCCCCGGCAGGATCGCGGGCGTCGTCGCGCCGAGGTAGCCGCCGATCCCGGCCACGCCGTCGAAGTAGCTGTCGATCTCGAGTCCGTGCCAGTGGATCTGGGTCGGCTCGTCGAGCCGATTGAACACGCGCACCGCGGTCGGCTCGCCGACCCAGGTCACGAGCGTCGGCCCCGGCCACGCGACCGGACCCGGGGGCGGCTCCCCGTCTTCGCCAGCGAGGACGAAGGCGAACCGGCGCCTCTCGTCGGGAAGCGAATCGCTCCGCACGAAGAGCCGCAGCCGCCGTCGCGGATGGACCTCGTAGGCGTAGTCCTCCGGCGGCCGGACCGTGATTCCCATCACGAGGCCGCCCATCCCCTCGACGACGTGGTGGTTGGGATCCTCGGCATGGACGCCGTGGAGCAGCGCGTCCTCCCGCGCCGCGCCGTCCGCGTAATCCCCGGGGAGGGCGTTCGGAACGACGTGGTAGCTGATGTGGCAATGGAAGGGCCAGCCGCCCGGCCGGTCGGCCAGCCACGAGATGTCGGCGGTCTCTCCGACCCGCATGAAGTGCGTGGCATTGAGCCGGCGCTCGCCCGGCCAGACGGGGTCTGCGCGCTGGATGCCTCCCACGGCATCGACGTCGAAGAAGTAGCCATGGAGGTGCATCGGATGGCCGCGGTCGGTCAGGTTGATCAGCCGCCAGTGGACCGAGTCGCCGAGCGCGTACTCCAGTCGCTCGGTCAGAGGCCAGGGCCGGCCGTTTATCGTCATCGTCTCGGTCTGCCAGTCGAGCTCCTGCCCGGCCGGCGGGCGGTCGAACCAGATCGACATCACCATCACCCTGTCGCGACCGGCGACCGCCCCCGGCGGATCCACGATCAGCGCGCCGTTCAGCTGGCTGTCCTCGAAGAGCCGCGAGTCGTGCTGCTCGAAGACCAACCGGGACCCGGTCGTCGTCCCCCAGTAGTAGTAGGTGCCCTGGACGTCGGCGACGAAGCGCGCCGCGCGCTCCTCGCCGGCGGGCACGACGAGCGAGTCCATGTCCGCGACGTGGCGGGCGGCGAGACCATGGACGACCAGCGCAACGTCGAGGGGATTCGAGACCGTGACCCGGATCTCGGTGCCGAGCGGCACGCGGATCATGGGGCCCGGGTTCTGCGGATCGCGGCCGATCTCGCGGAAGGCGAGGACCTCGACTCCGGGGCGGTCCTCTCCGAGGTACCGCCATTCGCCACGTACGAGCTCGAGGCGCAACGTCAGGACGCCGTCGACGAGCGTTCCGGCGGGGCGGTCGTTGTCGTTCCAGCGTATGCGGGGAAGGTCGGGATCTGCGAACGCCGGCGTCGCAGCCACGGCCAGGCTCAGCCCGGCCAGGGCGACGCGAATCCACGCAGCGGGTCGACGCACGCGGCTCCTGTCGGTGGGAATTAACTGCTCAAGCGGAAAACAATACATGATACGGGGCCAATCTCCGCCCACGCAAGCGAATCTGCCCTTCTAGGCCCGGGCCGACATCCACCCCCCGCGCTTGAATGCCTGGCCCGCGATGACCGGCACCGCCGAGTATGCGACCGCAATGGCCACGAAGACCCCCATCGGTCCCATGCCCGCGCGGGAGAGGAACCATGCCGCGGGCAGCTCGAGCGCCCAGAAGCACGCGATGTTGATCCAGGTCGGGGTCCGGGTGTCGCCGGCGCCGTTGAACGACTGCTCGAGCACCATGCCCCAGCCGTAGAACGGGAACCCGAGGGCCACGATGCGGAGCCCCATGACCGCCCAGCGGGTCGTCGCGGCGTCCTCCGTGAAGAGGCGCACGATCCAGGGCGCGAAGGCGATGAACACGAGCCCGACGGCCCCGAGCGCGAGCGCGCTCCACCAGCCCGCCAGGCGCACGGACCGGATCGCCCGGTCCGGCTTTCCCGCTCCCAGACCCTGGCCCACCATGGTGGCGGCCGCATTCGACAGACCCCACGAGGGCATGAGCGCGAAGATGACGACGCGGATCGCGATCGTATACCCGGCCACGACCTCTGTCCCGTATCCCGCCAGGATCCGGATCAGCGCGATCCAGCTGGCCATGCCGACGAAGACCTGAAACGTCCCGGTTGCGCTCAGGCTCACGAGCCGGGAGAGGAGCGCCGTGTCGAGGCCCATGTGACGGCGCCGGATGCGCACGCGGGATCCCGGCCGCAAGAGCGTCGCGAGCTGTACGACGACCGCCGTGCCGCGGCCGATGGTGGTCGCCACCGCCGCACCCGTAAGCCCCATCTCGGGGAATGGCCCCAGGCCGAAGATCAGGAACGGATCGAGGACGATGTTGATGCCGTTGGCGAGCCACAGGAGCCGCATTGCGATCGCCGCGTCGCCCGCTCCGCGGAAGACCGCGTTCAGCAGGAACAGCAGCATGATCGTCGCGTTCCCGCCGAGGAGGACGCGGGCGTACCCGGACCCCTGCGCCACTACATCGGGCTCCGCGCCCAGAAGTCGCAGGAACTGGGGCGCGAACAGAATGCCGCAGATTCCGATGGCTGCGGAAAGCCCGAAACCGAGCGCGATCGCCTGCACTGCGGAGCGCGCCGCGCCTTCCGGATCACCGGCGCCGATCCGGCGCGCGACCATCGCGGTCACGCCGATCGAGAGCCCGATCGCGATCGTGTAGACCAGCGTGACGATGGACTCCGTCAGTCCGACGGAAGTGATCGCCCCGGCACCCAGGCGCGAGACCCAGAAGATGTTCGTCAGAGCGAACACCGACTCGAGCGCGGTCTCGAGCACCATCGGGATCGCGAGCATGAGCAGCGCGCGCCCGACAGGCCCCTGGGTGTAGTCCAGCGACGACCCCCGCAGGGCCTCTTTGAGGAGCGCGATCCTGCCCTGGGCAGGCGCCGGCTCCTGGGGCGCGAGGACTTCTTCGGGAACCACTTCTTCGCTATCGGACATGACGACCTCGTGAACGCTGGACTCGACGGCGAACGATGCGCGGGCGTTCACGGAAGCGAAGCGGAGACGCTTCTTCCGCGGGCTACGGCAGCTCCTCCAGGGAGGAGCAGCGGCGTTCTGTCAGACGGGGAAGGTGCCGACCGTGAGCGCCCGCGCGCTGTTAGACGAAGGGCCGATCGAAAAGAGGATCGGCGATTCGTCGGATGCTGATGCGCGTGGCGGTGACTCTCACGTTCGCCTCTCGAGACAGGGTCAGGAGCGTCCATCATAGGCGATCGAGAGGGAGGGCGTCAATCGGTGTTCGGGGCATGACAACCGGACATGGAGCGCCATGCGATACTGGCCTGCAATTGCGTGAATGGGATCGACACGGTGTCGGAGGAGGGCAGATGGCGATGGACACGGTTTCGGCGTCTTCGGCGGGTACCCACGACCTCGGCGACGGACTCGTGGTGAACCGACTGGGGTACGGGGCGATGCGGATCACGGGCAGGGACGTCTGGGGCCCTCCGGAAGACCCGGATTACGCAGTTCGCGTGCTGCGCCGCGCGACCGAGCTCGGCGTGAACTTCATCGACACGGCGGATTCCTACGGGCCGAGCGTGTCCGAGGAGCTGATCGCCGAGGCGCTCGAGGGGTACGGCGACGTCGTCGTGGCGACCAAGGGGGGACTGAGGCGACCCACGGCTCCGGAGTGGACGAACGATGCGCGGCCAGAGCATCTCCGCCTCGCCCTGGAGGGCAGCCTCAAGCGATTGAGGGTCGAGCGCATCGATCTGTACCAGCTCCACGCGCCCGATCCCGACGTGCCGTACGAGGAGTCGATCGGGGCTCTGAAGGAGATGCAGGACGAGGGGAAGATCCGGCTGATCGGGGTGTCGAACGTGGATCTGGACGAGCTCGAGATCGCGCGTGGGATCGTGGACGTAGTCAGCGTGCAGAACCTCTACAACCTCGCCGACCGCTCCTCCGATGACGTGCTGGACCGGTGCGAGGAGCTCGGGATCGCGTTCCTCCCGTGGTTCCCGCTCGCCACGGGTGAGCTCGCGAAGGGTGGGCGCCGCGGAGCGGGACGCGCCGTGGCGCGGATCGCCGAGCGCCTCGACGCCACACCGGCGCAGGTCGCGCTGGCGTGGCTCCTCGCCCGCTCCCCGGTCGTGATCCCCATTCCCGGGACGACGAGCCTCACCCACCTGGAGGAGAACGTCGCCGCCGCCGCGCTCCAGCTGTCCGAAGAGGACTACGCGGAGCTGGAGGAGGCGGCATGAGGGCCCGGGGGTGGCTGAGCGCGGCGTTCGCTGCCATCGCGCCGTTCGTCTTCACGGCGACGGCCTCCGGCCAGGAGTCCCGCTTCCGGCTCAACCCCTACGCGGGGTGGTACCACTTCGACGAGAGCTCGTTCGAGGAGGCCTTCGACACATCGGATGTCGAGTCCGATCCGATCTACGGCCTGAGGCTCGCCATCGGCGGTATCGGCGGCTGGTCGCTCGACCTGGCGTACGGACGCACGAAGATCGACGCGAAGGATCTGCTGCTGTCGGGGGGTGACGAGACGTTCTCGACCGACGCGACGATCCAGCTGTTCTACGGCGCGCTGAACTGGCATCTGCCCCTGACGGGGCCGCTCGACCTGTTCCTGTCGGGCGGCGGCGGCGGGATCGACACCGACTTCGAGGGGGAGGGTGGAGGGACCGATGTTCTCATCAACTACGGGGCCGGGGTGGCGATTCCCGTCGGCTCGCTGCGCGTGCGGGCGGACATCAAGGATCAGGTCGACTTCTGCGAGGCGCCCGAGGAGTTCGACGGCGACGCGATCGACGCCTGCGTCGAGGACGACGCGCTCCACAACATCGAGCTGACCGGCGGGGTGGAGATCCCACTGTAGCCGCGGCATACGGGGGCGTGCGGTCCAGGCGGCCCCGTGAAGTAGATTCCACCGCGATGTCGACTTCGGTCTCCGTCCTGACATGCGCCCTGCTGCTCGCCGCTTCGGCGACCGCATATCCCCAGGAAGCCGCGTCGATCGACTCCTCGCATTCCGTGGGGTTTCGCGTCTACCGCATCCCTGATCCGTCTCGACCGTTCCAGCTTGGTTCGCAAGCGGAGGCGGTAGCTCGGCCGATCCAGGTGTACGGCTGGTATCCGGCCGCCGATTCTTGCCCTCGGCCCATGACATGGGGCGAGGTCGTGCAGTGGGTGGGGGTCGAAGGCGGACACGACCCGCTGGACGCCGAACGCGCGGAAATGGGCCGCAACGAGTTCGTCGCCTGGATCGGCTCGCTGGAAGGGGATACGACCGCCGCGCGGAGTGCGCTCCGGTTCCCGCTGCGCGCATGCGAGGAGGTCCCGGCGGCGCGGGGTCGCCACCCGCTCGTGCTCCTGCCGGTTGGCAGAGACGACTCGCCGGCGATGCACGCCATGCTGGGGGAGGAGCTCGCGTCCCGTGGCTGGGCGGTCCTGTCGACGGGAGGCCTCGGCGCGCGAGAGCGCGCGATGGAATTCGGAGCCGCGGACATCGATGCGCAGCTCCAGGATCTGAGGGTGGTGGTGTCGCTCGCGGAATCGCTCGACTTCGTCGATCCGTCCCGGCCCTATGTCGTCGGGTACAGCTTCGGAGGCGGGGTGGCGGTCCTGTACTCGATGGCCGACACGACGGTGTCCGCGGTGGTCAGCCTGGACGGGTCGATCGGCTTCGCGGATCGCGTGCCGGTGTATGTCTCGCTTCCCGGATGGCATCCCGAACGCGCGGGCGCGCCCGTCCTGCACATCCGGGCGCCCGACGAGGCGCGCAAGGACCTCTCGGCGCTCGAGTCGCTCGCAGCGCCCGTGCTGGTCGAGACCGTCCCGGGTGCCGTGCACCAGGATTTCACGGATCTCGGTCCCCTGTCGGCGCACGGGCTCGCGGTGCCGGCCATCGGTCTCGACGATTCCGACGGGGACGAGATCCACGCGGCGATCATCGCCGCGACCGTAGCGTTTCTCGAGGAGCATCGCCGAACCACCGACGGGGACTGAGCCCCGCTCCGTGCGCCCGATCCCGGGGTCAGTCCGGGAGCATCTGCTCCCACGACTCGCCGTCCCACTCCCAGAGGTCCGCGAACGTCTCGCCGGCGAGGTATCCCCCGAACAGCACGACGCGCTCGCGGAGCGGGTCGTACGCCATCTCGTGGACGTTGCGCGGTCCGGGTCCCTGCACCGCGCGCTCGCTCCAGGTCGCGCCGTCCCAGACCCACGTGTCGGCGAAGTCCCCGCCGTCTCCGCGGCCGCCGTAGAGCACGGTCGAGCCTCGGGCCGCGTCGTACGCCATCCGGCTCGCGAAACGAGGCGACGGGCCGGGGGACAACGCGGACCAGGCGCGACCGTCCCAGGCCCACGTGTCGGCCAGCAGGCCCTCCGCGCCCCAACCGCCGAACAGGAGGACCGCCTTACGGCTGTCGTCCCACACGAGCCGGTGGGTGGAGCGCGCCGGAGGGCCCGGTGCCTCGATCTCGCGCCAGCTGGCGCCGTCCCAGATCCAGGTGTCGTCCAGAAGGGTATGGTCTGGTCGTCCGCCACCGAAAAGGACGACGACGCGCCGCTCGGGATCGTAGACCATGGCGGTGTGATCGCGCACGCCGGGGCCGCCATCGGTCACCCGGCTCCACGCGCTCCCGTCCCATTCCCAGGTGTCTCCTTGAGGGACTAGATCCCCGCGGGATCCGCCCGGCATCGTGAACCCTCCGTGAAGCACGAGGCGTTCGCGGCCGGAGTCGTACGCGAACCCGAAGTGCGCCCGGTCTCCCGGGCCGACGGTGTCGAGTACCGACCAGTTGATGCCGTCCCAGCCCCACATCCATGCGCCGCGCGGGCCCTCGACGACGCCTCCCAACAGGACGACCACGCCCAGGCCGGAATGCCAGGCCATGGAATGCGAGGAGCGGGGCTCCGGCCAGAGAGTTTCCTGGGCGGCGGCCGGAAGAGGAGCGAGAAGCGCCAGTGCGAGAATGCGCGCGAGCACGAAGTCCTTTCGGGAAGACGTCGGGATTGTCCCCTGCCCGACGCGCCGGGCGGGTCGCTCGTTCAAGCGACGATGGCTAAGATCACGGGCATGCGCGATCCGCATCCACAAATGGACCAGCGGCGTTCCGGCGCTGCGTTCGCCATCGCGACGCTGGCCGTCACAACCGCGCTGGGTTGTGCCGCGCTCGAGTCGCTCGGGATCCTGGCGCTCCGGTTCGAGTCGGCCGACGACCGCGGCACGGAGCTGCGGCTGCTGGAGCCGTCCGCGGGTCGTCCCCTGGGCGGGGCAGCGCTTCGCCTCTGGGCGCACGTCGAAAACCCCAACGGGTTCGGCCTTCGACTGACCGAAGTGGCCGGGGATCTCTCGATCGCCGACGCCGGCGTGATCGATGTCGAGTTTCCGCTCGGCCTGCCTCTCGTCGCCTTTCAGGACACGGTCATCCCGCTCGACGTCTCCATCGGGTTCGACGACCTGCCGTCTCTCGCCGGGATCGCGCGCGCGGCGATCGGCGGCGACCGGCTGGACTACCGGCTGGACGGGACGTTCGCGGTGGAAGCGGGCGGGTACGGCCGACCGCGCTTCGGACCGTGGACACTGCTCGAGGGGGAGATCCGCGTGCGATGAGGGGGCTCGGCGCCGTCCTGGCGTTGCTCGCCATTCCCTCTGCTGCGGCAGGTCTGCAGCCTTCCGGCGGCGGGCCCCCGGTGCCGCTCACCAGGGCCGAGGCGACGAGATACGTCGAAACCTCGTCGTACGACGACGTGGCGTCGTTCTTGAACGCCGTCCAGGAGGCAGGCGCTGACGTCCACGTCGGATCGTTCGGCTACTCCTTCGAGGGGAGGCGGCTTCCGCTCGCGGTGTGGGGTGCGGCGGCCGCGACGCCCGCGGCGGCGCGATCCACGGGAAAGACCCGCGTGCTCGTCATGGCCAACATCCATGCCGGGGAAGTCGAGGGGAAGGAGGCGGTCCTCGAGCTCCTGCGGGAGATCGCGGCCGGGGATCACGCGGCGTGGCGGGACTCCCTCGTCCTGCTCTTCGCGCCGATCTACAACGCCGACGGCAACGAGCGCGTGCGGCTGGACAACCGGCCGGATCAGCTGGGTCCCGTGGGGGGCATGGGCCAGCGGCCGAACGCGCAGGGCTTCGACCTCAACCGCGACTACATGAAGCTGGAGACACCCGAGGCGCGATCGCTGATCCGGCTGTTCACCGAGTACGACCCGCACGTCACGATCGACCTCCACACGACGAACGGCACCTACCATGGCTATCACCTGACGTACTCGCCGCCGCTCCATCCGGGGACCGATCCCGGCATCGCCGCGTTCGCGCGCGAGCGGTGGCTGCCGGAAGTCACCGTGGAGCTGGCGTCCGAGTGGTCGGTGTGGCACTACGGGAACCTCCCGCAGGACGACGGCTTCGACGCGCCACGCGGCTGGTACACCTTCAGCCACCAGCCGCGATTCGGCAGCAACTACGAGGGGCTGAGGAACCGCTTCGGCCTGCTCTCCGAGGCCTACTCCTATCTGCCCTTCGAGGAGCGGATCGCGGTCACCCGCGCGTTCGTCGTCTCGCTGCTCGATTTCGCCGCCCGGCACGCGACGGAGACCCGGCGCCTGGCCGAGACGGCCGACGCGCGCGACCTGTCCGGCGCGGATCTGCCCGTCCGCGCCGAGCACGTCTGCGGCGCGGAGGTCGAGGTCCTGATGGGGGAGGTGGCGGCGGAGCGCCACCCATACACGGGCGAGCGGATGCTCCGGCGCCTGCCGGTCCAGCGCCCGGAATCGATGCCGGACTGCACGGCGTTCCGCGGGACCGAGATCTCGCGGGTACCCGCCATCTGGATCGTGCCCGGAGATCTCGACCCCGCGATCGATCGCCTGGCCGCGCACGGTGTCAGGATGTTGACGCTCGTCGAACCGCTGACGATCGAGGCGGAGGCGTTCGTGATCACCAGCTCGACGCAAGCGGAGCGCGAGTTCCAGCAGCACCGGGAGCGGACGCTCGAGGGCCGCTGGGAAACGCGCACGGAACAGTTGCCGGCGGGAACGGTCGTCGTGCCGACGGCGCAGCCGCTGGGTCGGCTGGCGTTCTACCTGCTGGATCCGCGCAGCGACGACGGGCTCGTGACGTGGAACATCCTGGACGAAGCGCTGGAGGGTGCCGCTCGCTATCCGATCCTGCGGTCCGCCGTCCCGCTACCCGCGGGATCCTACCGCGAGGAAAGTCCGCCGGCGATCTCCTCCGGTCGCTGATACGACATCGTGAGGATGCAGCAGGTTCGCCCGGGACCGAACGAGGCGCTCAAGAGGATCTGCGCGTCCGTCGGGTTCGGCGCCGGGCGGGCCGGGACGAAGCGCGCCTCCCAGTAGACGAGCGAGTCGGCCTCGCGCTGGCCGAAGTCGGTCGGCTCGACGAAGCGGATCGTCTCGCCGTCCCAGGTCGCGTCGCGGAAGTGCACGATCCACCACCGACCCCACAGCTCGAACTCGAAGAAGCCCGACAGCCTGCCGGGAGCCCGCTCGACGAGCGCGTCGAACTGTCCCGGAGGCGTCTCGTTGCGGGCCAGCCACGCCCCCAGTACGGGCCGGGGATCGTCGTCGAAGCCATCGCGCAGCGGATCGGTGACGGCGCCCGGACCGCAGGCGGCGAGCGCGAGGAAGGCCGTGAACGCGAAGGAGCGTGAGTGCATGGAACCGATCATACCGTGCGGGTGAACCCCCGGCTAGGAGTCCTCGCGCAGCCTCAAAGCGTAGATCGACTGCCACGTACCGCCGCCGTTGTCGGCGATCAGGAGAACGGATTTCTCGCCATTCGCCAGCCGGGGGCCGAACGCCATGCCCTCGAAATTCGACACAGGCAGCCCGAACCGCCGCTCGAAGAGCAATGTCTTGCTGGCCGGCGCCCAATCGGTCCGCCCGGCGAGGCCCGAGCGGAACGACACCGCCGACACGTCCGTCGCGACCTCGATGTCGGCGAGGTAGATGCGGATCCGGAAGCCCGCCATGCCTGAGTCGTCCCCGACCAGCCCTCGCTCGAGCACCAGCAGGCGATGATCGTCGATCGGCAAGAGGGCGGAAACGCCGCTCCGATCCTCCCCTAGGGCGCCGGGAGGACCGGTGATCGCGTGTTCGATGGCGTCGGTGACATACGCGTACTGCCTACCGGGTCCCTGCGCTATGTCTATCTCCTGGAGGCGCACGATCGACCCCGCGGAAGGCGAGGCGAGTGAGCCGTCGATCGTGAGGGCCTCTTCGTTCGCGGTCCACAACCTCTGGTCGTCCTCGTCGAGCGCGAGAGCCTCGAAACCGTAGTTCGCGCGGATCGCCGCATACACCGAGAAAGGGCCCTCGCCCTCGGGAACGAGCCGGCTCAGCTCGCGGCCACCCTCGGGATCCAGCTCGACCAGCGAAGGCCGCGCCACGTCGCCGAAGTCGCGCTCGTCGGCGATCCATACGGTTCCATGCTGCGGATTGTAGACGACGTCCTCTCGATCGGCGCTCTGCCCGCGGCCCGTGAGCGACCGGCCTTCGTAGTCGAGGATCGGAATCGGACGGCCGAAGGAAACCGACCGCACGCGTCCCGACTCCTCGTCGAGGGCGATGTCGAGGAAATACAGGGCCGCGTGATCATCCCCGACGGCCACGTAGCGATCGCCTTCCATGCGTGCGAAGCCGCTCAGCTCTTCGGCCACGAGCCGCGGGTCGGGGCTCTCGCCGCCCGTGAAGTTGTAGCGGCCGACTTCGATTATCTCGACTTGGCCGGTGGCCGGGGACGCTGAGCAGGCCGCCAGAGCGAGGGTCAGTAGCGCGAGGATCAGTCGGCCGCAGGTCGGCATGACAGCATGATAGGGCGTCTCGGGCGGCGGTGGCACGTCAGCGGTTCAGCCACTTCGTCATGAGATGGCGCTGATGATCGACGAATCCGCGCCGCGCGTAGAGCCGCTTCCCGTCCGGGTTGTCGTGATCGACCTCGAGATGGATGGCGGCCACCCCCCTCGCGCGGCACCACTCCTCCATCGCGTCGAGGAGGCGATTCCCGATCCCCCGGTCGCGCCAGCCGGGGCGGACGTACAGCTCATCGACGAACGCGTCCCGCCCGCCGTACTCGAGGCTGAAGCCGCAGCAGAGAACCCCGTAGCCCTCCGCCTCTTCGCCCACGCGCGCGAGCCACGCACCGCCATGGAGCGGCTCGGCCCACAGCTCTCCAAGCGCGTCGCGCACAACAGCCTCGTCGTACGGCAGCCGCTCGCCGGCGTAGAACTCGCGCATCAGCGGCAGCAGCTCGCCGATATCGCGCGGCATCGCGGGATCGATGCGCATGCGCGGTTCTTCAGCTACCACGCCGCCTCCTTGCTGGGGTCGGAACCGCAATCTATGTTCGCCCGAGCCATGCCGCTCGACCTCCACGACCCGTCCCGGCGCGTCTATAACGACGTTCTCGAGGGGCTCGGAAACACCCCGCTGATCCGCCTCAACCGCGTGACGCGCGGGATCCGGACACCCGTGTACGCGAAAGCCGAGCATCTGACCCCGGGTGGTAGCGTCAAGGACCGCATCGGGGTGCCGATCATCGCGGCGGCGGAGAAGTCGGGCCGTCTCAAGCCCGGAGGCACGATCGTCGAGGCGACGGCGGGCAACACCGGCCTCGCGCTCGCGATGGCGGCGGCGATCAAAGGCTATAAGTGCGTGTTCGTGATGCCCGACAAGATGAGCCTCGAGAAGCAGCGGCTGCTGAAGGCGTTCGGCGCGCGCATCGTGGTCACGCCGACCGCGGTCCCGCCCGATCATCCCGACTACTACCTGAACACTGCCCGCAAGATCGCCGAGGAGACTCCCAACGCGGTCTTCTCCGATCAGTTCTACAACCGCGCCAACACCGATGCTCACTACGCGACCACGGGCCCCGAGATCTGGCGGCAGACAGAGGGCAGGGTCGCGGCGTTCGTTGCGGGCATGGGAACCGGCGGCACGATCAGTGGCGCGGGCCGCTATCTCAAGGAGCAGAACGCGGACGTGAAGGTCGTCGGCGCCGACCCCGTCGGATCGATCCTGAAGCGCTACAAGGAAACGGGTGAGGTCGGCGAAGGGAAGACATACATGGTCGAGGGAATCGGAATGGACAAGATCCCCGCGACGCTCGACATCGAGTACGTCGACGAGATCCGGAACGTTGCCGACAAGGAATCGTTCCGCATGGCGCGCAGGCTGACACGCGAAGAGGGGCTCTTCGTCGGCGGCTCGTCCGGCACGGTCACGCACGTGGCGCTCGAGCTGGCACGAGAGCTGGACGATCCGGAGCGTTGCGTCGTGACCATGCTCTGCGATGTCGGGGAGCGATACCTCTCGAAGTTCCATTCCGACGAATGGATGCGGGAGAATCGCATGCTGGAGGACGAGCGGGTCGAGGTCGCCTACCTGCTCGAGCGCAAGGCGCGGGCCGAGGCGCCGCCTCTGATCGCGATCGACGACAAGGCCACGGTTCGCGAGGCGCTGCGTCTCATGGAGAAGTACAACGTGAGTCAGATCCCGGTGATCTCCGACAGCGAGCAGCTCGGCAGCCTGTCGGAGGGCGCGCTCCTGAACCGGGTCCTGGCCGAGCCGGAGGCGATCGACCGGCCGCTCTCCGCCTACTTGGAGCCGCCGTTCCCCACTGTCGACGAATCGGCGAGCATGAAGCTCGTGATCGGGCATCTGACGTCAGGGGACAGCGCGCTCCTGGTGTGCAGGGGCCGACAGTTCGTAGGCATCCTGACGAAGTTCGACGTACTGCACTACGTCACGAACGGAGGTGGGTTGTGAAGCACACGACCTGGGTATGGATCGCCGCCCTGCTGGCCGCTCTCGCAGGCTGCGCCGACGACGATGGCCCGTCCGGCCCCGCGAACAAGGAGCTCGTATTCTCGCTGACGGCGCCGCAGTCGGTTCCGACGAAGCAGGTGGTCGAGCTCGAGGTCCGGGTAACGGAGGCGAGGCTCGTCAATTACCCGCTCACCGTGAGGTTCGAAGAGGCCAACCAGAACCAGTCGTTCGATCTGCTGGCCACCTTGCTGCTGCAAAAGCCCGAGGACACGGTGGCGTCGATCTCCGAGGAGGCGGCGCGGGATCCGCTGTACCGGGTCACGATCTGCGAGGCCGGTCAGGCCGCCAGGCTCTGCGTGGAACGGACCGTTCAGGTCGACGTTCTCGACTTCCCCTGAGGGGCCGGGTCGAGCACCCGGCCGGCCGGGGGGTGAGCGCGTGAGCGTCGACCGCTCGCGGCTGCCCACCGAAGGGAACAACCCCCGCACCGCGGACATCGACACCCTGGAGCCGCGGGCGATCCTCGACCGGCTCCACGCCGAGGATCGTCTTGCGGTGGAGGCCGTGGGAATCGTGCTGGACGACGTGGCCGCGGCCGTGGACGCCGTGGTGCGCGCGTTTCAGCGCGGCGGGCGCCTCGTGTACGTGGGCGCCGGGACGAGCGGCCGGCTGGGCGTCCTCGACGCGGCGGAGTGCCCGCCGACGTTCGGTACGGACCCTATCCTGGTCCAGGCGATCCTGGCGGGCGGGCCGGAGGCCATGTGGCGCTCGCGCGAAGGGGCCGAGGACTCCGCAGAGGAGGGCGCGGCCGCGATCGCCGAGCGGGACGTCGGTCCGCGCGACGTCGTGTTCGGGATCGCGGCGGGGTCGACGACGCCGTTCGTGATCGGGGCGCTCCGGGAGGCGATCCGGCGCGGCGCCGCGACGGTGTTCCTGACCTGCGTGCCGCCGGCCGACGTGCCGATCGCGTCCGAAGTCCACGTCGTGGTGGCGCCTCTGACCGGCCCGGAGGCGATCGCCGGCTCGACCCGGCTCAAGGCGGGCACGGCGACCAAGCTCGTGCTCAACATGGTGACGACGGCCGCGATGGTGCGGCTCGGGAAGACGTACGGGAACCTGATGGTCGATCTCCGGGTCACCGCCGCCAAGCTCGAAGACCGGGGGCGGCGGATCCTCCGCGAACTGCTGGGAGTCGGCTACGAGGAGGCGGGAGAGCTGCTGGAGGCCTCCGGAGGAAGGGTCAAGACCGCGCTCGTCATGCGGCGCCGCGACGTGAGTCGCGGGGAAGCCGAGCGGCTGCTCGACGAAGCGGGAGGGTTCCTGCGGAAGGCGTGGGAGGAGTAGCGGACCCGAAAGGCGCCTGCCCGGAAGACAGGCGCCCCGGAGATCGTCTGGCTCAGCGGCTGGTCTCGACCTCGAACGTGATCTTCGCGTTCACCCTGTACGCCGTGATCTTCCCGCCTTCCACCACCCCCTGCATCCCCTCGATCCAGACTCCCTTGATCCCCTTCACGGTCTCGCTGGCCTCGGCCACCGCCAGGCGCGCGGCGTCCTCCCATCCCTCCGGAGACTGCGCCTTGATCTCGATCACCTTGTGGACGCTCATCCTCACCTCCCGGTTTATCTCTCATGGCCGCGCATCGGCGACGCGCGTGCTTCCCGCCCGAGCATACACAGGCCGCAGGAAAGCGAAAGCCCCCTTCCGTGGAAGGGGGCTTTCTGACGCCACCACCGCGGGGCCGCGGTTGCTATTCGACGGCGGCGGCGTTTCCTGCTCTCCATACCGCTGCCGCGCCCGCGGGGTTCCGTGGCCGGAAAATTTTTCCGGGACTCCGACCACGGACCGGGTTGGCCCGGGAGGAAGCCCCGTCTACGTTGGGGTCGAATGACCGCCGCCCCCCTGGAAAATGGACCATCCACACCGCTGGAGCGGCTCGCCGCATCGCTCCGCACGAGGAAGGGCGTGGTCGTCCTGGGGCTCATGTCGGGCACGAGCGCGGACGGCGTGGACGCCGCGTGCTGTCGGCTGAGCGGGCGCGGAAGATCCCTCCGCTGCGACGTGCTGGGCACCGCCGCGTGGGCATATCCGGATTCCGTGGCCGCACAGCTCCGGCGCCCGGAAGACCTCGACGCGCCAGGCGTGGCGCGGCTGTCCGTCCTGGTGGGCGCGGCGTTCGCCGACGCGGCGCGGGCAGCGATCGAAGCGGCCGGGCTGAAGCGCGCCGACGTCGCGCTCGTCGGAAGCCACGGCCAGACGATATGGCACGATCCGCGGGGGGCGCGGGGCGGCGTCGGCTGCACGCTCCAGATCGGCGAGGCGGCCGAGATCGCCGAGCGGACGGGGCTTCCCGTCTGGCACGACTTCCGTCCCGCCGACGTCGCCGCCGGTGGCGAGGGCGCGCCGCTCGTCCCCTATGCCGACTGGGTTCTCTTCACGCTCGCCGACCGCTGGACCGTGTGCCTGAACCTGGGCGGCATCGCTAACGTCACGCTCCTGCCGCCGGCGGCGGGAATCACGGACGTGGTCGCCTTCGACACCGGGCCGGGCAACATGGCCCTCGACCACCTGGCCGCGCGGCTCCTCGGCCAGGCGCACGACGAGGGGGGAGAAGCTGCGGCGGCGGGCGAGGTCGAAGAGGCGCGGCTCGCCGCCGCGCTCGCCGATCCGTACTTCGCGCTCCCGGCGCCCAAGTCGACGGGAAGGGAGCATTTCGGCCGCGCCTGGACGGAGGAGCGGTTCGGTCCCCTGGAGGGATTGAGCCATGGAGAGGCGCGCGGCCGGCTCGCGACCGCGGCCGCGGTGACGGTCGAGTCGGTCGCGGGGGCGCTCGAGGGACAGGCGGGCACGCCGCCCGTTCCGGAAGGAGCGCGCGTCCTGGTATCGGGCGGCGGCCGGCGGAACCGGGCGCTCATGGAGGGCCTCGCCCGCCGCCTCGCCCCGCGCGCGGTCCTGCCCGTCGACGAGGCCGGGCTGGACGGCGACCACAAGGAAGCGGTCGCGTTCGCGATCCTGGCGTACGAGAGCGCCCTCGGAGGCGCGGTGGCGATGCCGGGCGCGACCGGCGCCCGCCACCCTGCGCGGCTCGGCAAGCTCGCGCTGCCGCCGCCCCTGGACGGCGCGTGACCCTCGCCTTCCCGACCGCGGCGCGCCTGTCGGCGGCGGAGATCGCGGGGCAGCTCGTCTGCGTCGCGCTCCGCGACTATCGCGGCGACCCTGCCGCGCGCGAGGCGTTCCTCTCTTCGCTCGATCGCCACGCCTGGGGCGGGGTGATCGTGTTCGGCGGCGACCTCGCGGCAACCGCCGACCTCCTCGCCGAGGCGCGCGAGCGCTCCCCGATCCCGCCGCTCGTGACCGGGGACTTCGAGCGCGGCCTCGGCCAGCAGTTTCCGCGCGCAGGCACGCGCTTCCCGTCCTACATGGCGTTCGGCGCGGCGGGGGATCCCTCGCTGGCGCGCGCGGCGTGGCGCGAGATCGGGCGCGAGCTCGCCGCGGCGGGCTTTCACGTCGACTTCATGCCGGTCGCCGACCTCGCGCTCGAGCCCGCGAACCCGATCGTCGCCGACCGCGCGGCGAGCGACGATCCGGAGCTCGCGGCGGCGATCGTCGCGGCGACGGTCGAGGGCCTGCAGTCCGCCGGCGTGGCCGCCACCGTCAAGCACTTTCCCGGCCACGGGCGAACGACGGTCGACAGCCACGAGGCGCTTCCCGTGGTCGAGGCGTCGCGCGAGGAGCTGGAGGCGTCCGACTGGATCCCGTTCCGGGCCGGCATCGCGGCCGGCGCGCGGCTCGCGATGAGCGCGCACGTCGCGTTCCCTGCGCTCGAGCCCGATGGCGCGCGCGATCGACCGGCCACGTTCTCGCCGGCGCTCGCGACCGGGCTCCTGCGGCGCGAGTGGGGATTCGAGGGGCTCTTGTGCAGCGACGCCCTCATGATGGGAGCGGTGACGGGAGAGAGCCCTGCGGTCGCGGCCCGGCGCGCGCTCGAAGCCGGCGTCGACTGGCTTCTCTATCCGCCCGAGCCCGAGCGCGTGCACGCGGAGCTGTCCGCGGCGCTGGAGGCGGAGCCCGAGCTGCGCTCCACCTGCGAGCAGGCGGCGGACCGCCTGCTCGCGCTGAAGCGCTGGGCGATCGGCGGCGCCGCGAGCGCGGGAGCGAGCGCGCGTTCCGACGCGGCCGGGGGCGGCGCGCCCATCGCCACATCGGCCGCGCCGCTCGCGGAGGCCGTCGCCGGGGCCGCGATCGTCGCCGACCCGCCCGCTCCGCCGACCGGCCCCGCGTGGCCCGACCGCGCGCAATGGGTCGTGGTTCTAGACGGAGGGATCGGGCGCGACGAGATCGTCCTCCAGGAGGAGCTCGCGCCCTCGGCGGCGAAGGAGCTCCTCCTGGTGGACACGAGCACCGGCTCCGACGCTGTGCTGGCGGCGATCGCCACGGTGCGCGAGAAGTGCGCCCGCGCATGGGTGGCGTGCGCGGTCTTCAGCCCCGTCCGCGCCTGGAAGGGGAGGGCTGGGCTGTCGGCGGCGGCTCGCGAGGCCGTTCGGGTCGCGACCGACGACGCGAGCGAGGCGGTCTTGATCGTGTTCTCGAACCCGCGTATCGTGAACGAGCTCGAGGCACCGCCCTGCGTCGTCTGGACTCTTGGAGAGGCGCCCGCCAGCCAGCGAGCGGCGATCGATTTCCTGCGCGGCTCGCTTCCCTCCCTCGGACGACTCCCGGTGCGCCTGAACGCGAACCTTCTCCCCCCCACGAGAGTATGAACGGCATGCCGCGGATTCCCATGGTCCGATTCCTTTCCATGTCGCCCGCCCGCCTCGCGTGGGCGATCCTGGCCCTGTCCGTTGTCCTGCCTTCGCGTGCGGCGAACGCCCAGACCTCGGACGACGACACGTTCGCCGTCCCTGTGGGCCTCGAGCGGGCCGTCGAGTTCTGGAAGCGGGTCTACGGAGAATGGAGCGAGGACCAGGTGACGTTCCACGACCGGGACGACCTGGGAATCGTCTACCTGACGATCGACCAGAAGAAATCGGAGACTCCCGCCGGCTTCCGCGCGAACGAGGCGGCGCAGGAAGCGATCATCGACCGCTATCGCCGGATCCTGCTCGACCTGGCCACCCGGAACCCCGATCCGCGAACGCTGAGTGGCGAGTACCGCGAGGTGTACGACGCCTTCGGGGAGCTCGGGAACCCGGCGCGCTGGCGCCAGGCCGCCGACCGCATCCGCGTCCAGCGCGGCCTGAGGGAGAAGTTCCAGCGCGGTCTGATCCACGCCGGGCAGTTCCGCGAGCACATCCTGGAGATCTTCCGCGAAGAGGGCGTGCCGGAGGAGATCGCCTGGCTACCGATGGTCGAGTCGACGTTCAACATCGAGGCGCGATCCAAGGTCGGCGCCGCGGGCGTGTGGCAGTTCATGCCGGGGACCGGCCGCCTGTACATGCGCGTGGACGCCACGGTCGACGAGCGGCTGGATCCGATCATCGCCGCGCGCGGCGCCGCGCGGCTCCTGAAGCACAACTACCGGGGCCTGGGCTCGTGGCCGCTGGCGCTGACCGCGTACAATCACGGCTACTACGGGATGCGGCGCGCCGTTCAGCAGGTCGGCACCAACGACTACATGACGATCCGGCGACTCTACGACGGACCTGCGTTCGGCTTCGCTAGCAAGAACTTCTATGCCGAGTTTCTGGCCGCGCTCTACGTGGCGGAGCATGCCGAGCAGTACTTCGGCATGCACGATCCCTTCCGCGCGCTCGAGTTCGACGTCGTCCCGATGCCGGTCGCGATGCCGCTGCGCGACGTGGCGAGCGCAGTGCAGGTCGAGGCCGATCGCCTCTGGCAGCTGAACCCCTCCCTCACCGACGACGTCTGGGCGGGTCGCCGCGCGGTTCCCGCCGGCTTCCGCCTGCGGGTTCCGCCTGGATACGGCAGGGAGGCGCCGCTCCAGCTGGCCTCGGCTGGCGCGAGCCGGGACACGCGCTCGGCGCGGTCGGCGTCCGAAACGGCTCTCGCGGCCAGGGTCCATACCGTTCAGCGAGGAGACACCCTGACCTCGATCGCCGCGCGGTACGGCCTGTCGGTGGGCGAGCTGATCGCGCTCAACGATCTCGGCGATCGCGACGTGATCCGCGTGGGCCAGAGGCTGGTATTGTCGCGATGACGCTCGATCTCATGGATCGCGTCCAATAGCTTCCGCCATCCGCCTCCCCAGCTCACCGCCGTCCTCCACGTTCAGCGCGCCATGTTGAAGGCCTACTCCCACCAGAACGGAATTCTCTCCTCCGTTGGGATCGAGCCCGATCAGGCCCTTCCTGCGGATGCTCTGTGGATCGACGCCCTGGACCCTACCGCCGAAGAGGAGAAGAAAATCGAGGACATGTTGGGGCTGGACGTGCCCAACCGGGAGGAGATGCGGGAGATCGAAATCTCCAGCCGGCTCTACCAGGAAGCCGGCGCCCTCATCATGACGGCGACGTTGATCGTGGGCTCGGAGACACCCCACCCCGTGAGTGATCCGGTCACATTCGTTCTCGCCGGTCATCGGCTGGTGACTCTCCGCTACGCCGACACACTGCCTTTTCACGCCTACGCCAGCCAGGTGCAGCGAGAGGGGGTCGCTTCCGGGACCGGTGAAGCGGTGCTGACGGACCTGCTGGACGCCATCGTGGATCGGCTTGCCGACATCCTCGAGCGGGTGCAGCAAGAGATGGATCAGCTGTCGCGGGAGGTCTTCAGCGAGGGAAACGGGGCACCCGACGTGAACTTCAAGGCCGTGCTGCGGAGAATCGGTCACGAGCAGGGGCTCGTCTCGCGAGCTCGTGAGAGTCTCGTCAGCATCGGTCGCGTGATCACGTTCCTTTCCCGTCCCGATGAGGGGACAGTCGACCAGTCTTCAGGGCGCAGCCTGGAGACGCTGTCGAAGGACGTGGTTTCTCTTAGCGACCATGCCTCCTATCTGGCCAGCAGCATCAACTTCCAGCTGGATGCGACGCTGGGACTGATCAACATCCAGCAGAACGCGATCATCAAGATCGTCTCCGTCGCCGCGGTCGTGTTCCTTCCGCCGACGCTGATCGCCAGTATCTATGGAATGAACTTCCATTTCATGCCCGAGCTGGACTGGCCGGTGGGGTATCCCATGGCGCTTCTG